>NZ_JBJFZW010000010.1:0-19025 GCF_045033025.1 Ligilactobacillus sp. LYQ139
GTGATAACATATGACTCATTAAAAAGGAGAGTACAGGATATTTAAAACCTATAATACCAGTACTTTGAGGTACATTGTGCACACGGTGTACACATTCGTGAATTTTGCGTATGTTAAATTTGATGATTAACAAAAGTTGCCAAATTGGTATAGGTGTGACACAAAGAATGAGTATTTATAAATTAAATTCGTACGTAGGACTTTTTTGAGTACTAAATCTATTTAAAGATTGTTCGATAAGGTTATCAGTTCTTGTTTTGTATTCATCAATCAAATATGAATATACCCGGGTAGTAGTGGTAACGTCTGAATGTCCTAAGCGTTTAGCGATCGCATAGATATCCACGCTTTCTGATAGTAAATAAGCAACGTGTGTATGACGTAGGGAGTGGAAGTGGAATCCCTTTTTGTCAATGTTGCAAGCAGCTAGGCTTTCACGTAACGTTTTATTTACCGCAGCGGATGTAGGGACTGTCTTATACTGATTAATGAAAACTTGCTCATGTTGATTCGATTTAAGTTCCGATAAAATCTCTAATAATCCTTTATTTACCCGAATAATGCGATTGCTAGATTCGTTTTTAGTATCTTTAAAGGATTTTGTTGGTTCATACCAGGCTTTGTTAATCGTTATTGTTTTGAAGTTAAAATTAATATCATCCCATGTTAAGGCTTGTATTTCGCCTAGTCGAGCTCCCGTTAGTAGGGCGGTTAAAATCATGTATTTTGCTGTAAAATGATGATCCCGAGTTTGATTAATATAAGAATATAGTTTTTTCATGTCAGCGACACTTAAATAGTCGACTTTTCTACTTTTGGTCTTATCGTAAACAAGATCTACGTTTTCGATAAAATCCCGTTTAATATCGCCGTCATATAACGCTTCTTTTACGCAAGCGTGATACAGTGAGTTGTATTTACTAACGGTTGATTTAGCATGATTGCGCCCATAAGTACTAAGAAAATACCGGTAGACCTTTCGATTAATTTTACCAATCGGCATTCGTAAGTGTTTATGAAGAGCATTAAACGCCTGCTTATATGTTGCTTTAGTACGTTCGCTAACGTTGCTTTCTTTAAATTGTTCAAACCAGTTCCAAAAGTATTCATCAAAAGGAGTATCAGCATTAATCAATGAATAACCGTTGTTAATTGCTGATTCATTTTCAGTCGCCCATTTCATTGCTTCTTTTTTAGTAGCAAATCCAGATTTATTTTTAAAATGCCGTTTCTGATCCGAAGTATAATACGATACTCGCGCCTGCCATTTGTTGCCACGTTTAGTTATGCTTGCCATTTAAATACACCACCTTTTACGAGATTTAATTAATAAAAAAACGCCATTGAATATTACAATGGCGTTCTATAGACCTAAAGTCTACGTATATCTTTAATAAGTGGAGCTTAACTCCCAGTAACTATATTATCACACACGTCTATTCAGACGTCAATCATTATTTACTGATGTAGAGCTTCATTAACTTATCGCTGATTGCCGCCATTTGTTGAGTAGTTAGTTTAATTTTTCCGGAAGGATCATACTTATTAATTTTGCGGATCCGAAGTTTACTGATAGTAGTTATATCAGATAAGCGCACATACGTATTTTTGTTATATCTTGAATAGACATTGATGACTTTATTGAGATTTTCTATTTCTTTTTTATTAGTCAGTGCTTCTTGAAACAATTGTTTAATTTTGTTTGTATCATAATTACCGTCATAAATTAATTTTTCAATATCATCTCTAAAATATTTGCCTTCATCAAAGCAATGATCAAGTTCTATATTCAAGGCGTTCTTCTTGTTTACATCATTAACGCCACTCAAAAAAAGTTTTTTTGTTTTTGCGAAAAGAATATTTGTTTGTTCCTGTAATTCCCGTGTACGCTGATTCAATATATGAGTAGTCTGATTAAAAATTTCTTTTCCGAGTGAAAACCTCCCACCTTTATTTTTAGAGGTTAGTGGAACTACTGTTAGTGTCTTTTTTTGATTGTTATCTTTTTTGTCTAACACAATCGCAAAGTGCAAGCCACAAAATTCGCTTCCCATATTAACCCCAAAATCAACGCGAATAATTGTGCCACGTTCATAGTAGTAATAACCTTTAGGCAGGTCGTTTTTATTTTCTTTATCCAGCCAATAAGATACATTGTCCAACCAGTTAGGCAATATAGCGGATTTCCATTCATCATTTTTTGAAATTTCTAAAAAGCGATGGGAAGATCTTTTGATTAATTTTTCCTCATTTGAGTTGAAATTGCTGTTTTTACTAGAAAAAAATTTAAGTTGCATTTTCATAGAATCACTCCTTATTTTTCGTGATTTAATAGAGTGGGAATTTGATTAGCGTCGAATTGTTCCTTATAAATTTAAAATAGTTTTTTTAAAAATCGTTTAAATAGGGAATTTAGGATACTGTAACAAAGTGAGGTAAGAAGAAAGATAAAAACAAGCTCCCAATTTCGAGTTCCGGTGGTCCCTAAATGGCAAATAAAATTTATTATACATAAAAATAATGCAACGATCGCAGAAAACGTATTTTTAAACCAATTTAATTCGAAGGCTAATTTTATAAGAATAAAGGATAAATATGTCAACCCTAGTTTATAATTAAATTTATCAATCGACGTTGACTGTTTTTCCGTGAGCTGAACATTAAAATGTTTAAGCGTAGACTTTGAGAATACAAATTTTAAAACAAGCAAAATAGTATTTAAAATTGCAAAAAATTGTCCTAGATTTAAATTATCGAATAATATCAAGAAAAGAAAAGATAAAAGTAGTAACACTAAATTAATTTTGAAGCTTTTGCTTTGACTATTCTTTGTCATAGTATATAAACACACCTTTTTTTCACTTTTTATAAATAATCCATCATAGCTTGATTAACGCCATACATGCGTTGTAGACAACTGAAACAATCAGGGCATTCACCATATTCTTCCTCGTAAAGTTGTTTGCACAATTCAGCTGCAAACCTGTTAGCTTCACATTCCGTTTTGGCACGGTTTACGCTGTTTTGCGCATAGTAACCCTGCAAACCATTGTGTAGTTCAACGTGTGCTAATTCGTGTGCACAGACAAAGTAGCGTTCTGGTGATTCTGCTAGTTCCCCCGATAGCAAAATAATCGGATGTCCGTGTAAAAACACTGTTTCAGCCAACGGACAAACAATATCAACGTATTCAATTGGAATATTTCCTTGGCGACAAATTTCAAATGGATTACATGTGCCGTATTGACTTTTAATTCCCCAAATCCCTTTTTTTAAATCCATATAGCACCGTCCTTAAAGTTTATTATGGTATTTCCAAAATACCTGGGTTAGTGCTATTTTTAGGCGTTCCCGCTCATCATCTGTTAGTGGTCGTCCTTCAAAGGTCATCCCCGAATCATAGTTTTCTTCCAGGAATTGCTTAAGATCGGATGTTGCCGATTTATCTTCACGACCGAGTAGGTAGTCGGTTGATACGTGGAAATAGTCGGCAACTTTCGATAAGTATTCACCGTTTGGGATTTGAGTGTCCCAACGATATAAAGTGCTGTTACCAAGCCCAAGTTCGTTAGCAACTTGATTTAGTGATTTCCCTTGTTTCTTTGCTAACTTTTTTATGCGGTCTAGCACATTCATAATAGATGCCTCCAAAAAATAGGCAATTAACTATCTACCAATAAGGAGAATTATGTTGACAAGTTCTCCCGAATGGGATAATATAATAGCCGTAAGTTAAAACGTAATAAAAAGCGTAACCTAAAGCGAATCATAAGCACAGAACTTGGCGGTTTCTTGGATGTTTATGATCGAATTAAGGCTTGTTTTTATACGCTTATATTACCCGTTTGGTAGAACACTGTCAACGATTATTTCACAATAATACGAAATGTTTATTACGCTTTTTCTTACGGTGCGCGGGACGGTGGGCAAAGTGAAAGGAGGTTTGCAATGGCGCATTATTATTCATTCGGTTCAGCCGCATTAGTTTTGTGGGGGACGATGGCAGTAATTTACATCACCAGTTTTATTTGGCCAATAATTTGGCCTAAAAAAAACGTCCAGTATATGGGCGTTTGGTGCAGCGTGGTTATGACCGTGTTAGCAACGTGGATAATTTTTTGTTTAACTCACTGATTTCATTGGCCTTTTGATTAAGAAGATTGTTGATCGGTTGAGTAATGGCGTTTAATTTTTCGGCATTAGAAATAGTGCGAATTGACATTGTTAACTCCGAAATCTTTTTAAGGATTTCAGAATCACTAATCAATAAACGTAAACGGTGCGTACTTTGAAGAAAGTCCTCGATAGCTGGATTGTATGGAGAGTTATGTTTACCCTCTGAATTTTGCTTAATGCTGTCAGTGAAATTTTGTTCGTGTGCAATCGCATGGTTGGCAGCATTCACAAAATCTTCGGCAGCCGATTTAAGGTCATCATATTCTTTTTGAACGCGTTTCAACTCATTCCGAGCTACCCGATAATCAAAACTCATTTTTCGCATTACTACTTCATAATGCTTGTTGATTAGCGTAGTGAACACTGGTGCCAGGATAGATCCGATTGCAACAGCTAGTGAAATTAAAGTAACAGTCATTGTTAAAACCTCCACGTTATTACTACCAGCATTTTATCAAAGGAAAGAGGTGCAAGGTATGGCAGAATTCAAAATTCAGCGTGATGTGGTTCTGAATTATCTGAAAGCAAACGGCTTAAGTTACGCCGATGTTGGTACGGCGTACAAAATGCCCAAGCAGACGGTTCATGATTACTTAACCGGATCAAAGGACACGCCTAAAGCACGGCAGTTTGTTCAGGTTTTGATCCGTGACTACGGAATTAGGGGGTAAACATGCAGACGATTGAAGCCAGAGTTTCGATCCAAGTCCCTAAAGAATACGTGCTGGTAAAGCAGACAGAATTACAAGAACTGCAAGAACGGTCGCAACAAGGCCGAACATGTGACGTGAATGAGTTTCGTACTCAATTCTGTGGTGGACGCTCGGCTGAATGGGTACGGCAAGCAATCTTCATTCCGTTTGCGGACGAGATTGATTTTGCTAAAGGCGGGTGGTTGCTTAATCCGCATGGTGGCCGGGGACGAAAACAGTTAATTTTTGTTTATCCGGCTAGTCAGTGGATGAACGAGAATCGCATGCGCATTAAATGGGACGAGAGGTTGATTCGATGAAAGTAATTGATGTTGTTGAAATCATTATCGGTTTGATTTTGGGGTTACTAATCCCGAAGAAGTAGGAGGAGTGAAGAATGGATAAAGTGGATATTTTATGCCTGATTATTTCGTCAATTATCGGCGCATTAATTGGAACGGTATTGGGTTTGCATTAAGTCACGTTACAACTTCACTGTGAGCCACGCTGTAATAATTGAAACAATTATAGGGATGACGATTGAGAATATAAATTTTTCGAGGATGTAGTCAAGAAGTGCTTCGCTTTCATAACGAGCATTGTCGTTAATTAAAAGGCACTCTACATCGGGTGAGTCATTGTTTGGAGTAGGAGTAAAGTAATTCAACTGAATTAACCGGGCTAGACGATTGTATTTTTTATTTTTCCAGTCGTGCCTACCGATTATATCTTTAACTCTAACTTTTTTTACAAACATAATGTCATCGGCTACTCTACATGCTTTATGAATTAGTAATTTATCACGTAATGATAGACGTTCACTCATTGGTATCACTCCTTATGAGTACCAGTTTATCAAAATAGCAAAGGAGATGAGAACAATGAACTGGGAATTTATTGCACTGATGGTTAGTGCATTCGCATTGGGCGCTTCGTTCGTCATGTTGTTTAGCTATGTAACGTGCTTCTACGGGCTGGGCATGATGATTGGTTTAATTGCTGGATGGTTTGGCTACTTTTTAGGACGGGCAGATGAATCCCGGGAACATTAGAGGAGGTGATGCGAATGAAAGGAAACGAAGGTGCTGCTAATAAAAAAGAGCTTAGCGCAATCGCTAAACTCCCTAAAATCTCTATTAATGAGTTTATGCCGATTGAGCTTCAAAGGCAATACTTTCACGGCGGTTTGACGAAAATCGTGTGGTTAATGCCTAAGCAGTACCGGACAACGTTATTAGATTTTTTAGCAGTAGCAGAAAGTGATGAAGTTATGCGGGATGTCGCAATCGGACTTAGGAGGGGATTGTAATGAACCTATTTGAACTCAATGAAAAATATCGTGAGCTGGAACAACAGGAAGATTTAGAACCAGAAGTACTTAAAGATACTCTGGACGCTATCAATGATAGTCGGGAGGTTAAGTTAGACAATATTGCCACGTGGATTGAAAAGAACAACTCGCAAATTAATTGGCTGAAAGACAAAGTTAAGGAACTAACCGAAACCAAAAAGCGGTTAGATAACAAAAACCGGTCGCTGATGAACTACCTAACAGCAGCGATTGATGATGCCGGCTTAAAGGAGATGCAGACGACAAATCATCTACTGAAACCCCGGAATTATCGTGCCAGCGTGGTAGTGACAAACGAGGATCAGGTGCCAGACGATTATCTGACGACCCGGGTGGTTACCACGGTTGATAAGAAAGCTGCTTATGCGGAACTTAAAGCCGGTGAAATGATCCCAGGAATGGAATTAAAGCCAAATCGGAAAACGACGATTAAGTAATGTATACGTTACGAGATTATCAGCAGGAATTGCTGAATGAAATCAATGAATCAGCAAAAAAAGGTAATAAGACAATCGTTGTGCAATCTCCGCCGAGAACGGGGAAAACGGTATTGATGGCCGAGATTGCACGGCGAGCAACTGCGAAAGGTAACCGAGTACTGTTTGTGGTGCACCGGAAGGAAATTATCGATCAAGCCCGGCAAACTTTTGAGGAGCAGGGCGTGGATATGAGGTTGACGCAGTTGGGGATGGTGCAAACTATTACCCGACACGTGGATGATATTTCTGAACCGCAAGTAGTTTTTGTGGATGAAGGTCACCACGCACTTGCCAAGACCTACCAGCGGATCCTGAATGCTTTCCCGCAAGCAATTAAGTTACTGTTTACGGCAACGCCACAACGAACGGGTCATCAACAACTGGATAAGATTGCCGATGATATTGTGCTAGGTAAATCAATTAAATGGCTAACTCAACACGGGAACCTGGCACCATTCGACTATTATTCCGTTGATTATATTGACCGGCAGAAGTTGAAGCGGAACAGTACCGGCGACTACACCACGCAAAGCATGGATGAAGCATTAGACCATAAGATTTATGGCAATGTCGTTCAGCACTACCAGAAAATTGCGAACGGGAAGCAAGCGGTTGTGTATTGCTATTCGATTGAGAATGCCCAAGCGATTGCAGACCGTTTTAATCAAGCTGGAATATCAGCGGTTGAGGTGGATGGTAGCACTGATAAAACCAAGCGGGATCTCATTATTCAAAATTTTCGGGAAGGAAAGGTTAAGATCCTAACCAACGTCAATCTGTTTACGGAAGGGTTGGATTTACCTAACGTTGACTGCGTGATTATGGTCCGACCAACAGCATCATTAGCCTTGTATCTCCAGTTTTCCATGCGATGTTTAAATCCCCGAGAAGGCAAGCGAGCGGTCATTATCGACCACGTTGCTAATTGGAAAGAATTCGGGTTGCCGAATGAGGAGCGTAACTGGGAGCAGACGATGGTAACGCACGAGAAATGTAAGCGTAAGCAGAATGGCAGCGATGTACCAACACCTTTGCAATGCGACTACTGCTACGGGGTGTTCTATCGCAAGGATGTTCAGAATAACCGCTGTCCGTTATGCGGTGCGGATATTACGCCAAAAGTCATCCACTATGATGAAACAAATGACCGGTTGCAAAAGATTACCGCTGCTAACCACCGGCAGGAGTTAATTAAGCAGATGGTCCGGGATAACACCATGAAGCAGGTTGCTGATAAGCGGGTCGGCGAATTAAAGACGTTACAGGAATTTCAAGCATACGCCAAACTACACGGATATAAGTCCGGATGGGCATATGTGATGTTTAACAAATTAAGGAGGGGTAAGCGGTGAGTATTTTACCAGCAGATAAACCATTAACGCCCAAGAGTGAGCCACACAACTTCTTCATCTACGGGGCCACGATGTCGGGCAAGAGTTATTTCGCAAGTTTCTTCCCGCACCCGTTAGTACTAAACACTGACGGCAACAGCGCGATGGGAACTGCACCAAGTATTCAGATTCGGAATATCCGGGACACAAACGGGAAACTAAAGCAGTCAGCAATCGAACAGTTGGACAAGGTTGTAACGGAACTTCAGCAGCCAAGGGTCACGTTTCAAACCGTGATTGTCGATGTGATTGATGATATTTGCGTGATGATTGAGCAGGCGATTTGTATTAGCAACGGAGTGTCTGCATTAAGCGATATTCCGTACGGCAAGGGTTACGCCTTATTTAACACGGTATTGCAGCAGTTTGTCATGGATCTCAAAGCCTTGCCGATGAATGTGATTTTTATTAGTCGCGAAATTGAGAACACGGATGAGCAAACTGGCCGTACTGAAACTCGGCCGTCATTAAAAACAAAGTACTACAACATCGTAAACGGGAACTGCGACTTGGTGATTCACACGCAAAAGTTTGGTAACGATACGTACTACCGCAGCGTAACGGATCGGCGAACAGAATACCAACCAGAGAACATTAGTGATCCCAAGATTTTACGATTGTTGCAATCGGTTAAGAATATGTTTCCAACAAAAAAGAGTAACAAGTAAAGGAGAAGATTAATTATGAGTTTATTAGACGCATTCCACACCACGCAGAAAAATTTTGACCCGAAAAAGGACAGTATTAACAGTAATTTTGATAAGTTGCCTGAAGGTGAGTATACCGTTTCCTTGGATTCAACCTCTCACTTTGTTTCACAGAAGAGTGGTTGGGAACAGTTGAGTTTTAAGATGTTGGTGATTGATGGTGAGCACGCCGGGCAAGCAGAATTTGTTGGGGTAAACCTGGATGAAAAGAAGAAAGACGGTTCACCGATGCCAGATTTTGTAGTGATGAAGAATATCAAAACTCTCACAACCATTGGCGCATTAGTCGGCCTAACGATTACTGATGAAATGATTACGGGAGAAACGGTTACGGATATTTATGAAAAGCTCGTTGATGCTTTTGAGCCATACAAGGGCAAGATGCTGGTAATGACAATCAAAGAGCAGGCGAACAAGAAAGATCCAGACAACCCTTACCGAAATTACGAATTTCAGGAATACCAGGATGACCCGTTTGCTGATAACGCTAATTCAAACACACCGGATAACGGGATGCCATTCTAGATTGTTTCCGGCAGTGACCGTAATCCACCGAACGGGTGAAAAGCCCGTTAGTAAAGGAGGGTGTAATGCAGAATTTAGTACAGTATGCAGTGCGATACGCCCAGAAAGGGTTGTCTGTGATTCCGATGATTCGGAAGAAACCGATGATTACCTTTGCCGACCAATCACCACTAACTGTGGATGAGATTCAAGAATTCTGGCGAACTCATCCTTATGCAAACATCGCTCTCCGGACGGATCAGTTTTTCGTGTTTGACGTTGACGTGCACCAGGATGGAGCAAACGGGATTCAGTCGTTTAAGGATTTAAACCATCCGGAATGGTTTAAGGGTACGTTGGTACAACAAACCCCGCATGGTGGTTATCAGTACTTCTTCCTGAAACCAGAAGGAACGACAATGACGCAACATATTGGGATATTACCGGGGATTGACCTGAAAGCTCATCACAATAATTACGTGATGGTCGCTCCGAGTATTGTGGATGGCAAACGATACCGTTGGTTAAACCAGAAACCAATTAAGCAGGCGCCCACTGGATTAATGGAGTTGATCCGTAGAAAGTCCCGCCCAGTTTATCACGGTGCAATTAACAATGACTACACCGTGACGGAACGGACGAAAACAGCGGAGTTGTTTGAGGAGATTATTCACGGATTTGGCGTGACGGGTGGACGGAATAACATGCTGGCGGAGTTTTGTGGCGGCCTGCTATTTCGGGGTGTAGATCCTAAAGTTACGTATGAATTAGCCAAGATTGCGAATGATAACACGCCGACACCCTTACCAGCGCAAGAGGTAACGGCCACTGTTAATAGCATGATTAAAAAAGAAGTAAGGAGGCGAGCAGCAGTTGAAAACCATCAAACTGGATGAAAAATCGGCCAACAAACTCCGCTTGATGCAACGTAACCACATACGGAAACAACCAGTGATTCCGTTCATTCTGACTGATAAAGGCAAAATCCGGGTGAACAGTTTGCGTAATATCGAACTGATTCTGGAGCATGATGAGCAATTAAAAGGCCGGTTTCGGTATAACCTTTTTACCTCCGAGGTCGACGTAGTTAAGGGGTCAACGGAATTAAACATTCAGCCTGGTCGGTTAGTGGATGCGTATTATTCCGAGATTGCTTCGTACATCGAAAGCAGCCCGCATTATAACCACGTACTGTTTGATGAACGGCGAGTGCGGAGCGCAATCACCGTGGTATCACGCCACCATGCGTATAACCCGATTGTTGATTATATGAATGCTGCCCGTAAACAGTGGGACGAGCAGGAGCGGTTAGCAACACTGCTACCAGAATATTTGGGGGTAGACCATACGCCAGTGGTGGAGTTGATTACGAAGCTATTTTTCTGCGGTGCGGTTGCCAAGGCGTTTTATCCGCAAACAAAGTTTGATTTTGTCCTAGATTTAGTTGGTGGCCAAGGTGCCGGGAAAACCACGTTCTTACAGAAGATTGCGCCGTTGGGATATTACACGGATCAGTTCACGGCCTTTGATAACAAGGACGACTTTGCAGTGATGCGGCGGGCGTTAATTATCAATGATGATGAGTTAACAGCAACGAACAAAGCGAGTTTTGAGGTACTGAAAAAATTCATTACGTTGCAAGAATTCGAGTACCGGAAACCATACGGACACGAAGCCGAACGGTTTGCTAAGAACTTCGTTATGGCCCGGACAACTAATGAGCTGTATTACCTCAAGGATAAAACAGGTGAACGGCGGTTCCTGCCAGTGTTAGTTAGTAAAACCCGGCAACTGAAAAATCCGATTGAAGATTTAACACCAGAATATATACAGCAGTTGTGGGGTGAAGCGGTGCATCTCTACCAGGATGAGCATTTTAATTTCAAACTCACGAAGCAGCAGGAGCAGGCGTTGGAAGAACAACGGTACAGCTTTATGTACACGGATGAAATTGAAGATCGGATTGATGAGATGCTATCGAATGATTTAAAGGATGTTGACTTTATTACGTCCCGAGATATTGCAGTGCGGTTGGGAGAAAACATTGATATGGCGAAGGATCGTAAGACGGCCGCTAAAGTGGCGGATATTATGATTAATCGGTTTCATTTTAGGAAGGGTTTTAAAAAGGTTGGCGGCAAGTCTAAACGCGGGTATGTAAGGTCACACTAAGACACGCTTAGACACGCTATAAACACCCTTAGTGTGACCTTTATAAACGTTGATATACCGGCACTGGTTACACGTTGGGTCACACTACTACACTATTTTTCTAATAAAAATAATAATTAGTAGATATATATAGTACAGAGAAAAGTTTGAAATCTAGTGTGACCGTGTGACCGACACTAAATCGCTTGGGAGAGTAAGGATGAGGTGGGTCACACATGCGTGACCGTAGTGTGACCGCCAAACATAAAAACGGAGGTTTTAACAATGAAAAAATTACAATTCAATGCAGATGTTGATAGTTTTAAGAATGACCGGAATGATATGACGACCATCACGTTAAAGGTCAATGGTAAGGATGTTAATTTAAGCCAGCTGCGGGAAATGAAACAGACAGCCACGGTGCGAGTTGTGATTGAGAGTAATCAAACGGAGTTAATAAAGGATTAACGGGAGGCGTAACTATGGCAATGACTAAAGATGAATATTTACAGAAGTTTGTTCGTGAGAAAGAAGTTCGTGATGTATTCGGAGTTCAGCCGGTAGAGGCTGGTAACAAAGTAGTGGAGGTGTTAAAAAAAGAAGATCTAACGTATGAACAAGCATACGCAGCTCTTCAATTCGCTTATAACAAGCTCAAGTTTGAATCTAATTTTTTAAGGCTAAGCTAACTGGCTGAATGGTATCGGTATCAGTTAAATGGTAAAAGGATAACGATTTTTTAGGTTCGTTAATGAATTTGAGATTATAGAGTACGTTGGATGTTGACTCTAATGTACACGAAGCCACTTTAACGATATCGCCAAATGTAATAAATAGGCAATCTAAGTTATAAGTATAGTCGCGTGGATGTTGTGAAAATCGACTTTTTATGAAAGTACCGATGATTTCTGATCTAATTTCTTCAAGTTGCTTGGGATGAATATCACTTTCGTTACATTGCCATAAACGGGGAACGTTTTTGTGACGTTTGCTTATCTTTAAAGGTTCACCATAATCATCTTTTTTATACGTGTCACAAGTAACCAAAGAGCCATTAAGTTGCCAGATAACATTCAACTTAACAGGTTCGTCACATTTATTGCATAGTTGTTGATATTGCGTTGCAACGTAATCGAATAATTGAATTTTATCGTTCATAAAATATCACATCCTTTGTAATAGTTTGTTAAAGCATAACACAACATGTTATATATTGCACTAAGGTAAAACACAATATGTGGTATATAAGGGGGGAATAATATGTACCATAAATTAACCGATTTGATGGATAAACGGGGAATCACATTCTATCGCTTATCAAAAGTGACGGGAATCAGTTTAACTACGCTGTATCGTTGGAAGAACGCTGATAAGTTTAATCCGACATTTAAAAGCATGTGTAAAATAGCAGACGCGTTGGATGTAAGTTTAGATGAATTAAGGGATGACCGCCCGTGACCGCTGAACACATTATTCAAAACCAAATTCGGGTGGCAGTGTCTCAACAAAACTGCCGGGTATTCCGAACAAATGTAGGCAAGGTACGGATGCCAGATGGTCGGTGGTTTGATACGGGGCTACCAAAGGGGTTCCCAGACTTAATGGGATTTCGGTTAAGTGACAAACAGATTTTCTTTATTGAAGTGAAGAATGAAACGGGGAAACCGCGGCCGGAACAGGTCCGATTTCATGAGTTTTTAATGGCGCACAAAGTAATTCACGGATTGTGTCGGAATGCGGATGATGCAATCCGAGTTGTGAAGGGAGGGTTAATCGGTTATGGATGGCAAGATTGTGGCTGAATATTTTAGTGAGAAGCGACCGGATTATGAAAAATATGTCAATCAGTTAAACGATGAACTTCATGATAACGAATGTAATCATTGGTTGGCCGAAGCCACGTACAACGGAATTGAAGTGATTTGGCATAACCGGATTATGTTTGCAATGTATTACATTGATAAACATTGTGTACGGATTTGTAGTACCGGCATGGTGCCGGATGATTATGTAACAGCGTTTGAGCTAGTACAGGATGTATCAAAGGAGTTAGGGGGACAATGATGGATAAGTTACAGCCAAAATATTATCAAGGGGCAGATGGTTTGGATTTATTTTCTAGGTTTGAAAATGGAATGCTCCCAACCAAGGAAGTGGTGGGGTTCTACAAGGGGAATGTCATTAAATATTTAACCCGGTATCAGGATAAGAACGGGGTGGAGGATTTACAAAAGGCGTTGATGTATTTAACGCAGTTGATTTCGTTTGAGAGCTACAATGCTAAGAAAAAGGAGTTTGAACATGGATGCGGTTGAGCAAGCTAAGTGGGCGTTTTATGACTACGAACAGACGCTGGATAACTACGCGAAACTCCCTGACGATGATCCCCGGATTATTAAACTCCAAGCGTTGATGGAACAGTGGCGTTACGCATTGGCGCAATGTAAAGTTACCAAGAAATCCCCGGTGATTCAGGGGCGGCAGTCGTTGCAACAGCTGGATGAATGTATCAAACTTGGTAAGTTCTTGACGCTTGATTGGGTAAGTTTATCTCATACAAAGCCATTGACGAATGATGAGCGGCAAGCAGCAGTCGAAGTCATGCACCGGGGCGGATCAGTCAGTGATTTAAGCAAGGCAATTCATCGAAACCATGATGGAGTGTTACGGCTACTGGTTACCGGAACGTTTGCGATGCAGGATGTAGCCGAATGGCGGTGGTTAATGGCACACCGTTATATGGCAAAATCGTCTGCTGGTAAAGTGATCTATAGGTCTAATTTAGCGGCGATTCGTATGGCAACGGGACTAAGTTATGTGGGCGCCAAAAAGGCAATTAACGAGGGTGTTCAAGTTGGACGGTGGAAGTTAATTCGGATGAATCACGATAATATCCCGGAAAACACCCGATTCTAGCGCACGTCAGCGTTATCTTAGCAGGTAAAATATAGTATGTAAGCAGTTCACTTTGTGTCACTGACGCAGGACGTTCAAAAATACATGTTTCTTTACTTACGCCGTGCCTGCCAAACGGTTCGTGACCGTTGTCAGTGATTCACCCGAAGAAGGGTGGCGTAATTAGTTATCTGGTTTACGGCTACGGTTAGCTTGTCCGGGTTCAACTCCCGGAGCGTAAATTCGGCACATAAAAAAGGTTTGGAAGGCCTGTGCCGAAAAGCAATTACAATTTCCACTGTTTCAGTTGCCGTACCGGTATTGTGATGGTTCAACTCCACCAGCGGCAGTTTATCGGGGTGACCCGGTAAAAATAAACAAACGTGATTTGTGCTATCGGTAGTGGTGCGATTCCGCTAGCGGTATTTACCGGGGGATGCCGGTGACATTAAAACAACTTTAGTAGAGCCCGGTTCGCCGGGCTTTGTTTGATTAAAAGGGGTGACAACATGCTCGATCTGTTTGATGATGTTTTGGATTATGACGCAACCGCCAAGCGAGTTGATTATTACCTGTCCGTGGTCGTGGCAAGATTGTTGCGGATCGCCAACGAAAGCCCAGCAGCGTTGAAGTCACCAAGCATGGATGGGATGCCGAAAAACCCGCATTACGAAAACGTAAACGAAACAAAAATGCAGAAATACATTGATGCCAAGACGGAGATTAATGCGGTGGGAATGGTAATCATGCGGTGCTCGAGCATGGCACAAACGATTTTGACGAAGCTGTACATTAACCATTTGCCGAATGTAATTGTCTACGAAAGTATTGGCTATTCCCGGTCGCAGTTTGCGCACCTGAAAAAAGAAGCATTAAATGAGTTTGCTGACCGTTTTGAATGCGTTAAGGGTGGGCGAGATTTGCATGTATTTCGATAAGAATAGAACTTTAATAATTTTTCACAATTTTTGTATAATTTTGACATCTATAATCACCGACGATCAGTTATTATTATTTTTGCTGAAAGGGAACTTTCAGCTCAGTAAATGAGACTAGGAGAGCATCGACTTTGTGTCGGTGCTTTTCTGTGTTTTTTTTGATTTAAAGTCATGATAGAATGGTGCTAGTTGTTATAAATCTTATTGTCGTGTTTGTATTCGAATGGAGGTACTTGTATGGGCAATAACAGATACACACATGTTTCTTTATTTTGTGGTGCTGGCGGTCTGGATATTGGGCTGGAACAAGCGGGTTTTAAAACGATTTGGGCAAATGATTTTGCACACGATGCGTGTGAGACGCATCGTTTATGGTCTGACGCTGAAGTAGTTGAAGGAGATATTGGAAAAGTTGATTTTAAATCGATTCCGGATGCAGATATAATATCTGGCGGGTTTCCGTGTCAAGGCTTTTCGCTTGCGGGTCCAAGAAAATTAGATGATAGTCGAAATATTTTGTACCGTTATTTTGTTAAAGTTGTTGAGTTAAAACAACCGGCTATTTTTTTGGCGGAAAATGTAAAGGGTTTACTAACTCTCGGAAAAGGGGAAATAAAAGAAGCGATTCTTAATGATTTTCGCAGTAAAGGATACCATGTTACTTTGAATTTGGTTAATGCAGCTGACTACGGGGTTCCACAAGATAGACGTCGAGTAATCATTGTGGGAATTCGTAATGACCTATATTCTAAGGGTATAGAGTTTAAGATGCCTAAACCTTTTAAGAAAAGGGTAACTTTGCGCGATGCAATCGGGAATTTTCCGCATCCTAGACCGGAAGACGTATGTGATGCACCTTACTCTAGTAGATATATGTCTCGGAATCGTAAACGTGGTTGGGATGATGTTTCGTATACAATTCCAGCTATGGCTAAACAAGTTACGTTGTGGCCAGGATCACCAAACATGTCTAAGGTTGATAAAGATTTATGGAAGTTTGGTTTGGGTGAAACAAGACGGTTGTCCTATCAAGAAGCGGCGGCAATTCAGACTTTTCCTAAGGGTATGAAATTTGAAGGTAGTTTGACGAGTAAGTACAAACAGATTGGGAATGCGGTCCCTTGTCAACTGGCTAAAGTTGTTGGATCACAGCTAATTAAAAAATTTGATGAGATTAGGAGATTATAAAACTTATGTCGGCAAGTAACATGAAAAACGGTAAAGCATTTGAATATGCTTGCTTGAGCGAACTGAAGAGAGCGTTAGAGCACATGGGGAAAAGTGTCACTGTAACGCAAGATAAGCCTTTTAATACGGCGAAGTCAAAGTTTTTAAGTCTTATTGATGAACAACGGAAAAACTACAACCTAGGCGCAGCGGCAGGCATAAAATTATTGCTATCGCTGGAGCCTAACCTTGTAAACAGTAAGGTGCCATTGAATTTATCGATATCTCCGGATAGTAAAGCTAAAGGTCAAAAAGGTGATGTTCGTGATGTTATTGCCGTGAGAAATGGGAAAAATAATAAATGGGAAGTTGGCATCTCGTGTAAACACAATCATGAAGCACTGCGTCATCCAAGGATTACCAAAAATTTAGATTTTGGAACGGATTGGATAGGTGTCCCATGTTCCAGTAGTTTTTTTAATAATTTAAAGCCCGTTATTAATACAATAAAAAATTATGAATCTCAGGGTATGATTTGGAAAAAATTAAATACTAACGTGAAGTACGACATATATTCAAAGGTATGTGTGTGTTTTAAAGATGAAATTGAAAAACTGTGTACAAATACAAATCAGAATGTGCCGCAGAAATTGATTTCATATTTTTTTGGGTCTTATGACTTCTACAAAATTATCATGGATGAAAAGTCCCATTCAACAGATATACAAGGGTTTAATGTGCATGGGACTCTTGGAAAGAATTATGGTAATATTCGACCTAGATTTAAAGTTGGTAAAACGAAATTGCCAAGCAAGTTACTTGAGATACAACTTAAACGCAAAACCACCCTAATATTGGATTTCGATAATGGTTGGAGCATATCTATGAGAATTCATAATAAACAAAATGAAATGAAAGTAACATCGTTAGCATGGGATGTTAAATTGGAAGGCAGTCCGACAGGAGTATTTACTAATACTCAATTATGGTAGTTTTCATTTGTTTGCCAAATTAAAGAACGGTAGCTTTTCGGCTATCGTCTTTTTTCTGTTTCTTTGAATGCCCCTTGATCACTTCCTGAATTTTTTCCTCAAACCCGGTTAAAGCAGCGAATGGTGCAAAAATCGCTGCCTATTGGTTCTTCGGTATTTGAAGATGTTTTTTATGATTTTCGTATAACTAAGTTATTTATGTGGCGGATCAATGCTTCTTAAAAAGCGGAACGTTTAGGATAGTTAGGTACTAAGATTAAATAGCTTCTCTTCCCAGAGAGACTGTTTTTTGTACATATTTCCTGTTAATAATTTTGTTAACATTTTAGTAGTTATGTGTATGTGGTTTTGTTATTATAGTGTCGAGGTGCGAATGAGCTGTAAATACAGTGTATTTTAGCTTTCTAATTAAGTGTTGATTATAAATCATAAGAGGAGCCAATGTACGAATAAACTAGTCAATGATGAAATTAATGATAGTGTTGTTTATTTATACGTACATATAATTAAATTTCGTATGGAAATACGAGGGTGTAGAAATGGGAAAATGCGAAGGAAAATTTTTAATAAAGAATAATAAAGTCTCTTTTAAAGAATTTGGCGACGATTATTATGAATCATTGAAAAAATATAGAAAAGAAGATTTTTCTCAAATTGCTATTACAGCATATATTTTTTTAGAAATATTAGAAAAGAAGATTCGTAAATATAGCGACAGAAGTTTTTGTATTAATGATGTTCACTTAGGGGATAATGCTGATGGAGCGCAGCAAGAAATTAATGATAGGATTATGAATGTCAATCCTTGTAGTCATAGTGTCGCTAGCCTCCTTGAAGTTATTCTTCTTTTAAAAGATATTACTAGTAATGAATCAGTAGAAATTGAATATGTTACGTATTCTTTTGAAGAAAAAGAGGAGGATACGTATGTCACTTTACATAATACAGGTTATGTTGAGTATGATGGTCCGAAAAACAAGGTGGAATTAATTCGGTTAGGTAAAATGATAACGGGGATTAGACATGGGGAATAGTGTATATAATTGTATTGATTGTATTGTTGATAATGCTATTATTCCTTCTTTTTCTGTTTCATTTCTATGGTTTATAATTAAATATGTTACACAACGTTTGTTTGGTAAGCAATTATGGTGTTCCGTTATTAATTTTATAATGCTAATTATAGTTGTGGTAGTTGTTCAATGGTTTACATCGTTTTTATGGAATAAATTGAAGGAACATTGTATTAAGATATCAGTGATATTTTCAGATACGTCTGATAATTTCGATATTTCCAATTCCCTTAAAATCAAATTAAAAGATAAAGAAGATGTTAAAAGACTGTTTGTACAAGTTTTTGCTGATGGATATAGAAAGCAAACGTCTGAAAGTAAGCCTATTGTGATTTCTTTTAGTCCTATAAGTGTTGATCTTTTTTATGATGAAAGGATTACTAAGGAGAAGGGTAATTTATTTTATGAAATTGACAGTGAAAATAAAAAACTAAAAATATACCCGAATAAGCTTTTTGGTAACGATGGGTGTAATAATAGTAAGTATGTAATAAAACTATTAATACAGC
>NZ_JBJFZW010000011.1:0-18361 GCF_045033025.1 Ligilactobacillus sp. LYQ139
TCATTACATGAAGATGGACGTGTTGGTACTGATGTTTTAAAATATAAAGGTGTATATAGATCAAAATTAGGTTATGAAAGAGAGACAATGATTTTCTTATTATTATATTTACAGATAATTCCGATAATTCGTGATGCATTTAATTCGTATAAAAATCTATCTAATTCATCAGATATAGATGATTTTATTAATACGTTTGTTTCAAGGACAAGAAAAAGTCTAGAAGAAATAGATCAAAGCCATAAGATTAATTATGAAAATTAAAGGAAATAAAATGTGTTTATAGAATTTGGCTTTTAACATTTGTAGTGATTTAAAATAACATAAAATTTGTATTAGTAAAAAAGAACCTCCCACTAGGGGAGGTTCTTTAATGTGTGCAACTAATCCTGATACAGTAGCATTTTTTATTTAGTATGGCATACATAGGCGTAAAGTTACTTATATATTTATTAATTAAGAGACAAAAGTAACCATTCACCGGACACATATCAGTCACATGCTAGTCATTACCAGTGGTATATTGATAACGTCAAATAATACGGAGTGGTAACAGCCACTCCTATTTTTGTGGGGTGAATACAATGCCGCGAGTAAGACGTTGTCGGTTTAATGGTTGCCATGCAATGTGTGTGTTACCGATGCACTACTGCGAACAGCATGCTGAATACGAACAGGAATACCTTGAATCAAGAATGAAGTGGGCACGCAGTCATACAACAACGTATCAACATAAGTACAATACCCGAACCCGGATGCGGAACAGCGAAACCAGTAGCCGTTATAACTTTTACCGGTCACGACAGTGGAGCTCGTTACGGCAACGCGTGTTGGAACGAGATAATCATTTGTGCCAGTATTGTTTGCTATATGGTTTGGTAACGCCGGGTAATACGGTAGATCATATCGTAGCGATTGAACTGGATGCGGAGAAGCGGGCAGTGGTCGGCAACCTGGCAACCATCTGCCGGGATTGCCACCGTACCAAGACCCGACTAGAACAGGAACTGTTTGGGACTGGGAAGGATCAGCAGCTGACCGGTCGGGCTCCGATTACTACGGTCAAGGAATGGAGCGACAAAATTTTTGCGGCTGACTGTTAAATGAAACACCCCCGCCCCCGTGACATTAAAACGGAAGAGCGCACACATTTCGATCGTCTTTTGAGAGCGATGCAGAAAAATAAATATTTTTACCTGGGGGTCAGATGAGGAGGTGGGTAAATTTTGGGACGCAAATCAAAAATCACGTTAGATCAGCACGATCGTGCTAATCAACGGCGGCGAACAGAAAAATTAATCGAACAAACCAAAGATGTGCGTGACTTAAACCCGGAACCACCGACTTATTTTAGCGAAATTGCCGGGTCAATGTGGCGGATCGTTGTGCCAGTGTTACAAAAGATGCAGACCGCAAAAGCAACGGATCACGCCATCGTTGAAGCGTTTTGTATTACTTATGAACAGCTAATCACGGCGTATAAAGATGTGCAGGAACACGGGCAAGTGCAAGCGATTTGGAAAACGGTGATTCTCCCAACGGGCGATGTTCTTTGTGATGGTAACGGTGAACCACGCCGGGACTTTCAAGGGTACAAACGGAATCCGTCCACGCAGATTTTAGATGCAGCCACGATGAAATTAAAGCAGCTGGCCGGTGAGCTAGGATTAACCCCAACATCACGGGCTAGTTTGATTAATATGCTGGCTGATAAGACGGATGATGTGGATATTGGCGAAGCAATGCAGCAGTTCTTTGGATAACAAAAAGAGCGTTCCGAAAGGGAACGCCCGGACGCTTTTTGTGACTTTGGCATGTCACGATGTGCGTCAACATCATCATAGCTATTACGTCTGTATTGTAGCATACATTAATCAAATGGTACAATACACCAGTGCGGCGACGAGGGTAGCGCCTCGAATTGCACTGGAAGGAGGTAACTCCCGACATGAAATTCATTGTCGTAGCTATTATAGTGCCTAACAAGTACTTAAAACAAGTAGTTAAAAAACTGCTCGAATTGCTTCTCAACATAGTAGGGTAAGTTTTCAGCGGTCGCTTCGGTGGCCGCTTTTTTAGTACAGCGAAAGGAGTGATACCGGTGGTTAAAATTGATATTACACAAACACACGATATTGATGGTGCTTATCAGCAAGTCGATTTCAGCAATATTCGTGCTAAATATCATGATCCGGCCACTCAATACGCCTTTCGGGTGCTGGATGGCAAGGTAGTTGCAGGTTATTTGCTTAAATTAGCATGTTTCCGGCACTTACGGGATTTGCAACGACAAGGAAACGATGATTTCCCTTACCACTATTCGCTAAAAGAATGCAAAAAGATCCTGAAATTTGCAGCAATCTTCCCGAATGTTGATACCGGCGAACCGACCAAGTTAATGGATTGGCAGAAGTTTATTTTTTGCCAGTTAATGGGGTGGCGGAATGATGAAGGTGGTAAGCGATTCAGCCGAGCGATTGTGTCTGTTGCCCGGGGGCAAGGGAAAACATACATGATGGCAATCCTGATGGCCTACTCCTTCTTTGTGGAATCGATTGGGCTAAGTAATCAGGACTACCTGGTAGCGTCAATTAACTACAAACAGACGCAGAAAATCTACGGCTACATTAAGAGTGGGCTAAAACAGGTTACACAAATCCCGCCGTTTAAGCAGTTAGCGGAGCAGGGCCTTTTGTCGGTGCAATCGGAACAAACGGTGATGAAGAAATCGAACAATATTCTGCGAGCAATTTCGTTTGAATCTGGGCAGTTTGATAGTTATCACTTTACGACGGCGATTACTGATGAGGTGGGTGAATTAACTTCCCGGGATAAGATTAGCAAAATCATTTCGGGACAGGTTAAGGTTAAAAATCGACAGTTCATCATGATTTCAACTGCTTATCCAGCGCCAAATGTACCGATGCACGAAGATGAGCAGATGATTCAACAGGCCATGGAACAAGATTGGAACCGGGATGCGGATAGTTTTCTGGGAATCATCTATGCGCAGGATGGCTTGGATGAAACGTTTAAACCGGAAACATGGCCGAAAAGCAACCCGTTATTGTACTTAACGGAACAAAAGGACGTGTTAATGCAAGGTTTAGTTGATAAACGGGACAGTGATGCACTGTCAAATAATATCCATGATTTCCAGAATAAAAATCTGAATATGTGGTTGGAATCGTCGGTTGATTCGTATTTAAAATTGGCAGATATTGAGAAAACCAAGATTAGTCATTTTGATATCGACCACAAGCGGGTTTATATCGGGTTCGACTACTCCATGTTTTCTGATAATACTGCTTTTGCCATGATTGTTCCGTATGAGGATCACGGGCAACAGCAATGGTTCCTAGCCCAGCACTCCTTCGTCCCGTGGTTTAAGGCGGGATCGATTGAGGCGAAAGAAAAACAAGACGGAATTAATTATCGGGCGTTAGCTGCTAAGGGATTCTGTACAATTACGTCACACCCGCAAGGGATGATTAATGACGATCAGGTCTATCATTGGATCACCGATTTCGTCATCGACCACGATTTGGACGTGGTATTTTTCGGTTACGATGCGTTCGGCGCCAACACGATGATTAAGAACTTGGAACTAAATACCACGTGGCCGTTGGAATCTATTCGACAACGAACTTCGGAGTTAAAGGATCCAACAAAATTTCTGCAGCGGGCATTTGCCGAGGGACGCGTAACGCATTTAGATGATCCGATTATGGCAAAGTCACTGACTAATGCAGAAATCTATGAAGATAAGATCGGCATTCAAGTGGATAAAGCCAAAGCAACGTTAAAAATTGACGTGGTGGATGCCTTGATTGATGCCATGTACCAGGCGATGTATCACTTTGAAGATTTTAGCCCGATTAATGATAAATCCAAGCAGGTGGAACGGATGACACCCGAAGCGGTGAGGGAGTGGTTTGAAAATGAAGATAGCGGACTTATGGACGAGGATTGGCAATAATATTGATTTAATCCTGATTGTACTAGGCTTGATAACCATTGTGGTAACGATGGCGTTCAAGTCTATTTTTATGGCTGCTTTATTGGCAGGAATCTTAATGGTGGTAATGGGATTAGCAATTTCACTGTTTCACGGATGAAGGGAGGTGAATTAAATGGCGTTTTTTAATTTACGACGTGTTAATCAGCCGGGAATGCCCTTAGCGGTGAATAGTTATGAGGGTAATTTTTTACAGCAGTTTAACGATGATTACATTCCGGCTGATATTGCCCTCCAGAATTCCGATATTTATGCGATTATTTTTCTTTTGTCGCAGGATTTAGCAAATTGTAAGTTTACGGCCGACAAAACCCGGGCGCAGGGGATTATTAATAACCCGACTGATACTGCTAATCCGCACGGCTTTTGGGAATCAATGTTCGCTCAATTGCTATTAGATGGGAATGCGTATGCGTATCGATGGCGGAATAAGAACGGCGTAGACGACCATTGGGAATACCTACGACCATCACAAGTCCAGGTTATGTTGTTGGAAGATGGTTCGTCGTTGGTTTATAACGTCGATTTCGATGAGCCGAGTGTTGGTTACCAGCAAAATATCCCCCAACAGGATATGATTCATTTTCGACTACTATCCCGGAACGGTGGTAAAACGGGAATTTCGCCCCTGTCAGCATTGTTAAACGAGGCGGAGATTCAGAGTCAATCGAACAACCTAACACTTTCAGCGTTAAAGCGGGCAATCTTAAGTCCGGGTGTGTTATCCATTCAGCATGGTGGGTTGCTAAGCGGTAAGCAAAAAGCTGCGCGTTCACGGTCATTTATGAAGCAGATTAATGCTTCGGATGGTGGCCCGATTGTGCTTGACGACTTGGAAAGCTATACGCCTCTGGAACTGCAAGCGGACGTAGCCAGGCTACTATCTCAGGTTGATTGGACGACAACGCAGATTGCTAAGGTTTACGGGGTGCCGGATAGTTACTTAAACGGACAAGGCGACCAGCAATCAAGTTTGAAGATGATTCAAGGGTTTTATTCCAACGCATTGAATCGGTATGCACAAGCGATTGTGAGTGAACTGAATACTAAGTTAACGGCGAATATCCAAGTGAATATCCGGCCAGCGGTTGATCCGAATGGTGATACCTTTGCCACGATTTTGGCTGGGATGGATAAAGACGGAATTCTGTCTAACGAGCAGGTGATTTCGCAGTTAGAGTTTACGAACTTCTTTGCGGGTCCAGTTCCGCTGAAAGGAGGTGAAACTGATGGGACTAACGACACAAGTACAACCAGTGATGCTACCAGTTAAAGGTGATGTGGTCGATAATGACACCGCTGAATTTTATGATTACTGGGGAATTGACAATTACTGTTCACCGAAAAAAGTGGCGGATGTATTAAATGCTGCGAATGGCGCACCCGTGACGGTTGAGATTGCCAGCAATGGTGGGGATGTATTTGCCGGAAGCGAGATTTACTCGGCATTGAAGCAATATCCCGGAAAAGTGACGGTTAACGTTGTCGGGTTAGCTGCTTCTGCTGCAAGTGTGATTGCAATGGCTGGCGATACCATCAACATTGCACCAACAGCCCAACTCATGATCCATAAAGCATGGTCGGGAGTTGAAGGCAACGCCGATGATTTGAAACATGAATCGGGGGTTTTGAGTTCAATCGACCAGTCAATTGCTGCCGCTTATGAGGCTAAAACCGGCATTAGTGAACCCGATTTATTGCAAATGATGAGTACCGAAACCTGGATGAATGCGAAAGAGGCCGTAGATAAAGGCTTTGCCGATAGCATCATGTTCCAGGGTGAGGAACAGCCACAAGTTATGAATGCAGTCGGAACAACTGTCGTTCCTAAAGCGACATTAAATAAGTTTAGGAACATGATGATGAAATTAGCTGACAAGGAACGTCCGCAAAAGAAAGCGGCATCCAAGTCGGCTATTTTATTACGCAAAAAGTTATCAATTTTACGAGGTGATAAGGATGAACATTAAGGATATTAATGCAGCGTGGATTGAAGCCGGACAAAAGGTGGACGATCTGAACGCTAAGATTACTGCCGCACTGGTAGACGAAGAAGTGTCAGCGGAAGAAATTGCGGAGATGAAGGCTAAGCGGGATGACGCTGTAATGCGGCGGGATTCACTCAAGGATCAGTTAGCAATTGCACGGGAAACCGAAAAGGCTGCTCCGGTTAAGGATGAAGGCCCAGCAGTGATTACGGATACTAAGAAGAAGGGAAATGCCAAGATGGATTTCGCTACTCAGGTACGGGGAATGATGATGCACGATCCGAAGGTGATGAACCTCTTAACTGAAACGGATACTTCTGGTAATCAGCTGGGATTAGTTATTCCAGAAGATGTACAGGTGCAAATCAATGCACTGGTACGGCAGTACGCTTCACTCCAGCAGTATGTTCGGACAGAAAACGTTACGATGCCATCTGGTTCACGGGTATACGAAAAGTGGAGCGACATTAAGCCATTGGCAAACCTGGATAACGATGCCGCTCTGATTGGTGATAACGATGATCCGCAGTTAACGAAGGTTGCTTACAGCATCCACCGTTACGCGGGGATTTCAACAATTACCAACACGCTGCTTAACGATTCACCAGACAACCTGATTGCTTGGGTAACGCAGTGGATTGCACGGAAGAGCGTGGTTACCCGGAACCAGGCGATCCTAAACGTCTTACCGAAGTTAACGGCTAAGAAGCCATCAATTAGCTCCTACGACGACGTTAAGACCCTGATTAACACAGGTGTCGACCCGGCAATTGCTGCAACATCGTTCTTGATGACAAACGTTTCTGGATTTAATGTTTTGGCACACGTTAAGGACGGCATGGGCCGGTACATGATCCAGCCAGATATCACCAAGCCTAACGTATACGAACTGGAAGGCAAGCCAGTGGTCGTTATTAGTGATAAGTGGCTACCAGATCAGTCAGGTAACCATCCACTATACTTCGGTGATTTGAAACAGGCGGTAACCTTATTTGACCGGCAGCAAATGTCACTGTTAACCACTAACATCGGTGGTGGCGCCTTTGAGCATGACGAAACGAAGATTCGGGTGATTGACCGGTTTGATGTTGCAGCCACGGATGGTGATGCCTTTGTTCCGGCAACATTCGCAACCTTATCCGGTTCAACAACAACCGCAGCATCAACGGCACATTAAGGTGGTGAGTTAAATGGCGGTGACACTGGACCAGCTTAAGTTGAATCTACGAATCGACGGCAACGAAGATGATCCGCTGCTCAAAAATGAATTATTGGCCGCGCAAGAATTCGTAAGGAATGCAGTCTGCGGTGGCAGTGCACCGGATTTAGCACAGCATTTTTTTGAGCAGAATGGTGTAGCTTCACTGGTTGATAACGCAGTATTAGCGTTGGCTAGCACCTATTACCAGAATCGCGAGAGTGTATCTGATTTGCAGTCGTACGAGGTAGATGCACCGATGAATTCCATCATCGGCAGTCTGCGAGGTAAATGGGATATCTATTGCGAGGAGGTGAGTGATAATGCGCAAAATCAACCCAGCAAGGTTACACCTCCGACTTGAATTCGGTCATAGCGAAACAGCTACATCGGTTAATGGCGTGAACGTAAGCAAATTTGTTTGCGATGTAGTGGTTTGGGGCGGCATCTATACAAACTCCATGACGCAACAGTATGCGTTAATGGGGCAAGGTTTAACCGATACAAAGTCGTTTATTGTTCGGCATAACGAACACCTGCAAGATTGCACACAACTACGGTGTAACGGTAAGGTATATGACAATTTGCAGGTTAACGTTGATCCGTACAATAGCCACGACAGTTTCGATGTGGTGACCGGAAAGAAGGTGACGCAACGTGGCCGATGATCTTAATTTTGCGGGCCAACTGGAGAGTTGGATGAACGCATTGGAAAACAAGGTGAAGTTATCCGGCGAACAGAAAGCTCGGATTAATACGGCGGGTGCGGGGGTTTTGTACGAAACGCTTCGCCAAGCAACGCCGTATAATCCCCGGATTAAAACGAATAAGCATATGCGTGATGCGCTTATGTTTAGTCCCGGCAAAAACGTTGATAATCTCCCCAATGGTGATACTGACGTTGGCTGGGATAAAGACCATGCCTACATTGCCCGCATTATGAATGACGGGAAGAAAAAGATGTCGGTAAAGGAACAAGCACAGCTTCACTTTAAGGATCGAGCGGTCGAGAAGGCCCGACCATTGGTGCAAGAAGCGCAAGCGAAAGCATATGTGCGCATGATGAATGGAGGTGGTGGCGGTGACAGCAGCGCAAAGAGCAAAGCAAGTGCTGACTGATTTAAACCAGCTGGCGATTGATGGCGTGTATTGCTTTAATTTGCCACCACAAGTCCAGGATAAGACAGATCAGACGGTAATCCTCATTACAGAAGTTAATGACTTGCCAACGACCTACGGGAGTAACCGAACCAACGAGATGGAGGAAACCGTCGCCGTTAATCTGTTTTATGCGGAAAATTCATCAGTCAACTTCGACCATGTTGAGTTAGCAATCGTGGATGCGTTCGAGGAACACGGGTGGTATTGCACATACAGTCCAGGCCATTCGCTGGATCCCGATACGCTCCAAGTAACAAAGGTTTTTCAATTCAAACACTTAATACGAAAGGATGATATCTAATGGCTTATATTGGTTTAAATTCATGGATGATTGCCCGGATTGACCCGAACACAAAGAAGGTTATTACGGATGCAAATGCTGGTGGGTTAACTGGCAACGTTGCCAACTATCCGGGGGTATTTAACGTAACACTAAATGACGCCGGTGGTGCAACGCAGGCTAACATTAGTAACCTGCAAGGGACAGTTACCAAAACGTATGGTTCTAATGCGGTTGCCCGGGCGGCGGCTGGAACGCCAGAACCAACGGTCGCACTGGGAGCAAACGGGTTACCGTTTGACGTCCTCCAGCGGATTACAGGGATGAAGCCGGACGGTAAGGGCGGTTATATCCGGTCAACTGATCCGGAAGTAAATCACTGCGCCCTGCTGATTTGCACGACTGATTGGGACGGTGCTGAACGGTTTATCGGATTTTATGATGGCACCGTGACGATGGGGAATACTAACATCCAAACCAACAACCAGTCTGAACGAATCACTGCGGATACGTTAACGTATACGGCCCTAGGCGTTGATAGTCAAGTTGGTCAGCCTGCCACAACCGGTAGCACGATTACAAGTGTTGGCGCCGGCGGTAAGGTGCAGACAATTCAAACTGGTAACTCGGTTAAGGTGTACCACATGTGGTCGGCTGCAGCTAAGGGTTTTGACCGGAAAGCAATGATGGACGAAATCTTTGCTTCAGCGACAACGACTACAACCGCAGCTACAACGACAACAACGTCGTCAAGTACAGAAACAGCACATTAATGGCTAATTAATCAGGGAAAGGGGTAATTAACATGGTAAAGATTAATCTAGAATCTTTGGGTATTAAGAAGCCAGTTGAATTAAAGGTGACAAACCTTGTCGTCGAAAAGGTTACGGAAGCAAACATTGCCGTAGCTAAGTCCTACGATATGGATGGCAAGGATGATATGACAATTATGCAAGAGAATCTGGAAGCCACGAAGGCGAAGAAAAAGATTCTCAAGGACGTGTTAGGTCTAACAGCCAAACAGATTAAAAAGATTGAGGAGGACGTACCAGCGTTTGACCTGCAAGTCTGGTTTAATGACTTCGCTACCACGGTTTTTACGGTAGCCAAGCTGGGAATGACGTTGGACGAGTTCAACAAACAGCAAGAGAACGAACCAGCCCACACCGCCGAGTAAAGGAGTTTGAGGATATGTTAGAGAGCTTGCGTTATGCCGAGCAACAGGCGATGACGCAACTTAAAATGGAGCCCGAAGTTTACGAGCGCCAGGATTATTACCGATTCAATCAGATTCTGTTAGCGAAGTCCGCTGAAGAGCGGGAACAAGATGTGGGTGCATTATTTGGCGCGGTTGGAGCAAACACTCCAGGCGCGCTTATTAATTAGCTAAGAGAGGAGGTTAAAACATGGCAGGTTCAGTTAGTGCAACGTTAGCGACCCGGATTTCGATTGACGATATGCAAGCCGTTCAGTCCTTGCGGGGGATTCGTTCGCAGGTGCAAACATTAATGAATTCGTGGCGCGCGCAAAATGCCATGTTGGAATCCGTTGGTAATCACCTGGGAGCTGCTAAGGCGAAGTACGAGGGATTAGGCGATGCGATTAAAAAACAGGAAGAGTATATCCAGAAGATCAAGTCGTCAATGGAAACCCTAGATACTAGCA
This sequence comes from Ligilactobacillus sp. LYQ139, assembly GCF_045033025.1. NCBI lineage: Bacteria > Bacillati > Bacillota > Bacilli > Lactobacillales > Lactobacillaceae > Ligilactobacillus > Ligilactobacillus sp. LYQ139. Next base: position 10,311 of record NZ_JBJFZW010000011.1, read on the forward strand.
CGACTAAGGGTGCCGAAAAGTATTCCCAGTTAGAAAAGCAACTATCATTAGCGCAAAAGCAGTTAGCGAACTTTAATGCCCAGCAAAAACGGGCTGAAAGTTCAATGAATTACTACGCCAGCGGGATGGATAAGGTTAAGTCCTCATTGCGTGAGATGACGACCAGTTCCAATTTAATGGTAGAAAAACTGCGGGCGGAAGGTAAGCAATACCAGGCGAACTACGAACAGTCCCGACTGTACGCTAACCAGTTATCGAAGATGAAACAACTTCGTTCCGGGTTGGTGACACAGATTAACCAAGTACGTGAACGCGAGGGTGAAGAATCAGCGGCGTATAAGCGAACGGTGCATTCTTTGGAATCGTTAGACGCGCAAATGGCCAAGACCACCGCAGCACAAAAGAAACTCAACCGAAGTTTCAGCAATTCCAACCCGGCCATCGCTAAGATGCGAGACAACTACGACAAAGTGCGGGGTTCGATTAGCAAGATTGGTGGTGGGATGCGGGAAGCGGCAGACAAGATCGCTTCTGGCGTTACAACTGCAACGGTTGCTACTGCTGGATTAGGGACAGCGTTTGTTGTTGCCAGCAAACAGGCGTCTGAATTACAGAGTACGTACCAGCGAACGACTAACTTATTAGTTACCGGCGGTGAAAAAACTGCCCAAGCGACTAAGGCTGTATCGGAGATGCAACGGGATGGTCGCAAGTATTCCCTGGAATACGGTAAGTCGCAGCGTGAGATTGCGGACGCTTACCAGGACTTGATTAAACGTGGTGATACGTCAGCCCAAGCATTAGGTTCGATGAAGTCGGTGATCCAGGCCAGTGTGGCAAGTGGCGACGATTTGAAAGACGTTACCGAAGTTACATCCAACGTGATGGAATCATTCGGGATGAAGGTGGATAAGGCGGGGAATAAACTCACGTCTACTACCGAAATGACGAAACGTACCAAGACGGCAGTTAATGATTTAGCTTATGCTGCTGACAAGACTTCAACCAACTTTCAAGCATTAGGGGTTGGGATGTCTTACGTTGGAGCCACTGCCCACGGTGCCGGGATTAGTTTATCCGAAACTGCTAGTGCGATGGGAATTCTATCCAACAACGGTTTGGAAGCTGATAAAGCCGGGACAGGATTACGAAAGGTGATTAATGGTTTAACTTCGCCAACAGCGGCAGCCCGAGCTGAATTGAGTAAGTTAGGGCTATCGACTAAGGATTTCGTTGATAAGAGCGGAAAACTCAAGTCAATGTCGACCATCTTCGGTGAGTTAAACGAAAAGACCAGTAAATTAAGTAAAGCCCAGCAGGCCAGCGTGTTCCATACATTATTTGGGGCAACCGGACAACAGGCGGGGCAAATTTTAGCAGAGAATGCTAAACAACTGCATAACCTGAATAAGGAAGTTGCTTCATCATCGAAACACAATTATGTCGGTGAGTTAGCTCAGAAAAACATGGGAACGGCCCAAGCCGCAATGAATCGCTTCAAGATGGTTGCGCAGGATGTTTCCATGACGTTATCTTCCGCAGTTTTGCCTGCTGTTTCTAACGCTGCCGAAGCGATGGCTCATTTTGCGAATACGCAGGCTTTCCGTTCCTTTGTTAACACTGTTGGTAAAGGGTTAAGTTCGATCGGGAGTAAGTTTTCAGGCGTTGCAAAATACATTAGTAAAAATTCCAGTTCGTTTGCTTCTATGGGATCCTCACTGGCACAGATTATCGGAGCATTAGGTTCCGGAGTTTGGGCAACTTTTAAAGGCATGATGGCAGGCATTTCCAAGGCGATTCTGTTAGCTTTTGGTAAGAAATCAACCGGCAATGTTGCTAAAGATTTGGCGAATGCGTTAGCGGCCATCGCTAAGCACAAAAAAGCAATCAAGGATATTGGTGAAGTTCTGGCGGCAATGTTCATTGCCAAGAAAGTGCTAGGCTTTGCTTCGGCAATTACCAAGGTTGTCAATGGCATTCGTGATCTGAATGATGCCGTGAAGTTTGTCCGAAAAGGTGGCAGTATTTTAGATGCTGTTTCAGGCCTCAAAGGCGAAAAACGGTTAGCTGCTAAGTTAGGAACTGCCGGGAAGGATCTGGCAAAGTCTGTCGAAGATGGCGCTGGAAGTAGCAAGGTTAACTTCCTCCGGCGGATGTTCCATAAACCGGATGATCTAGAAGCCCAGGCGGCAAGCAACGCCCGGGCAATCGCTAATGGTGCTAAGAAGTCGGCATTAAAGGACACGATTAAGGGTAAGTTCTCCTTCTTCAAAAAACTGTTCGCTAAAACCCCCGCGGCAGAAAGCAGCGCGATGGTAACCGGAACACGGTTAGCCGCCCATATTGGTAACGGACTAAACATTGGAATTCAAGCAATCGACTTAGGACGTTCTTTATTTGAAAAGGGTGGCGGTAAGAAGAAGTTTGAGGATGTTGGTTCGAGCGCGGGATCCTTAATTGGAACTGGAGTTGGAACAGCGTTAGGTGGTCCGGTTGGCGGAATGGTCGGCGGGATCATCGGTCAGGTCGCTGGTAAGTGGGGTGGTGCCTTAGCGCATAAAGCTGTTGGTGCATGGAAGAAAGCCGGTGGCTGGAAGGAAATTTCCCATAATATTTCTTCTTGGGCGCATAAAACATGGCGCTCCACAAAGAGTACATTCGGTAAGATTAGTCATTCGGTTGGTAGCGGATTGAAAAAGGCTGGATCTTCAGTTGGTAACTTTGTTGCCAAACACAAAAAGGAGATTCCATTATTTTTCAACGGCGCTGCTGGAGCGGCAACGTTATTTGCACCGAAGATTGCTAAAACGGTTATTGGCATGAATAAGAAAATGGCGCGGAGCCTAGGGAGCTTTATTTCTAAACACTCCAAGTCATGGAAGAAATTCTGGAGTAATGCTTCTAAACGAGCGCAAAAGAACAGTAAGACGATTAATGCCAAGGCAACACGCATGATTAAGTCCTTAACCAAGGGCTTTGGGAACTTCATTAAGAAGCACACCCGCTCCTGGAAGAAATTCTGGCACGGGGCCGAAGATATTGTTAAACGGTCGAAGATCGGGCAACTTTCCAAAAAGATGTTCGACGGTATGCGTAAGAATATCTCAAGCGCTTATGAACGGATAACTAAGGCCGTTCGGGAAGGCAACGCTAAGCAAAACAAGGCTGTTCAGGACGGGAGTAAGAAACGGATCGGATTAAGTAACGATGAAGTTAACCACGTTATCCGCAATTCTGACCGACAATTAGCAGTTGTTGTTGGTAATGCTGAAAAGAAATACCGGCAAACCGTCACTGCTGCTCAGAAGAAGCGAAATCAGGTAATCGCTGAAGCAAACAAGGAATACTACCAGGACGGCACGATTTCTAAGCAGCAACACGATGACCTGATTGCGAAAGCTAACGATACGTACCACAAGAACGTTGCGACGGCTGAAAACCGTAAGAATGAAATCATCAAGCGGGCCCAGGCGGAGCACAGGAAGGTCGTGGCCGAAGCTAATAAGCAACGGGATGAGCACGAGAGTGCGGCTCATGGTGAAAGCGATCGGGTCAATAATGCCTATAACAGCATGGTTGACCGGATGGCTCACATCTATAACGGGATTGCTGATGGATTAAACAGCATCTTAAAAAAGCTGGATAACAAGGATAAAACCATTCCGCATTGGAATCCCCGGCATTATGCGACTGGGACTTCTGGGACACCTCATGGTGGTTTGGCGGTCGTTGGTGAAGAAGGATTTGAACTAGCTCGTAACCCGAAAACGGGTGAGATTTATCCAGTTGGGGTCGATGGCGAAGAAATCCGTTATCTGGATGAGGACACGCAGATTCTCCCGCATGATATGTCAAAGAACTTTGTGGCATTAGCCGCCACCTTACCACACCACAAGGACGGTAAGCATAAGGAGAACTTTCTTGAAAAGGCGAAGGACAAGTTAGGCGACGTAATGGATCTAGTATCTAAAGGTGCTGATAAAGTGCTAGGTAACTTGTTTAAACCATGGGATGCGATTAAGAGTTTCTTTCATGCCGATATACCACTCTTCACAATTGAAGGAGTTGGTAAGTTAATCAAGGACGCTGCTATTAAGTTGTTCAAAGGATTATTTGACAAGTATTCCGAAGAACATAGTGGCGGATTTGGCAATATCCCAGATATGAAGAACAGTGCCGAGTTACGCGATCTGGTTAAGGCTGCCTTGGAAGCTAACGGACTATCAACCAGTGATGGAATGATTGCCCGGGTTATGCGGCAAATTGCTACTGAATCTGGTGGTAATGCACATGCTGTACAACCAGGAGCCGACCCCGACCATGATGGATCTGGGCCAGCATTAGGGTTAATGCAAACTAAGCGGAGTACGTTTAATGCGTTTAAGGCACCGGGGCATAACGATATTTTTAATGCGTACGATAACCTGTTAGCAGCATTGAACTACGCTAAGCATCGGTACGGGTCAAGCCTTAGCTTCTTGGGGAACGGTCACGGTTATGCGAATGGTGGAATTGCGGATTCACCAAGTATTTTTGGTGAAGCAGGGCCAGAAATGGCAATTCCGCTTTCCAGTCCTAAACGGGGCCGGGCTTACGAGTTGTTAGGTAAGGTCGTGTCAATGTTTGCAGCAGACGAACAGCGTGCACCAGAAACCGGAAATCAGGATAGCCGGGTCGAACAGTTGTTAGAGCAGAACAACGTCCTGATGCAGACGCTAATTAGAATTGCCACCGGCCAGCTAGATGCCATTAAAGCTGGCAACGGAGCTAATAATTTGCAAGTCCAAAAAGGTCAGTTCTATACGCAGTTCGGGCAAGATCAGAAATTGAGTAACTTTCAGGCGTTTTAGGGGGTGTTAGGCAATGCCGATTGAAAAATTGTTTATCAAAAAGGACGGGGAACCGGAATTTGAGATTAATGACCGCATTAGTGGGATTGAAGCAATGGGAATTACCAAGGTTGCTCCACAATTAACGCCGAAAGTTCACCAGATTATTGGGAGCGATGGTGAAATTGATTATGGTGCCTATTACGCCCCGTCAACGGTTAAGGCAAAGGTTTATTTATCTGGTAAGGATATCTACGATTATAAGCTCCTAGTATCGGAATTGTATCGTTGCCTGTATTCCCGGAAAGCGATTCGTCTTCGGGATGAGGTTGAACCTTATATCTGCTACTACGTCTATGTAAAGCCAATGGAATTGTCGGTGATTAATTTTAGTGACGCCACCGCCGAGATTGAATTTAACAATCCAAGCGGTTTTCGTTTTTCAATTTTGCCGTGCGACCAGCTTACTAAGGGCGAGTATGGGATGAACATTACTAACCGGGACAGTACGCATGGCCCGGTACAGTATCATTTCACGACGGGTGATTTCTGGGTGTACAACGATTCGGACGTAACAGTTGATCCGTATTTAGGGCGGCATCAGTTTAAACTGACGCTGAAATGCAACGGCAAGCCAGCAATTAGGAATGCAACCACCGGGACAGCGATTACGCTTAACCAGAACATCAATACCAGTAATACGTTTGTTTTGAATGGCGTGGATAGTTTTTTGGATAACCAAGCATGGGGAATTAATACGGATATGGGGTACCTAACAATAGCTCCGGGTTGGAATCACATTACGTTGAGTAGTGCCAGCGATATTGATGTGACCTTCAGTTTCCCGTTTATTTATCTATGACCCTAGCTGATCGCGTATATGTTATGGATCGCCAACGGCACTACAAGGCGATTGTACAGGGGATTGACTGGGAAACGTTTTGTGCAACGTGGGAGAAAGGTAATTCCTACCAGTTAGATTTCACTGTCTATGTAACAAATAGCTATGGTTATTCCTTGTTAACAAATGAAAATATTCTGGAATTTCGCGGACAGCAATACGTAATTAAAACCTATAATCCGCAGTATGCGGATGGGTATAACACGCTGACGATTTCAGCAACGCATATTGGCTATGAGTGTCAGTACTGTTTTCAGGCTGCCACTAAGTCTGGTGACGTCAACATGAGTATTAAGGATGCGTTGCATTGGTTGTTCGACGGTAACGTGAAAGGTTTTTCATGGGAAATTAGGGGTAATTTCAGTAATCGCACCCTTACTGATTTTGGTAATTGCGATGCAAAAACGGGCTTAGCAACGATCCAGCAGGCGTGGGGATGTGACGTAACCTTCGATAATACGCACGTGATTGTGTGGGCACATAATCGATATCTCCACAAAACGAACCAAACTATCCGTTACGAACATGACACGGATCAGATTGCACTAACCAGCGATTCGACAGGGATTGTTAATAAGGTGTACTGCGTGGGAGCGCAGGACGATAATAACAAACCAAAGTATTTTCAGCCATTTTGGTCGTGGAATCAGGATTCAATTGAGCGGTGGGGTGAAAAGGTCGGTTCCGTATATACCAACGATAAGGTAACCAACCAAGGAGCGATGGATGCGGCGGCCAAGGCAACGATGCAGTTAAATCCATCGTTTTCAATTCAGGTAACGTATTACGGAACAGCGTTCCCGGCGTTTGGTTCGCAGGTTTATTTGGAAGTATTACCGCTGGATGTAAAGGAATGGGTTGAGGTAACCGGATATAAAATCTATCCGTTTGCCCCGGAGCAAGCGGGCGAGATTGACCTAAACTCACTCAAACCAAACATCTTAAGCATTAACCGTTCTTTACAAAACATTGTGGGGGAAGCGATTGCTCGAGCCGCTGCTGGTACATCGACTGGAAGTGCGGGGACTACCAATAATACGCAGTCAAACCAATATACCATTGCAAACGGAATAGTTAATGTAGAGAAAAACAGTAACGCTGTCACTATTGATTGTCGTTTAACCGATGTAACCGTTGGAAAACTAATGTGCTTCGACCAGTCTTACCGACCAAGTTCAGATAAGACCGGAAGCGTCATTGTTTCAGGAACGGTAAACAATATTGTTTCATGGCAAGTATCAAAGGACGGAACGTTTGAGGTTACGGCCATTACTGATATCGAAGGTAAGGCAGTTACTGCGGCAATCCCATTAGTGCTGCTGAACATCAGTTATTTGATTTAAGGGGGTGAGGCCGTGGATATCGAGATAAAGATGTGGGATGGTTCGTTAGATACGTTGAATCAAACGAACCAGGATAATTTTGGGGCTGTTCAGAAGTTAATCGATCACCTATCGACCGCAAATAATCCGCTACTCCCTAAAACTAAGGTAACGTTTGATTTAAAGCTGTTGCCCTTGCTTAATCGTAATGCCCGATTACAGTTTTTAAGTAACGCTAAGAAGTTAGTTACGATCCTACCATCATTGTTTTATGACTTTCAGTGGGGCGGCTTTAATGACGATTTTGATGCAGTATATCAGGATCCAGTGTATTCTGATGTGCTGTTTTTTGATAAGGAAATGATTAATACCTTTTGGCAGGCAGTTGCTCATGATATCGAATTTATGTTGAAAACGATGAAAAAGTATGACTAAGGAGATGATGAGAAGTGAACGATGCAGAGATTACAGCAATTATGCCGGAGGATAAGATTTATAAGGTTGCTTATCCTAGCACGGTTAAGGTTGTTAACGGTCAGCTAGTGTATATCATGGTGGATATTTCTAAGCCAGTGAACACGTTCCTTGATCTGCGGCAGTATTTCAACGGCGGACAGGGGGATCATGGTAGCGTTCTACCATTAATGTTCGCCCAAAACGGACGTCCACTGAACACGGCGGGTTACACCATTAAAATGCGGGGAGCATATCCGGATGGCACAGCGTTTGAACTGACTGCCGACCAGTCTGGATCCGGTAACGCAATTTTTAACTTTAACTTCTTGCCAGGCTTCTTCCAGACAGTTGGGCGGTATACGTTTCAGATTGAACTGGATAATGGGACAAATAAGCTCTCATCAAAGGTGTGTTTCTTTGATGTTGAACCGAACCTGTTATCGGTTGCTATGGACTTCGTGAATGGAGTATCGCCATTTGATAACGAGTACGAAAAATGGAAGGCTAAGGTTCAGCGGGAAGTAAACCAGTTAACGGAAGAAG
>NZ_JBJFZW010000012.1:0-14737 GCF_045033025.1 Ligilactobacillus sp. LYQ139
CGATTCATCCGGCAACACCGGCAGGTGTTACCCCGCAGCACCACCAGCAGCAGGGTAACCAGTTACCGGATACGGGTGACAGTCAGCACAATGACTGGTGGGCTATCGGAGGTACCTTATTAGCAGGTGCTGCGCTCTTAGCGCTTAAGAAGAAGTGTGAAGCATAAGTGCGGTTAACTAAATAAACAACGAATTCCATTATTCAAGAGATTGAGTAGTGGAATTTTTGTTTGCTTTTTTATATTTCGTAATTTGTATATGCGCTACAATGAAGAAAATAAGATGAAAGAGTGAATTTAAAATGAAAAATCAAGATCACCAATTAATGAATTCATTTATCGTATTGTTGAATAAAGTGATACCATCCACAACACTTAAAATAAGTTGGGTCTATATATTATTAATATCTTGTTTGCAAGCATTCCAAGATGTATTTGTAAATAATGAAGCATACTTTATATATGATGCGTTAAATGTGGGAATTTGGACATTTCTATTTGTTTATCAAGTGGTAAAATCTGATGAACAAATTAGTGAGGCTATTAAGAAAGAGAAGAAGCATATAATCTGGTTTCTAATTATTGCTATATTATTGTTAGTAGTTGGTTTCTTAGCGACAATTAGGCTTACCTACCTAATTAAGTATTTGTTTATACCATTTCGTTTTGTACCCCGCGCATTTTGGCTTCAGAAATTATGGCCATTTCCTTATCGTTCGTCTGCTCTCTGGAAAATAATTTTAATGGCTCAGGTGCTTTTCTCTGATATTCTAGGAGGAATTGCAATTTTAAGCATTTTGTTTCTGCTGTATGTTTGGTGGACGACTCGGGAATAATGATGTAATAAACTATAATAACTATCTGAAGCGACCAAACTTATTGGATAGTTATTTTTTATGTTTAGCGTTTAACAGTATAAATTAGGATACTATATAAGTATTTTGTAAAAAAGGTGAGTAAAATATGGAAGAGCACAATAGTTCAGCAGTGCACTGGTGGCGTTTATTACTGGAATTAATATTCTTAGCTCTTTGGATATTATGTTTAATTTCAAAAAGTATAGAGAATATGATTGGATGGTTAGGGATGCAAGTCATACTTAATTTATTGTATCAAGATTATCTAATGCGCGATTATAGGAAAAATGACGGTTCTCGGATGGTTTGGATATATAGGGTATTGTTTACAGTGATACTGTTGACATTTTGGTGTTGTATTGATTGTTTATACGTTAATAATTCTGTTTATGGGATTATAGGAGCAAATTTTCTAACTTTATCCATGCTTCTTTCATTAATATTTTGGGCTATTAACATAATAATTATTGCGACTGATGCCTCTGAAAAAGGGATTAAGATAGCTTCAATATTTTTAATTATATGTAGTATCCTTGCTTGCGTGGCTGAAGTAATGAAAAAGCTAAGTGGAAACGTAATCTTGGCCGTATTGGTTATCATTTTTCTAATGAAACTAATTAAATTTAGTATTGATCCTAAAAATCTAAGATCCTGGAATAGGTTAAAAAAAACGAAAGATATTAGAAAAGAGAATTACAATTTATATAAATTCAGGAAACAGATCTGTAATTTAATAGACTTTATGATATTTCCGACGACGATATTTCGTTTTATGTGTGAATACATACATTTTGGCTTTTTCAAGTGGGGATATTTCCCATGTATTAGTGGGAAAGAATTTTATTTCACAAATATTTTTATAAGTATCCTTAATGATGCGCTAAATGTTGCACTATCAATTATTATAATAATGCTTATAGGATCAGGTGTACGGCTTTTTATGTTTATTGTAAACTGGCTATATAAGCTGATTTATAGCTGGTTAGTTGATTAGTCTTTGCTATATACTATGGGCATTGTTTAGTGGCAATAGCTTGAATCTTTTCTTTAAACCCACTTAAAGTGGTAAACGGAGCAAAGATTGTAGCGCATCGTAAGGAATATTTAGTGGAATAACGGGTGAAGTTAATTAATTTCTTCTGTACCACATTATTGTTGTTAAAAGCATAATGTTTATGTGTTATCGTATTCTATTCCAAAAAATAAGATCACCAGAGTAAAATTGTTATGATAAAAGGCACTAGAATATAAATCTAGTGCCTTTTAACGAATGTTACTTTGTGAAACTGTTCTAAAACTTGATTAGAATAATGAACCTAAGGGTGATACTCTACTCGTAGAGTCACGGTATGCATTTCCTTTGTACGTGACTTTCTTCATTAACATTTTAGGTGGCGCTATTGAATAGTATCCTTAGCACAGTGCTATTCGACAGCGCCATCTAGTATATCATGAGATATGCGGTTAAAGTGTTACATTTGTGTGTTTTTTGAAAAAATGTAATTTTTAATGCTAGTATACATACTTATTGGGCAGCCACTCATGATTTTTATTTATTTTAATTACCGTGCTGTTTTAACACGCATTGAATTTTTTCCTCAAATCCATTTAGCGCTGCGTATGGTAAAAAGATTGCTGCCCGTTTTTCTTTAGGCATTCGGGGGTAGCGAAGGTGGGATTGATAGTCAGCGTTAATTAGTGTGGCTTGGTTGTATATCATGCGTGGTGTCCTCCAATCTGTTGATTGCGTTCTTGCGTGCGGGCGTGGGGTGCTAAGTCCTCAGCTGTAAGTAAAGCATTTTTCCCGAAACGATTATGAATATCGAGGGTAGTTCGCTGCAACTGTTCTTCCTTGCGGTAGCGGTGTGGCGTTGTTCGTTCAAACAAACTAGTTTGTAGGTATTTAAATTCCTGGGTAAAGTGGTCGTGAACATCAATGGCTGCAAGGCCAATCTTCCGAATTAAACAATGCGAGTTAACTTGGTCGCAATAAGCGGATCGCAAGGCTCGTTGAATAACCGTCGTTAAGTTAGTCCGTTGTGGGAGGTTAACCGTTGTGTGTAACCGAGGTTCGGGCGTTTTTTTATCGTAACGAACACTGAGGGTGATTTGCTTAGTTCCTTGACGGTGTTTGGTTAAACGTAAGGCAAGTTCCGCGCTCATTTCGTTAATAATCGTTAACCCTTCGGCAAACGTATATGGTCGGGGTAATACCTGACCGACCGAGAGACTTTGATGTTCGGGACGGTAATTTTTAATATCCTGAATGGTTAAAGGTTCCATGCCCCAAGCATGGTCGATTAATAATTCTGCCTTAATGCCAAACGTCCGGTAGAGGAGGTCAGCGTTATATTTCTGGTCGAGTGTTCCCACAGAACAGGCGGCGACTTCGCCCATGGTATGCAGTCCTAACTGATTAAGCCGATGCGCGTAGCCATGCCCGATTTGCCAGAAGTCCGTTAGGGGTTGGTGCTCCCATAACCTTTCCCGGTACTGGTCAACGGTTAGGGTGGCCACCTTCATTCCATTTTCGGTGGGTGTGATGTGCTTGGCAATTATATCCATGGCAATTTTGGCCAAATAGAGGTTCGGGCCAATTCCTACCGTGGCAGTAATTCCCGTAGCTTTAAAAATAGCATTAATCATCCGTTCTGCTAGTTCCTGCGCAGTACACTGATATAACTGCAGGTATCCTGTTACGTCCATGAAGGCTTCGTCAATGGAGTAGACGTGAATGTCTTCGGGAGCGATAAACTGCAAGTAGATGCCGTAAATTTGGGCACTCACATCTTCGTAGAGATTCATCCGGGGTGGCGCCACAATAAAGTCTAACCCCATGGCCGGATTGTGCTGGATCTCTGGTTGGTAGATGGAGTAGTACTTAATCTGCTTTCCTAGGATCCGTTGTTTACGCTGATTATTAAAGGCATGGACAGCGCGTTTAACTTCACCCAAACGAGGACGTCCAGGAATCCCAAAACTTTTAAGCGCTGGGGAGACAGCTAGGCATATGGTCTTATCCGTCCGTGATTCATCCGCTACAACTAAATTAGTTACAAGGGGATCATATCCCCGGGTCCGGCACTCGACACTGGCATAAAATGACTTTAGGTCGATTGCAATGTATGTCCGCTTCATATCATTCTCACCTTCCCAATTTACGAACGGATGTTCGCAGTACATAATCATATCAGGTTTGCGAGAGAATGCAAAGCTCCCCTTAGAAAACCTAAGAGTAGGAGAGAGAACGCTTATAAAACAGGAAAACAAGCACTCCAGTGAAATCAATGGAGTGCTTGTTTTAACTATTATCTACTCTTTTCTTCGATAAGATCTATTAGTTTTTCATTAGATCGCAGGATATGAACGACAGTACCTGAAGGATAATAAATAGAGTAAAGGTAGTGTGCATGAGAACCCTCTTGTTTGTTTTTCTCATAGTAGTTTGAATTATTAATTCTAGTTATTTCTATTGATATAAAAGCACTAAGGACAACAGAAAAAGCGCTGCTGAATTCAGGCCAGAAAAATTTTACTATAGATTTTGGGAATAAATAATAAATGAGTACTTTAACAAACGATAAACATGCCAATGTGAAAAAAAGGGCAGTCATTACAGCAAGTAAAGTTTGTAGCCCTTTTGCTTTATTACGGTATCCTAAATAGGTTAATACCATGGCTAGAAAGGCACCTATGATGTAAAAACTCCAAGAGATAATGCCGTAGATAGAAAAGGAGTAATAGTCTACAAGGGAGGTAAGGAATAGGGAGATAAAAACAAAAGAATAAGTGCATATCATGTGATCATACATGAATTTATGGAGGTTATTCCAAGTTTTGTTTAGAGTTAATATTATTCTTCTCATACTTTAAATACCTTTCTTCGTTTGAATGCATTGAACTTGTTTATACTAAAAAAATATAAAAACTTCTTGAACTAGCAAACTCATTCGTTATTATCAAAGTTCGTCATTTGTAGTTTAGCAAATTATTTGTCGTGAAGGGTTGATTATGATACTTAATTGACGAATACAGCATTACAAAAGTGATGGCTTAATATATCAAGTTGCATTATATAATTAATTATATAATCACATATATAATGCTGTTAATAACCCGGATGTTAGTTATCAGCCGCATGGTTTCTTTCTAGGAAGATAAAGAATCATTTTCAATAGGAGTTCTCTTGCAGTTTGATAAGTTATTTATCATAAAGAAGCGTTACAAGATGAATATTGCTGAGTTTGGTACTCGTTACCGGCATAAAACGATTTCGGGCCAAGTGTATTGTATGTTCTTTGGAGTTCTAAAGAGAAAGGTATGAAGGCATTATGAAAGGGAGAAATAGTTACTCCTTAGAAAACTTAGGAGTAGGGCTAAGCGACTGTAAAACTGGAGTGAATCTACTCCTTAGAAGTCTAAGGAGTGAGTGTTTGCGATGGTCCTGTGACTGTGTTATTCTTAACGTAAGAGGTAAGATGTAGTAAGTAAAGGGAGACAATACAAATGAAAATGATGACAGCGAAAGTGTCACAAAAGGGACAAGTTGTAATTCCGGCTGCAATTCGTAAAGCGCAGAATATTACGACGGGAACCAAGCTTTCATTTACGGTAACCAATGATGGCATTACGATAAAAAAGGTTCCTTCAAGTTTAAACTGGGATGAGTTGATTAAAAGTATTCCAAATGAAAAGGTTGAGTTTGATCGAGAAGGGCATTACGATGCGGCTAAGGCACCGTATTTTGATGAATGGATGAAAGAAAATGAGTAGTCCAATGGAAATCTACTTGGCGGAAGTTCCTTACGAGGATCGTAATCAAGTAAAGTATCGCCCAGCATTAGTTGTTTCGGTGGGGCGGGATGACGTAACGGTTTTTAAAATTACGTCAAAGTATCAGTCAAAATCTGAGCGAATAAAGCGGTATTACTATCCAATTCAAGAGTGGCAACAAGCGGGGTTAAGGCGCCAATCTTATGTTGATACTCATCGAACATATACGTTACCACAAAGAATTGTGTTTAAGAAATCACCGTTAGGAAAATTGACCACGAATGATACGATTAATTTATTCGAGTTCATTAAAAATAGGTAGGTACCGTAAAGATGGTATTAAACCTCTTAAACTAGCAAGCCGGGCTGTTAACAGCCCGGCTTATTTTAGTTTTGGGCTTGTTTAATTTAATTTGTAAATTTCTTTTGTCGTGATGCTTTTGCTTAATCGGCATTACATCATATGATTATATAATATTGTATATAATTAATTACATAACGGTATATATAACTAGCCATAATATATCCTTCCAGTAATCGCATATTAACAATGCTGATTATCGAGCAACGCCTTTTTGCTAATGGCTACAAAGATAATTTCATTACAACAGTTATGGATGATTGATTGTTAATGACGTTGTGCGAATTTGAAATAATTATTATATTTAATTAAAGAAATAATTAATTTTTTGTTTTTAATCAGATAATACCTTGGTATAATTTAATTGTTTAGTCGTTATATTATGCTAAACAAATATTTAAAAAGGAAGTTTGTTTGTTATGGGGAAAAGTAAAACGCTATTAGTTTCATCGTTGGTTTGCGGTGCAGTGCTGGTAGCGGGAATTGTCGGCGTTAAGGCTGATCAAGTGTCAAATCACCAAATTACTCGTTCGATAGCACTTAGTGATGGTTCTGGAATTAATAATCCTACTACGACTCCAACTGATGGCAATCAGCCAGGTAATCCTAATGCTGGTAATCCTAGCTCATCAACTAGCAATGATCCACGTGCTCATATGGATCAGAATAAGCCATTAACCGGGCCAACGGCATCTAATGGCCAATCAAACACCTGGAATGGAGATCCTAATCAACCATGTACTAAACCGTTACAGATTGGGCCTAATGCTTATGAAGTTGGGGTGATGGATCCAGCCGCTTTTAATGCAATGTCATGGTTAGAATACTTCTTAGCGCAGAAGGATCCTAAAGCTAAGATCCTCAAAGTGGGGATTACCCGGACACCATATGGAGCTATTAAGGTTTTCAAGATTCAGACGGGGAATGGCCAGATTATCAAATTTAAATTAAAGATTGATACTGTCGAGAATGCGCCCCATATCGTGCCATTTCATCCAGAAAATCCGCAAGCTAATGTGAGCGATAGCGAAGTTAAAGCTACTGAACAAGCATATGAAAACAAGAAACATCCCCATGTTCAAGCGGATCAGATGCACCCGGTTGCGGTGCTAGATGTAGCAGTTTCGGGTAACTTTGATTGCGTTGAAGCGGACAATATTATTCAAACAACGGCAAACAACCGGGCAATTCACGTTGATATGGCTAACGTTTTCCCGGTAGACCCACAACAGAATCTGCACTACTTCTATGTCGAAACACCAGAAGGCAAAGAGTATTTACTAGCATTCCGGGTTCAGATTAATCATCAAATTCCCAAGAATCAGTTTACTTGTCAATTAGAAAGTGGACAATTGCCGTGGCCAACTCAGGGTATTGAGTCGGCATATAATAGTTCGGAGACGACCCCGGGAAGCAATAATCCGGGAGATAGTGATCCATATGGTAACTCAGGGAATGACAATCCATATGATGATCCTTATGACAATTCGGGAAATAATAATCCAAGCGATAATCCAACGGATGATCCTTACGGGAATCCAGGGAATGATAATCCAAGTAGCTCAACGAGCAGTAATGGGGGCAATGCCAATACTTCAAGTAACCCGGACTACAACAATGACTGGGATTAGCGTTGTAATTAGCTAGTTTTGAAAACATCCTAATGAAATTAAACCCTTGTCTAGTTGCTACTAGGCAGGGATTTGTTTTTAGGGGAGCATCCGGTTAGTTATTAACCAACCGGGATAATAAATTCATAGATCAGAGGTAAAGTTAATTGGAAATTAAGCAGCACTATAAAATGTATAAAGCCGGTAAACATTGGTTAGTTGCAGGAATCGTCACCGTTGCAGCGATTACACTGGGAACAACGGCAGCTTTCGCAGACACGACAACCCAAGGAAACACAACGACAACATCAACAAAGGTTACCAATAGTGCAGATAACCCGATTGGGAGTGTTCAGAATGCGAACGGTAAAGGGCAAGCCGTAAAAACTACTCAGCCCCAAGCACAGCCGGTGGTTCAGTCAACGGGAAATTCAGTCAATAAACAACAACCTCAGGTTCAACAAACTTCCTGGCAAGATAATCAACGAGGAATTAATTTAACCGGCCCGATTACCCTGAAACATGATGCGGAGATTCCAGGACAACAATACGGTAACATTGCCGTAAATGCGAACGGACAACAATTAACAGTAACTTCACGGTGGCAACCAGGACCGTATGTTTTTAAAAAGGGACGGGATACAGTAAATATCTATGACCATACGGGTAATTTAATTGGTTCCACACAAATCTTAAATCCGTGGGGGCGCCAAATTTTGCCGAAGCAGTCAACGCAGGTAAATACTACTAAGGCACGCACGTTTAACATCCAGCCTGGTGACCGGATTGTCATTAATCAAATGAATAATGGCACGCTCTCAGTGCCTGATGAGCGGAGCGTTCAGTGGGATGAGACTACTAATGATCTGACTGGTAATACGTTTGAGGTTGAAGCCGATGGAACATTGCGCGAATTAAATGCGGATGATAGTACCGTAATAATTAAGGATCAACAGGGACACGTTGTGGGTCAACTTAATGTTGAGGTAGGTGCTAAACAACTTGTTTATCAACCAATAACGGGAACAATTGGGCAAGGAGTCACCATTACGGTGGTCAATCATGATGGCGTTCAGGTAATTAAGCAGGCAGATACACAGCCGTTTACGACCGCCTTCCAGTATGGGGATCACATTGTTTTTGATAATCCGCAAAACGCTGCTTTAAGTTTAACTAATGATGTTACCGGCAAGGACGCTGGGATTACATTTGGTGCACATTCTAACCTTGTGATTGAACGAGCCGGCATTGAGAACGCCTTTGTGCCAACAGCAACGGATCATCAGGGATACTTGGCTGAACTTCAGCGGCGGTTAGGAACGGATAACCTGGCTAAGTTGACGCAACAGGATCCAGCATTTATGCAGTGGTTGGAGAGTGATGATGCGGCCCTGAATGCTTACTTAACGGGCGGATATGCTGCTAATAAGCCGGAAAATAAAATGTCTGCCTATCACTTCGATAATCAGTTAAACCAGAATGACGAGTATCAGGCCTTGTTGATTTGGGCACAAATTTGGGCAAGGGATAGCGCTTCTCATCAAGGAACTGATTTGAAAATTGCGGTGGCCGTTTCCCTTGAATTTACTCATGGTGTAATTGCATGGCTACAGCAAACAGCGATTGATCCGGTTGCACGGTATGAATTGTATGCGAATGCCTATCAACAGGGAATTTTAATGCCGGACTTTTCCGAGTACGGGGTGCGCGAAATGCGTGATATTGTTAATGCACGGATAACTAATGATGACTTAACGTGGTTGCAAAACGAGATTCGTACCAAATATCCATATCTGGATAACCGGGAGAATATTCGGAAGGGATATAGTCTCATTAAGTATACGGAACATGATATATACGGGAGTGTGTTCCATAAAGGCTTTTATGGTCCAAACCCGGATATTTCGAAGGTAATGGAATACGGTGGTGTTTGTGGCGCGATTTCTAACTTCAGCGCAATCTTAGCCCAAGCATTTGGGGTGCCAGCATACGCTGTTGGCCAACCGGGACACTGTTGTTATGTTTATGAAAATGCACAACATACGTGGACGTTAGGTTACGCAATTCGTTCGTGGGATCAAACAAATGGCCATAATACTTTCATCCCGTTAATGAAGGCGGCTAATGCCGTTGATCAGGACCAAAATAAGATGAGTATGGCATTTGCTAAGGTATTTGATGCAGAAGCGATTGCTTCAACTGATCCACAAACAGCTGATCAGATAATTAACCAGGCGATTACTCTTGAACCGCTTAACATTCAAGCTTGGAAAGTAAAAATTCAGTTAGCTAATCAGTTAGGAACTACGACTGGACTAGCTGATCAGATTAACCAGACGTTTATTTCTTATCCAAGCATTACGGCGAGTTTAACGGCTTTGATTAACACAAATGCCACTACAGGAACTGTAACTACTGGAACTTCCTCATTGACGGGAATTCAAGATCAGTCTACTATCATAACAAATCACCAAAATGGGGAACAGACAATATCATCCTCCGGGACACCAACTACTCGCGATATAACGCCTACAGAAGTGACAACGAATAATATTGCAGTGCAACTATGATTCAGAAATAAGAAGTGGCTTTAAAATTATAATCAACTGGGGAAGTAGAATTGTAGAAAGAAAAGGTGAGTTTATAATGGCATGGTTTTCATTAATAATGGCTTTATTGTTGACTTATATAGGTCGTGCCGTTGATTTTTATTGGGACTTACGGAGCCATAAATTTGATGTGAATTTTTTGATAGGAATTCGATTTTTGTGTTGGACAACTGGTTCTTTTGGGAAAGAATTTTTCTTTGCTATTAGAGAGGGTAATTTTCGGTTTGCTGCGAATATATTACGTGTCTTCGTTTTTCGCTATGGGGTAGTTCGTGCTTCTGTAGTCGGCTTTTTAAAGGGAGCACGTAAGATGTTTGAAAATGGTGATGTGAACTTATTACAGGATATTCCTGAGCAGTTTCTCAATAATCCAAAGAAGAATCCATCGTCACAATTAGTTATAGAGTGGTTACGTAATGCTGTGAATCAATTATTTGAATCTAAAGTGCGAGAACAACTGTTTTCGTTCAATTAAAATGAATTTTGGCTAAATTTATCTTTTTGTTGAATCTTGTTGATAAAGAAAGCGCGCCGCCTATTTTTAGGTGGCGTTTTTTGTACTTTTGTATTCTCAATAATATAATCGAATTAAATTAACGCTTTTTCTATAATAATAGTCTAACGACACGAAACTTAATCAAGGAGGTTAAGTAGTGTGAGTGCTTTGGTTGGCTCCAGTTAGCAAATCAGTTGGGGACTAATGTGTAAGGGGATGGTGTTTATGAATATTAAAAAAACTGTAAGTTCTCCTAAGCTAAGTTGTGGCTTTTTATCGAGATTTGATTCGTTCAATGAACATAGGGAATCAGTCATTTACTTTGAAAAGGATCATTATGATGATTTTATGGATAGAATTCATGGTAATATTCCTAAGAATCGTCAAGAAGAATTGGCAAAAATAAGGTCAAATTGGGATAAGAGATTAGCAAATATTGGGGTTGAGAATAATCACTAGATTTGCATAATCTGGTATACGTCAATGTTAATTAGGAAGAATGTAGCTTTTATATTTAAAAAGGGTTATAAAAAACCGCCACAATCAATATGTATCGTGGCGGTAAGCAAGCTTATTCTGGGTTAGGACAGAAATGCAATCGCATTTGGGTTCAAGTTGATTGCATGGAGAAAGCCTAAAAGCTTGCTGTACACTTAGTATAACATGTTCATCTAATGTGGGAAGGCGCAACTAACACCTTTAATTCCTCGGGATGATGCTGAGCACTAAACTAATCACTTTGATTTGCATGGCGATATTGCTTAGGATATGGTGTTGAGGGAGTTCGCCAGCCCTCTTTTTTTGTATAGATAATATTGTTCCATACAGTTCCTCTCAAACGGCAGTACGGGCACCGATAACCTCGTAGAAACATGTGTGGTGTTGTTAGATAAATTGTTCCGCAAATGTTATGGCGTACTTGAATCTTAGTATATTCATTTTTATATTTGGTGAGAACGGTGTATTCATCCCCAACCAGTTCGTTAATTTCTTGCCGAAATAAGGCATCTGGTTTTGCCCTAAGCTTTCTCTGATGTTCTAAATTACATCGTGGGCAGCCTTCTCCACTTAATAGGTTGTTGGGTAAGATTTTCCAAATATAGCCACATTGATTACACTGTATTTTGATTTTAGTCCGATGATTAATGTACGGCTCAAGGATCGTATAGCGATTATGTGTTTTCTCTTTAACACGGTTAATAAATTGTGCGTTAGTTAAAGTATTAGCTTGAATTCGTTGTTTACGTGCGCAAACGGGACACCGACTACCACGGAGGAAAGCATCAGGACGAACGCGCCAAACATGGCCACATTGATTATGCCGGAACTTTAATTTGTGTTTGACTCCACAGTAAGGCTCTAATACAGAGTATTCATCGCCAACTAAGTGTTGAACCTCTTGTTTGAATCTAGTGGCTGTTTTTCGTGCCATGGTGTCTCCTCAAGTCCTATTAAGCGTAATAATAACTATTCATCCTTATTCTACCAAAATAAATGTTAGGCGTATTGGAGTGATTTTCTGTAAATCACTAGGAAAATTGTTTTGTACTAATTGGGACAGCATGTGCCTCCGTTGAACGAGAACTACTAAGAACCTTCACTGTTGGTTGTTGCCACGAGTAATTGGGATTAACTTGAATGAAGGCGGGAACGGTAAACATGTATTCTACTAAGGATTCCAAGTAGTAATTAACTGCTTTGCTATCAAGCACGGCATTAACGGTTTGAACGCGTTGCGGATAAATAACAATTACTGGATGTTTTTGTTGATGTTGCTCAGCCATCTTGAAAGTAATCATCGTGTCAAGTAGGTGTTCTTGTCCAAGGATCATCCGCATTACTGGCCCTCGTCGTGTGGTATTAGGTTGGATGAATTGGGCGGGGTAAGTATACAGCTGGTAGCGTCTGGTGGGATGATTAGCCCCGATTGCTAATTTAAGCTGCTGGTTAAAGTGTTTTCCCCAGTTAGTGATTGTAGCGTGACACATTGATCGTAATGGTTGTGCCAATAAGAGGTCACGAAAATCCACCCAACTATCCTTTAACGGTGATAAAAAAATGCGAAGATTCTTTGTATGTTCATAAGCAAGGAAAATGGGGGTTTGTTGGTCATGCATTTGTTGAACAATCGAGGCACGCATTAGCGCGGTAATTTTAGTTATTGGCGGACGGTACTTGGTGATACCCGTATTGCGAACACTACCATCATTAAAAATCATCAGTAAGTTAACCTGCTCTGTCGGATGAGTTTGTGCATACTCAATATAGTTGGCAAACTTATCTACTAGAACGTAATTGGTTTCTGTTCGATTATCGAGTTCCACGTATATGCGTAGATGGTCCTGTGAGCGTGAAAGTAAAGCATCAGGACGGAAATCTGCTTGTAAGTTATCCTGAAAAGAACGATTAATCTGAGAATTAAATGTTCGAAGGTCAAGCCCGTGTAGCCACTTAGGAATGTAATTGGTTACTTTTAGACTTTCCTCTAGGGGAGCAGTGAGAAACGCTACCTCCTTTTGCAAAATAGCGTCCTTAGTACCCGTGGGAGTTAATAAGGCATGTTGGTAGGCAATCATGCCAAAACCTGTGAAGAAGTCGTGGGACTTCTGCGGAGTGGAATGAATATCTTGATAGGTCATAAAAAGGCCATTAATAACTGCTTCATTTAATAACAGGTTATGAATGTTACGGCTCCGCAAACCAATCATCTGTGGAGTTAGTAACGCTTGATCAATGAGCCATTGTTGCATCCATGTGGTTAGGGTATACATATTATGATGTGCTTTAGTTTTGCTAGTTAGAAGACCTTTCCGGGGTGCAGACCATCGGGCGAGAGTAGAGGAAGAAAAGCCCTTATCATTAAGCGTTAGGATTTGATAAAGACGGTCAATTTGCTGAGCTGTTAAGAACCCAAAGATGGCGGTTAATTGTAATAATTGAAGTTGAGTCCTAGATAAGACAAAGGTACTCTGCGTGTGTGGACGAGTACAGGTAATCCGCTGTTGTTTTTTTGTCATGATATATCACCAGACTAATTAATTTTTGAGGGGGTAAAAGTAGTCTGTTTCGCACTGTTAGAGAATACCGTTATTAGGCTTTTTCAGAATCAGCTGCGAACGCAAGAGTGGTGAGACTTTAGCACCCCTAAAATCATATGGTTAAAAGTTCTACCCATAAACTTCTACTTGTCGCTCCTTCTTTTTAATTATAAAAAATCTAGTATGTACTGTAAATTCAATATAATAAGAAATATGTAATCGGACGTTCTAGGGCTCAAAAGTATATTTCTTTTTAACAATAATATTGTGTTTGAAGCGAGTCTAAGGAGTTAAGAAGGTAATTGATATATAAACAGCGTGGCGGAAGTTCTTTTGTATGATATAGGTTGCGATGATTCTATTGAATAGTCGATGTTAATGGCTTAGTTGTAGAATTTTAGGAAGTGATAGGTTCTCCGTGGAAACTATAAAGTGTTATTTCTAATTAAATGAGAACCTCCGAGGGACTCTTGGAAGTAAAACGAATATATCCCGTTATTGAAATTGAAGCAGTAAATGGACACTCCACGGAATTCAAGAGAGGAACTAAGGCGTCTGTTTTTTGATCAAATTAACTCCATGGAATTCGTGGGAGTGTTAGAATAACCTAGGAACTTATAAGAGTGTCACTATGAAGGAAGTTGATATGTTTGGATAAAAGAACTATTGCTAGTAGTGTCGTTGGCTTACTGGCTCCCTTGCTAGTTAATCCAGTAATTAGTTTAGCAGCTCAAACGCCAAGTACTTTAAGTAGTAGTGTAGTAAATGGTAGTACGCTAAATAGTAGTACAGTTAGTCATTCGGCTCTATCACCAAAACAAGATAATTTTGTTTTAAGCAGCACACCACAACAACAGGCGACTTATGTTGGTGAAGGCGGGGAAGAACCCGGGAATGCAAAACTTGTTAATGCTGAAACTGGAAGTTCTACGCCCGCTTGGGGCTTTGATAAGGATGTTGTTAATGAATTCGATCCAGTGTCAGTTAACAATAA
>NZ_JBJFZW010000013.1:0-11845 GCF_045033025.1 Ligilactobacillus sp. LYQ139
AAGGAAAGAGTGCGGTGATGATGGCCTGAAGGATACACCTGTTCCCATGCCGAACACAGTAGTTAAGCTTCAGCGCGCCGAGAGTAGTTGGGGGACCGCCCCCTGTGAGGGTAGGACGTCGCCGTGCTTTTTATTCCGGCATAGCTCAGTTGGTAGAGCACCTGACTGTTAATCAGGTTGTCGACGGTTCGAGCCCGCCTGCCGGAGTAATAATGGAGAGTTGTCCGAGTGGCTTAAGGAGCACGATTGGAAATCGTGTAAGGGGGTAACGACCTCCTTCGAGGGTTCGAATCCCTCACTCTCCGTTAATCATAATATGCCGGATTAGCTCAGTTGGTAGAGCAGTACTCTCGTAAAGTAAAGGTCGCTGGTCCGAGTCCAGTATCCGGCATTTGATAAATTATTTTAGTTTGTTAAACGCCGTTAAACCGGCGTTTTTCTTTCATTAAATTCTGTGAAATTCCATAAGTTTGTATATGTTAAACACATTAAAAGCACACGGATCTTATCCGTGTGCTTGTTCAAACACATAATAAAAACGAGGAACACCGTATGGGTCCCTCGTTTTTATTTGTTCTAATTATTAGTAGCGCTATTTTCAGGTGTGTAAATAAGGTGCTTATTAACAAAAGCGTCTAATCCTAGGATGCTTAACTCACGGCCATAACCTGAATTTTTAACGCCGCCGAATGGAATGGCTGGGAGGGATGACCAGCTAGAGTTGATAAATGACATCCCCGTTTCAATTTGAGCGGCAACCCGTTCAGCGTGGTCAGGATCGCTTGAAAAGATTGTTCCCCCAAGACCGTAACTTGAATTATTGGCCAGTTTAATGGCTGCTTCTTCGGAGTCAACTTTGTAGATGGTGGCAACTGGGCCAAACATTTCCTGGTCGAAAATAGGATTATCGGGGGTAATTCCCGTCAGAATAGTTGGTTCAAAGAAAAAGCCATCTCCTTTAACAATGTGACCACCGGTAATGCATGTTGCACCGTGGTCAATGGCCGTATCAACTTGCTGTTGAAGTTTTGTTTGGGCTTCTTTAGAGGAGAGCGGCGCAAGAGTAGTTTCGGGGTTCATTGGATCACCCATTTTTAACTGTGTAAATTGTTTTTTCAGCATAGTAACAAAGTCATCATACTTATCAGCCATAACAATGAACCGTTTAGATGAAGTGCAAACCTGCCCGGCGTTATCAATTCGTGCACGAGGAGCAACTTTTTTAACAAGTTCCCAATCGGCATCATCAAGGATGATGAACGCATCGTTTCCGCCGAGTTCCATAGTTGATTGCTTGAGGTTTTTTCCCGCTTCGGCTGCAACGGCGGCGCCTCCGCGCATTGATCCCGTTAGGCAAACACCGGATACTCGGGGATCGGCGATAATCCTGGCAACTTGTTCGTAGCTAATAAAGAGGTTGGTGAATGCCCCGGCAGGAGCTCCTGCCTCCTTAACTAACGCATCGAAGGCTTGAGCCGATGCCGGACAGATGGAGGCGTCTTTAAGAATCATTGGATTTCCTACCATGAAGTTCGGAGCGAATACCCGGACAATTTGATAGAGAGGGAAGTTCCATGGTTCCACAGCCATAATTATCCCAGTTGCCTGCTTTATATAGTGCGCCGTTCCCTGTCCAGCTGGCATTGGAAGGTCAACTGGTTGAAGCATTTCCTCACCGTGGTTGGCGTAGTATTCAGCAATCATAGCACATAAGTCAACTTCTCCTTGCGATTCACAAAAAAGTTTCCCCATGTCGTAGGTAATGGTTTTAGCAAGTTCATCCCGGTGTTTCCGGAGGGCCGCTGCAACTTTGAGAAGCTGTGCTTTCCGGGTTGAAATGGGCTGAGTTCTCCACTTTTGGTAAAGCGTATGGGCTAGGGAAAGCGTTTGGCTTACTTCTGTATCAGAATTATTCGGGAAGGTTTTAAGCGTTTTCCCCGTATAAGGATAAGTTGTTTGGTATGTCATGTGAAATCCTCCTTAAACAAAAAGTTCATTTAATATATAGTTTCTTTTAAATGATATTCATAATAAAATGAACTATCTGTATTCTATTCGTTTGTTTAGTGAAAGGCAATGATTATTTTTTTGAAAACAAAAGTAATGAGGAATAGAATGTTATTAATTTTTTCTAATTAAGTGAGCGATTTATGAGTAATTGTTGTGGCTGATCTTATTTTCCTGTATAATTGGCGGTGCACTTGCTGTTTGTCGGTGGATGAACGGTAACAAAATTAACGATTAAAGGAGACTTGTTATGAACCAGAAAACGAATGACCATTCTTTCTTCGGCCATCCGCGGGGACTGGCAACGCTATTCTTTACTGAAATGTGGGAACGGTTTAGCTACTACGGGATGCGCGCTATCCTGCTATATTACATGTACTACGCCGTTTCTCAGGGCGGATTAGGTTTTGATAAACCAACCGCAATGTCAATCATGTCGATTTACGGTGCGCTAGTTTACCTTGCCGGGGTTGTCGGCGGGTTTATGAGTGACCGGGTATGGGGAAGCCGGAAAACGGTGTTCTTCGGGGGCATTTTGATTATGCTGGGGCATATCGTTTTAGCAACTCCGTTTGGGCGACTTGCGTTGTACGGCTCAATTGCCCTTATTGTCATAGGAACAGGATTGTTAAAACCAAATGTTTCCGACATGGTTGGGGGGTTGTATACCCCTGGCGATCCGCGACGGGATTCTGGGTTTAACATCTTTGTTTTTGGAATCAACGTTGGGGCCTTTATCGCACCGTTAATCGTGGGGTGGTTAGGGCAAAAGGTGAACTTCCACCTTGGGTTCTCCCTGGCTGCGATTGGAATGTTCTTTGGACTTATTCAGTACGTAATTGATGGCCGAAAGTACCTGCCCAAGGACAGTCTGTACCCGAACGATCCAATTCAACCAGATGAATTAAAACATATTTTGATAAAGGTTGGCTTGGGAGTTGTTGCTGGGGTATTGGTTCTGGTTATCCTCGCAATCTTTGGCCAATTAAGTATTAGTAATGTAATTTCACTGATTACGCTCGTTGCTGTGATGATTCCAGTGGTCTACTTTGTAATGATGCTGAGTAGCAAAAAAGTATCCGGAACGGAGCGTTCACGGGTATGGGCGTACATTCCACTGTTTATTGCGTCAATTTTATTCTGGTCAATTGAGGAGCAGGGATCTGTTGTATTAGCGTTATTTGCCGCAAATCAGACTCGGTTAACAATTGGTAGCTTTACGATTCCGGCTAGTTTCTTCCAAAGTATGAATCCACTATTTATCATGCTGTACGTTCCAATCTTTGCTTGGCTGTGGACGAAGTTGGGAAAACGACAACCCTCATCACCAATGAAGTTTTCACTGGGATTGTTTTTTGCCGGAATTTCGTTTCTGTGGATGACGCTCCCAGGAATGCTCTTTGGGGTTAATGCTCGAGTTAGTCCATTCTGGTTGATTATGAGTTGGGCGTTGGTAATTATTGGTGAAATGTTGATTTCACCGATCGGAATGTCGGTAACAACAAAGCTCGCTCCCCGGGCTTTTCAATCCCAGATGATGAGTATGTGGTTTTTATCAGATGCGGTGGCACAGGCCTTTAACTCCCAGTTAGTTAAGCTGTATACCCCGCATACAGAAATTTTGTACTTCGGAATTGTGGGAGTCATTACGATTGCGTTTGGTGTGATCATGGTACTGATGGTGCCACGCTTAAAACGGTTAATGGCGGGGGTTCATTAGTTTTAAAAATTAATGGCCAAAAATTACACATTACCCCTTGTGTTAAGTTAAAAAAACAGGTATAGTAATTAAGTCGGTAGCGACAATTACTATTATGGAGGAGTAGCGAAGTCTGGCTAAACGCGGCGGACCGTAAATCCGCTCCTTCGGGTTCGGTGGTTCGAATCCACTCTCCTCCATCATATTGGGCTATGGCCAAGTGGTAAGGCATCAGGTTTTGGTCCTGACATGCGCAGGTTCGAATCCTGCTAGCCCAATTAAATAGGAGAGGTTGTGACGTGAGTCCAACCTCTCTTTTCGCGTTATACTAAAAGAACTAGAGGAGGGGTTCTGTGTTATTACTGACAGCTTCACTTGCCATTATGGGAATTATCTTTTTACCAGTGGCTTTTTTCTATTTAATTAGTTCATGGCGGAATTATGGGAAATGGATAATGCCTGTAATTACGATAGCCGTTTGTTTTGCATGTGCGCTTGGCGGCGGTTGGGGATTTATTCAAGCGTGGCATATAGGTCACTCATCATCAGCGGAAACACCGATGACATCGGCGCCAACCACGCTGCAGTCAGCACAGGGAAATCAGTCTCAGCCTCTTGTAGTTACGGGAATGCCGCAGTTAGATGCAGCGCATGAACAAGCTAAAACGCAGCAGCAAATTTTAGGTGACATGCAGCGAACTTTTAGACCAATTGGGACGGTTAGTTTTGATCAGCAAACGAAAACATACCGGATCATGCCTACCAGTAATCAGGATGTTCAGGCGATTAATTACGTCCTACAAAATCCTGAGATGGCCCAGAAAGTGGGTTATAACCAGCTAACTGGGGGAATTAAACAGACGGCAAAAAATTTACAATCGGCGTTAGGACGGGGGTATACGTATCAATTACTTAAGCCAGGAGACACAAATACGGTAATTTATTCTGTGCGGGATGGTAAAGTCCTGGTGGACATCGTTAACGGGATTAAATAACAAAAATGAAAACGCTTGTCTGGATGGTCTATACCGATTATAATAGTGGTGTTAACTGCGAAAGTGAAAGGATGACCAAAATGAGTATAGTGTTACGGCATGCGGTAATTTATACGGGCGATGAACGAATTGATGATGGTTATGTGCGTTTTAATAAGCAAATTGAAGCGGTCGGACCAATGAGTGATTTACGGATTCAAGCGGGTGATAAACTCAGTGACCTGCACGGTCAGATTATTGTTCCGGGATTTATTGACGTCCACACGCATGGTGGGTACGGTTTTGATGCAATGGATGGGGATCCGGATCAGATTAATGAATTAGCAACGGATATGGCCCGAAACGAAGGGGTAACAACCTACTTTGCCACGACAATGACGCAGTCGGTTGAAAATATTAATCACGCGATGGAAGGAATTCGCCAAGCGGCAGAAAAGAACCCGTTGATTCAGGGGGTCCACCTTGAAGGCCCATTTATTTCGGTAAAGTACAAGGGGGCTCAGCCGGAAAAGTACATTCAGGTTCCAAATGTTGCCTTGCTGGCACGGTGGAATGAATTATCCGGGAACCGTGTCCGGATGATTACGTATGCTCCAGAATATCCTGAAAGCCGGGCGTTTGAGGATTACTGCCTGGAAAACGGAATTGTGCCGTCAGCGGGGCATTCTAATGCTACACGGGAACAAATGTTACAGTCACGGGCAACTCATATTACGCACCTCTACAACGCACAGCGGGAGTTCAAACACCGTGAGCCAGGAGTCACCGGGCACGCCGTCCTGGAAGATAACCTGTACTGTGAGATTATCTGTGATGGGTTCCACAACGTTCCGGACATGGTGCGGTTGGCATACGAGTTAAAGGGAGCAGATAAACTCGAGCTGGTAACGGATTCGATGCGGGCCAAGGGAATGCCCGAAGGCGATTACGAACTCGGGGGACAAAAGGTCATCGTGAAGGATGGTCAGGCTCGCTTAGAAGTAGGTAATTTGGCTGGCTCTGTTCTGAAGTTTAACGTGGCATTTAAGAATATTATTAAGTTTACGGGTTGCCGGATCGAGGATGCCGTTAAGATGTCATCGGTTAATCAAGCCCGAGAGTTCCACCTTGAACAAAAAGGCGGAATTGCGCCAGGGAAGGACGCTGATTTGAACGTGTTAGACAGGAGCCTTGATTTACAGCAGACGTATTCTTTTGGGAAGCTGATGAAGTAATTTTTAATGTTATTAAAATAACAGTGAGGAGCGTGATGAATGTAGGATGTTGCCTGATAACAGAGTATCGGCTAGGCGGCAGGAGTATTTTCAGCACGCTCTTTAAAAAAATTGTTTGTGTCAAGGGCGGCTGGTTATAACGTGGTGGCGGACGTTTGATTCATTTAGGCAATTCCTCGATGCATGATTTATGCTATTATTATTAAGGCTAATAATAATGGTGAAAAGTGAGGGCAAAATGAATGGGGTCACCAATCTACATTCAAATTCATAATCAAATTCGGCAGGCAATTGAACAGGGGAAGTGGCAGGTTGGCGATCGGATTCCTGCGGAACGGCTTCTCGCTGAGCAGTTTGGGGTGTCGCGAATGACGCTACGGCAAGCTATTCAGACGCTTGTTGATGAGGGAATTCTTGAACGGCGGGTTGGGGCCGGAACATTTGTAGCCAGCCAAAAGGTGCAGGACCGAATGGCAGGCGTGACTAGTTTTACCGAGTTAACCCGCTCGCAGGGAAAGGTTCCCTCTAGCAAAACCATCTCGTATGTGATTACAACGCCAACGCTCAGCGAGCGTGAGCGGTTGCGCTTAAACGGTGAAATGCAAGTATTGCGCATGGAACGGATTCGGTACGCTGACCAGGTGCCGATTTGTTTTGAGGTAACAACGGTTCCTTCTGACCTGGTAGTTTCGTTTGCTAGGGACGAGGTTACTAGCTCGCTGTATGAAGCCTTACAGGACCGGGGATATACGATCGGAAAGGCCCAGCAGACCGTTTCGGCAACCCTTGCTTCTGAACGGATTGCGGAATATCTAGATATTAAACGAGGGGCAGCTCTTTTGCGGCTCCGGCAGGTTACCGAGTTACGGGACGGGCGCCCGTTTGAGTACACCCGAACCCAGTATGTGGGAGACCGGTTTGAGTTTTATTTAGAGAATAACCGGTAAGGGCTAATCGATGGCAGTTGATTACCAGGAGAAATGATAACATCAACCGGATCTGTTACTCTTTTTGCATAATCTGATGTCTAAAATAAACGGGTTAAGTGGAAGTCCGTATTCCTTCGAACCGCAGTTTACGGTTCGTGTGGTTTACTCCTTCCACCATACCCGTTTTTTCGTTGGGTACATTTTTCTCGGATATATTTATTCTTGTCTACTGGTAAATTTGCGCCACAGAATAAGTGCTAGGTAGTGGGGGAGGGCCATCATTCGCCCAATCCGACGGGGATCTTGTAAAAGCCGGTACAGCCACTCAACGTGGTGTTCCTGCCAACTTTGCGGGGCCCGGTGAACCGCCCCTGCTAACACGTCAAAACTACCGCCTACTCCCATCCAGAGGGCAGGGGCTTGCTTTCGAAATTGGCGGATGAACATTTCTTGTTTGGGAAAGCCAAGGGCGACGAAAACAAATGAAGGGTGTGCGGCCTTAATTTGAGCGGCAATTTTGGCAGCTTCGCTGGAAGTGAAATAGCCGTCATGACTACCAGCGATGATTACGCCAGGGTATTGATGGTGGACGTGGATAATGGTTTGCTGCAAAATTGTTGGTTTAGTTCCCAGGAAAAAGACACGGTCGTGGTGAAGGTCAGCATGATGAAGGAGGGCACACATTAGGTCAAAGCCGGTCACCCGCTCTGGAACGGGGTTTCCCAGAAGTGCGGTGCCCTTCACGATTCCAATCCCATCTGCTGTTATGTAATCAGCAGTTTTGATTGTCTGCATGTATGTTTGATCTTTGCGGGCAGCCAGTACAATTTCTGGATTGGCCGTTACAATAAACCGGTTTTGTCCAGCTTTATGATCGGTAATAAGTTGGGTGACAACTTCTTTTTTTGTTGCCTTGATAAACGGAATATCAAGAACGTTACTAGTACTGAATTTCACGGGAGACCTCCTTTAAAATGAGTGGGCTATTACCGGTAGTCCAAATTCAAAATAAAGTGTGGTAGAATTACCACGAACAATGCTCATTATAAGGTATTCGACGATAAAGGATAAGTGGGGAATTACAAATGCAACAACAATATCCAGATGATAGCCTAGCCCTTCATACTGACTTGTATGAAATCAATATGATTGAAACTTACTGGGAGAGGAAAATTGATCAGCGTCAGGCAGTGTTTGAGGTTTATTTCCGAACAATGCCGTTTGAGAACGGGTACGCGATTTTTGCGGGGCTTGAGCGGGTCGTGGATTATATTCGTAACCTCCGATTCACCGATAGCGACCTGGCATACCTGCAGCAAGTGGGTGATTATCCGGCGGCATTTATCGACTACCTCCGGCACTTTAAGTTTCAGTCAACCGTGCGGTCTGTCGTGGAGGGGGAAGTGGTGTTTAACAACGAGCCCCTTATTGAAATTCGCGGACCGTTGGTTGACTGTCAACTGGTTGAAACGGCAGTGCTAAACGCAGTTAACTATCAGACTCTGATTGCAACGAAGGCTTCCCGGGTGCGGTCGGCGTGTGAAGATGACCTCTTGATGGAGTTTGGAACGCGGCGGGCACAGGAGTTCGATGCGGCGTTGTGGGGAACGCGGGCTGCTTACATCGGGGGCTTTGACGCTACAAGTAATGTTCGGGCGGGCAAGTTGTTCGGTATTCCCGTTAGCGGGACCCACGCTCACTCACTTGTGCAGGCGTACCAGAACGACTACGATGCGTTCATGGCGTACGCCCAAACCCACCACAATTGTGTTTTTCTGGTGGATACCTACGATACGCTTCGGAGTGGGGTACCTAATGCCATTCGGGTTGCGAAAGAAATGGGAAACCGGATTAATTTCCAGGGTGTACGGATTGACTCGGGTGACATGGCCTACATTTCAAAGCGGGTGCGGGAACAGTTGGATGAAGCCGGCTTTCCTGATGCACACATTTATGCGTCCAATGATTTGGATGAAAAAACGATTACTAGCTTGAAGATGCAGGGGGCTAAAATTGATGCATGGGGCGTTGGAACAAAACTAATTACCGCGTATGACCAACCAGCACTTGGAGCCGTTTATAAGATGGTGGCCATGGAAAATGCTCGCGGTGAGTTGGAAGATACGATTAAGATTTCCAGCAACGCCGAAAAGGTATCTACGCCGGGCCAAAAGCAAGTTTGGCGGATTACCCGTAAGAATGATGGAAAGTCCGAGGGAGATTACGTTGCTCTCCTAGACGAACAACCGCAGAATCAAGATGAGCTGTACATGTTCCATCCCCAGTACACGTATATTAATAAAACGGTACGGAATTACCAGGCCCGTCCCCTTTTACGAGAGATTTTTATGAATGGTAAGCAGGTTTATGAATTGCCATCACTAGAAACGGTGCGGAACTATTCCCGAGAACGACTCAGCAGTTTGTGGAACGAGTATAAACGGGATTTGAACCCGCAGGATTATCCGGTGGATTTATCCCAGCAGTGTTATGATAACCGGATGCGAATGATTAAGAAGGTTCGGCAGCAGGTTGCGCAACAAGCAACCAACGGAAAGGGAGAGAAATAATGCGACCAATGCAACAGGAAATCATTGATGCTTTATGCGTGCAGGCGTCAATTGACCCACAAACAGAGATTCGGCGGTCAGTTGACTTTTTGAAAGCCTACCTGAAGAAGAATACGTTTTTAAAATCTCTTGTGTTAGGAATTTCCGGGGGACAAGATTCAACGTTGACGGGGAAATTATCCCAAATGGCAATTAGTGAGCTCCGGGAGGAAACAGGGGATGACAAATACCAGTTCATTGCTGTTCGGTTGCCGTACGGGGAACAAGCTGATGAACAGGACGCCCTGGATGCAATTGACTTTATCGGTGCTGACCGGACAGTGCGGGTAAACATCAAGGAGGCGGCCGATGCGATGGTGGCAGCCCTGGAGAAGAATGGGCTAACCGTGAGCGACTTTAATAAGGGAAACATTAAGGCGCGGCAGCGGATGATTGCCCAGTACGGGATTGCTGGCGAGTTTCACGGCGCAGTCGTGGGGACGGACCATGCAGCTGAGGCGGTCACCGGATTTTACACTAAGTTTGGTGACGGGGGAGCAGATATTACCCCAATTTGGCGGTTGGATAAACGGCAGGGCCGGGCAATGCTTGAGTTACTTGGTGCGCCGACACACCTGTACGAAAAGACACCAACGGCTGATCTTGAGGATAACCGGCCAGCATTGCCAGACGAGGTTGCGTTGGGCGTAACGTACGCTGACATTGATGATTACCTTGAGGGAAAGGACGTTGCGGATGATGCGGCGGAAAAAATTGAGCAGTGGTACCAAAAGACGCAGCATAAGCGCCACCTTCCGATTACGATATTCGATGATTTTTGGAAATAGGACGTAATTACATTATGAAAGTCTTTCCGGGGTTCGCAAGTGGATCCCGGATTTATTATGCAGGGAGGAAATGGGATGACGGACGAAGAACTTCAGCAATTAGTAGAACAGCTTTCCCTAACAGCATTTCACCGGTCATTCGATCACCAAGCAACGTTTAATAGTCGGTTGCAAACTACCGGGGGCCGGTATTTGCTTACAACGCACAACATTGAGATTAATCCGCGGATGACTGCGGCGGGACAATCAGCTTTAGCGGGGATTATTAAGCATGAACTGTGCCATTATCACCTCCACCTTACTGGCAAGGGATACATGCACCGCGATCATGATTTTAAGTCATTATTAACACAGGTTGGTGGCTGGCGGTACGCTCCAGCTCAGGAGCGAATACCAAAATACATTTACGTGTGCTGCCAGTGTGGGGCGCAGATTTTGCGGCAACGGCGAATGGATCCGCGGCGGTATGTTTGTGCTCGGTGTGGTGGAAGGATTGCTCTGGTTACAAAAAATCGTTGACATTCATTGAGGGCTTGGTATAATTAGTATTGTTTCGCGGGTGTGGCGGAATTGGCAGACGCGTCAGACTAAGGATCTGGTGGTCGTTTAGACCGTGATGGTTCGAATCCATTCACCCGCATTTTTTTGTGCAAAAAAATAATAATAATGTTGATAAACCGGCATTTTCAGGTTTTATTTGTAAGCAAAATGGTGTGATTTTGGCACACCGCTGACACACGGGGCAATGGGTATAAACCGTAGACATAGCAAGGCTTTGAGGGGCTTTGCTTTTTATTTTTGGCTTTTTTTGTGTCACACGGTTTTAGGACGTAAAAGTTTCCAACGTATTGCACTAGGCAAATAATAACCTGTCATATTATATAATCATTCATAGCCTAACAATGAATTACTAGCATTTCTGTTAGGAAGACCAACCGTCGTATAGTCGTTGACTGCGGACGGCCTGTTGAATATTAGCGAAAAAATCATACCGGAATACTTATAGTAGGCAGTTAGACGTTTAAAAATCTCTCTTTTAATTTCTATGCATAAAGTATAATTTGTAATTCTATGTTTATTAAATTAAAACATTGTGCTTTCGCGGGTGGTGGTTTTTAATATCAACGATTATCCACGATTCTTTGTTTTAAGAATGTAAAGTTATCCTTTATGATTCTATGGAGTATGAGTTGTTTTAGAAACTTCATAGAAATCAAGGAGTGTTAGAATAACCTAGGAACTTATAAGAGCGTTATATGAAGGAAGTTGATATTTTTGGATAAAAGAGCTATTGCTAGTAGCGTCGTTGGCTTACTGGCCCCCTTGCTAGTTAACCCAGTAATTGGTTTAGCAGTTCAAACGCCAAGTACCTCAAATAGTAGTGCAGTAAATAGTAGTACAGTTAGTCATTCAGTTCTATCACCAAAGCAAGGCAACTTTGTTTTAAGTGACACACCACAACAACAGGCGACTTATATTGGTGAAGGCGGGGAAGAACCCGGGAATGCAAAACTTGTTAATGCTGAAACTGGAAGTTCTACGCCCGCTTGGGGCTTTGATAAGGATGTTGTTAATGAATTCGATCCAGTGTCAGTTAACAATAA
>NZ_JBJFZW010000014.1:0-2784 GCF_045033025.1 Ligilactobacillus sp. LYQ139
ATGTAGTCGAAGCAGTTGGGAAGCTGCACCACAGAGGGCGATCGTCCCGTAGACGAAACATGGTTACCTCCAACCAGGATCCTGAGTACGGCGGAACACGTGAAACTCCGTCGGAAACCGGGAGGACCATCTCCCAAGGCTAAATACTACCTAGTGACCGATAGTGAACCAGTACCGTGAGGGAAAGGTGAAAAGCACCCCGGAAGGGGAGTGAAAGAGTTCCTGAAACCATATGCCTACAAGCAGTCAGAGCCCATTAAGGGGTGATGGCGTGCCTTTTGTAGAATGAACCGGCGAGTTACGCTTGCATGCGAGGTTAAGGCGGCAAGGCCGGAGCCGCAGCGAAAGCGAGTCTGAAACGGGCGTTTCAGTATGGAGGTGTAAAACCCGAAACCAGGCGACCTACCCATGTCCAGGTTGAAGGTGCGGTAAAACGCACTGGAGGACCGAACCCGTGTACGTTGAAAAGTGCTGGGATGAGGTGTGGGTAGCGGTGAAATTCCAAACGAGCTTGGAGATAGCTGGTTCTCCCCGAAATAGCTTTAGGGCTAGCCTCGGGATTAAGGATCATGGAGGTAGAGCACTGTTTGGACTAGGGGCCCATCCTGGGTTACTGAATTCAGATAAACTCCGAATGCCATTGATCCATGTCCGGGAGTCAGACTGCGAGTGATAAGATCCGTAGTCGAAAGGGAAACAGCCCAGACCACCAATTAAGGTCCCTAAATACGTGTTAAGTGGAAAAGGATGTGGAATTGCACAGACAACTAGGATGTTGGCTCAGAAGCAGCCACCATTTAAAGAGTGCGTAATAGCTCACTAGTCGAGTGATTCTGCGCCGAAAATGTAACGGGGCTAAACACGTTACCGAAATTGTGGGTGTGACCGTAGGTCACGCGATAGGGGAGCGTTCCAAGGGCAATGAAGTCAGACCGGAAGGACTGGTGGAGCGCTTGGAAGTGAGAATGCCGGTATGAGTAGCGCAAGGCAGGTGAGAATCCTGCCCACCGAATGACTAAGGTTTCCTGGGGAAGGCTCGTCCGCCCAGGGTTAGTCGGGACCTAAGTCGAGGCCGGGAGGCGTAGACGATGGATAACAGGTGGAGATTCCTGTACTAGTTAATCTTGTTTGAGCGATGGAGGGACGCAGAAGGCTAACGATGCACGCTGCTGGAAATGCGTGTTCAAGCAGTAAGTTTGGGAGTGAGTAAAAGGCTTGCTTCCGGGTAAACGAGCTGTGATGAGGAGTGAAATTAAAGTAACGAAGTGAGTGATGTCACGCTGCCGAGAAAAGCTTCTAGTGAGAGATTAACTACCCGTACCGCAAACCGACACAGGTAGTCAAGGAGAGGATCCTCAGGTGAGCGAGAGAACTCTCGTTAAGGAACTCGGCAAAATGACCCCGTAACTTTGGAAGAAGGGGTGCTGGCCGCAAGGCCAGCCGCAGTGAAGAGGCCCAGGCGACTGTTTATCAAAAACACAGGTTTCTGCAAAATCGTAAGATGATGTATAGGGGCTGACGCCTGCCCGGTGCTGGAAGGTTAAGAGGATGGGTTAGCTTCGGCGAAGCTCAGAATTGAAGCCCCAGTAAACGGCGGCCGTAACTATAACGGTCCTAAGGTAGCGAAATTCCTTGTCGGGTAAGTTCCGACCCGCACGAAAGGCGTAACGATCTGGGCACTGTCTCAACGAGAGACTCGGTGAAATTGTAATACCCGTGAAGATGCGGGTTACCCGCGACAGGACGGAAAGACCCCATGGAGCTTTACTGTAGCTTGATATTGGGTGTTGGTACAGCTTGTACAGGATAGGTAGGAGCCGTAGAAGGCGGAACGCTAGTTTCGCTGGAGGCGCTGGTGGGATACTACCCTCGTTGTATGAACACTCTAACCCACGCCGGCAATCACGGCGGGAGACAGTGTCAGGTGGGCAGTTTGACTGGGGCGGTCGCCTCCTAAAAGGTAACGGAGGCGCCCAAAGGTTCCCTCAGAATGGTTGGAAATCATTCACAGAGTGTAAAGGCAGAAGGGAGCTTGACTGTGAGACCAACAAGTCGAACAGGGACGAAAGTCGGGCTTAGTGATCCGGCGGTTCCGTATGGAAGGGCCGTCGCTCAACGGATAAAAGCTACCCTGGGGATAACAGGCTTATCTCCCCCAAGAGTCCACATCGACGGGGAGGTTTGGCACCTCGATGTCGGCTCATCGCATCCTGGGGCTGTAGTCGGTCCCAAGGGTTGGGCTGTTCGCCCATTAAAGCGGTACGCGAGCTGGGTTCAGAACGTCGTGAGACAGTTCGGTCCCTATCCGTCGCGGGCGGAGGAAATTTGCGAGGATTTGTCCTTAGTACGAGAGGACCGGGATGAACATACCGCTGGTGTACCAGTTGTTTCGCCAGGAGCAGCGCTGGGTAGCTATGTATGGATGAGATAAACGCTGAAAGCATCTAAGTGCGAAACTCACCTCAAGATCAGATTTCCCATTCCGTTAGGAAGTAAGACCCCTGAGAGATGATCAGGTAGATAGGATGGAAGTGGCAGTGTGGTGACACATGGAGCGGACCATTACTAATCGGTCGAGGACTTAACCAACGGTTAAGGCGTGGTGGGTTCAGCAAGAAACGAATTGTTAGCTAGTTTTGAGAGAACGAAGTTCTCTTAAGGAAAGAGTGCGGTGATGATGGCCTGAAGGATACACCTGTTCCCATGCCGAACACAGTAGTTAAGCTTCAGCGCGCCGAGAGTAGTTGGGGGACCGCCCCCTGTGAGGGTAGGACGTCGCCGTGC
>NZ_JBJFZW010000015.1:0-2669 GCF_045033025.1 Ligilactobacillus sp. LYQ139
TTCCAGACAGTTGGGCGGTATACGTTTCAGATTGAACTGGATAATGGGACAAATAAGCTCTCATCAAAGGTGTGTTTCTTTGATGTTGAACCGAACCTGTTATCGGTTGCTATGGACTTCGTGAATGGAGTATCGCCATTTGATAACGAGTACGAAAAATGGAAGGCTAAGGTTCAGCGGGAAGTAAACCAGTTAACGGAAGAAGTTACCACCTTAATGGCAACTGCTAGTGATTGCAAGGCATTATTAAATCAATACGTTAAGAGTGCGCAGGCGTTTGTTGACGCCGCAGTCGCCAAGGCATTAGCGGACGTACCGAAATTGGACGGGAATAATATCTATTCGGGGATGAATACGTTCAATGGCACGGTGCGCGGGAAAAACATAATGGCCGATAACTTTATGGGAAATCTTAACGGGAACGTGAATGCCCAAAACGTAGATATTCTTGGCGGTTTGAAATTCGAGGATGACATACTGAAAGATGTCGGATTTGACATGCGTCACGCTTTATTTTCGTGTCAATACGAAGCGAATGCTTCACCGGGCGGTTGTAGCGAAGGGCTAACAATCCTCAATAATGGTATTCAGAAGTCACAAAGTTCAGATAATAATTACTTCCATTTCATGGGATTTCGGTTCTACAATCCAGCAGGAAACTACGAGATTTGCATGATGGAAATTCATGCAAACTGTTCCCTTAATCCAGACGCTATGGGCAAGCCGATTATTCAGTTCCCAATTAATTTCCATTTTTTGGAAGGTTTAGACCAAACGCCATTTATGCTAGATGGTCACGAATTAATGATTGACCAACAGAATAAGACGTTAGTCTACCTTAATAAAATTGAGCGGTATAACTCATCGGGTGCTTGTCCGAATGATTGCCATGACGCCAAGATGATTTAGGAGGTGCAATGAATGAAATATATCTATCGCTATGACGGACAGTCACCAACGGGAATGGTAACGGTCGAGGTTGACGATGATTACACGTTGAAGGCAGGCGAAGCGACTGAATTACCAGCAGGCTACACCCCGTATAAATTGGTTGACGGCAAGCTAACCGCTTCTACAAAGGAAGAAAGCGACGCATTTTACCGTAAGCAGAACGGCAATAGTGTGATAACGGCACCGCAGATTACGCCAACGCAACAAATGATGGCGGTGTTTACTAAACAGATGAGTACGTTGTCTGGGCAAGTTACTGCCCTAGAGCAAACGGTGGCCGTCCAAAACAAACAGATTGCCGCACTTAAAGGAGGAAAATAATCATGGGAAATGACGTATTATTCGAGATGATTAAGACGCAATGGTCGTGGGGGGTCTACAAGAGTATTGATGATTTGCAAGTTTACGTTAATGCCGGATGGATCACCGCTGAACAAGCCAAAACGATTGCAGAACCAGCTTCAAGCGAGGCTGGTTCTGTTGCTTCTGCGGCAACGGCGAGCGGAACGACCGCAAATTAACTTCTAATCAAAAGTGGTGGGTGGGTAGTGGAATAGGAGGTGTGTCATGGCAAACCTAAACGGACAATTAGTGATTGCCAACGGACAGTATGAGTTCAAACACGGCGATACGAACAGCGAAATCCAGTTCGTAGCCTACGATATGCAGGGCTCCAAGGTGTCACTGCAAAAGGACGGTTCAGCGAAGTTCGTCATCAGTAACACGATGGGCGTGTGCAAAATGCTGACTGCCACAGTAGCAGCGGGCTATATTTTTAAGCTCAAGACCAGCGATTTATCAGCGTTGCCAGCGGGTAACTACACCGTTGAGCTAGACGTGTTAGACGCAAAAGGTGGTAAGCGGATATTTCCCGTGGATAACAGTGCTACGGTGATTACGGTTACCCCCGACGCTTTGACCGTCACCAATGGCGTTGTGCCAACAAGTTCGTTGAGTGATTTTGAGGATGACCTGAAAAATTACGCCCAACAACAAACGGCGCAAGCCACGGCGGACATCCAAAGCAAGTTTAAGAGCTACGTGGACGGGTTGCCCAGTAGCGTAACGACAACTGCCCAAAATGCAGTTACTACGGCCAACCAAGCCTTAACGTTAGGGCAAACGCTCCAAAAACAGCAAGGCGTGAATACCACTGCAATTAACGAAATTCACCGTCAAATTGCAACGTTAACCACGATAGTTGCTGGTTATCACAAAAAGAGCAGTACGTAGGAGGTGATGGTATGTTTCCGCACCATATTTTTGGACTGGGGTGGGACGAGGTATTAAGTGTTTTTTCGATTGTGTCAATGATTGTTACAGTTGTCATTTCGTGGTTGGTTCACGTGATTAATGACGCTTTTCGGAAAAACGCTGGCCCGCTTAATGCCAACATCGCCAAGTTAAATTCAGTCATTGAGTTATTGAAGAATGAGTTGTCAAATCACTCAACCACGATTGACAAAGCGATGAACAAGTTAGATCGCCTAGACGATAAGGTGGTTGAACACGAAGTGAGGATTAATGAACTTGAAAGAAGGGATAGTCATGATTAATTTAATCATCCAAGCACTTGTTGCCGCTGCCAGCGTATTAACTCCGGCCGTAATGTTAGTTATTGCTAACGCTATCCATAAATATGTTCCCCAACAGGATGTATTGGAAGCATTGGAACAGTTTGCCAAGGACGCCGTAGTGCTGGCAGAAAAGGCTGGCGC
>NZ_JBJFZW010000016.1:0-2051 GCF_045033025.1 Ligilactobacillus sp. LYQ139
ATCCTGTACTCTCCTTTTTAATGAGTCATATGTTATCACGAAACCCCGTAAAATATTGATTTTACGGGGTTTTACTTTTTGGTGAATCATATGTTTTCGTATGTTTTTGCAAAAACTGTGCACATCGTGTGCACACACTTTTAATTTTTTATTCTTTTTTAAGTGCTATACCAATATATTTTTTAGTGCATTTCATTTTAATATAAGTGCTAATAAAAAACTCCTCCGTAAAATAATGAAAGAGTCTTTTATGGTGAATATATTATCTTATATGTGTGCAACGTTAGATTCAGGATTGTTACAATCACTCTTAAACACCTATATTATATGCAAAACGACCCCAGCCATTACAGCTTGGGGTCGTCTTAATAAGTGGAGCTTAACTCCCAGTAACTACATTATTGCATATGTTTATGCTATACACAAAAAAGCCCTCCGCTTGAATACGGAGAGCTCGTTATCAATAATTCAATTTTTCACCCGGATAAATCAAATTCACGTTCCGAATGTGGTTCAGTGAAGCTAACCGGGAAACGGACGTCCCTAACCGACTGGCAATCGTTGAAAGATTATCGCCCGGCCGCACTACGTAACTGTTACCACCAGCTGCGCCACCATGTACTGTCAATCGTTGCCCAACATAGATGTAATTCGGGTTCGACAGGCGGTTCAGACTAGCTAACGCCTGCCACGTTGTGCCGTACCGGCTGGCAATCCCGCTTAACGTATCGCCAGTTTGCACTACGTACGTGCCACCAACGGGAGCGGCGTTTTCCGTCCGTGCTTGGTGGGCAGTCTGTAATATCTCCACGTCATTTCTACTGATCCAACTCATAATGCCAGACAATAAGACCCGGTTACCTCGGACTTCCTGTACCGCGTAAGCCTTGCCTTTTACCCAGTTCGGAATACGTTGCCCGGTTGCCCAGCAGTCAGCGGAGAAGTTGACCTTAACCGTATAGCCCGGTTTAATCTCCCGTTTCGGGGTCTTATCAGCTTGTTGTCCCTGCTTAATTACTGGGGTTTCGTGCTTTGGCTGATTATTACCGTGATAACCGTTATACGTAATACCAGTTAAGTCCACGTCGCCGTCAATACCACGGCGGTTGTAGTTATCATCAAATTGCCAAATGCTAACCCCGTTCATCGACGGAAAGTAGTTGTAGTTCGGCGAAGCGCTCCCCGGACACGGGTACGCTGCTATCCAGACGGACTGGTTACCGAATGCCTGCACAATGCGGTTCACGTCCACGTGTGCCACCGTATACGGTTTATATGAGTAATAGACCGGCGTGTAGCCCGCCTGCTTAATCTCATTCATACCGGCAATGATAGCGTTCGTGTTCGCTTCTACATTCCAACCAGCGCCCGCTTCGTAGTCCAACGCAATGATTGACCCTTTCGGTGTTTGCGTTCGTGGTAAGAAATAATCAACCACCTGTCGTCCTAAGCCCGCATTACCGCCAACTTGGTACCAGATATACGTATGCGCCCGTTTACCTTGAGCAATCGTGGTCGCCACCTGCGAATTGTAGGTGTTTTGTAGGTACAGCCCACCCTGATAACCACCAATCTGGCAGATAGCGAACTCATCATCAGCTCGACCAAATTGTGCTGTATAACCTTGATATCGGGCTAAATCAACCCCTTGTGAGCGGTTCGCACTTGCAACGCTTGGCGCTAACAAAAAAACGCCGGCCACCAGGGCGGACGCTAATAGGCGTTTATATTTCACTATTCTTCACCTCCAGAAGGTTCAGCTGGTTTAATCTTTGGTGTGCTATAAACCCGCTCAATGTCATCTTTCAGTTCGCAATAAGCGTGTTCCAGACACCCCCGTAATAAGTCGGTGTCCTGTTTATCGAACCCCGCCCGTACTAGCATATCTTGGAGCATAACCTCGGCATACTGCATTTTGTCCGGAGCGCCAGCCTTTTCTGCCAGCACTACGGCGTCCTTGGCAAACTGTTCCAATGCTTCCAATACATCCTGTTGGGGAACATATTTATGGATAGCGTTAGCAATAACTAACATTACGGCCGGAGTTAATA
>NZ_JBJFZW010000017.1:0-1588 GCF_045033025.1 Ligilactobacillus sp. LYQ139
TAATGAGTCACGAATTCAAAATGAGAGTTTGATCCTGGCTCAGGACGAACGCTGGCGGCGTGCCTAATACATGCAAGTCGAACGCGAAACC
Source organism: Ligilactobacillus sp. LYQ139 (assembly GCF_045033025.1). Taxonomy (NCBI): domain Bacteria; kingdom Bacillati; phylum Bacillota; class Bacilli; order Lactobacillales; family Lactobacillaceae; genus Ligilactobacillus; species Ligilactobacillus sp. LYQ139. The sequence goes on from NZ_JBJFZW010000017.1 coordinate 92, forward strand.
TTTACACCGAGTGCTTGCACTCACCGTAAAGGATTCGAGTGGCGGACGGGTGAGTAACACGTGGGTAACCTGCCTATCAGCGGGGGATAACACTTGGAAACAGGTGCTAATACCGCATAGGATGGAAAAGCGCATGCTTTTCCATTAAAAGGCGCTAATGGTGTCACTGATAGATGGACCCGCGGCGTATTAGCTAGTTGGTGGGGTAACGGCCTACCAAGGCAATGATACGTAGCCGAGTTGAGAGACTGATCGGCCACAATGGGACTGAGACACGGCCCATACTCCTACGGGAGGCAGCAGTAGGGAATCTTCCACAATGGGCGCAAGCCTGATGGAGCAACGCCGCGTGCGTGAAGAAGGTCTTCGGATCGTAAAGCGCTGTTGTTAGAGAAGAACACGGATAAGAGTAACTGATTATGCGTTGACGGTATCTAACCAGAAAGTCACGGCTAACTACGTGCCAGCAGCCGCGGTAATACGTAGGTGGCAAGCGTTGTCCGGATTTATTGGGCGTAAAGGGAACGCAGGCTGTTTTTTAAGTCCGATGTGAAAGCCTTCGGCTTAACCGAAGAAGTGCATTGGAAACTGGGAGACTTGAGTGCAGAAGAGGAGAGTGGAACTCCATGTGTAGCGGTGAAATGCGTAGATATATGGAAGAACACCAGTGGCGAAAGCGGCTCTCTGGTCTGTAACTGACGCTGAGGTTCGAAAGCATGGGTAGCGAACAGGATTAGATACCCTGGTAGTCCATGCCGTAAACGATGAGTGCTAAGTGTTGGAGGGTTTCCGCCCTTCAGTGCTGCAGCTAACGCAATAAGCACTCCGCCTGGGGAGTACGACCGCAAGGTTGAAACTCAAAGGAATTGACGGGGGCCCGCACAAGCGGTGGAGCATGTGGTTTAATTCGAAGCTACGCGAAGAACCTTACCAGGTCTTGACATCTTTCGCCAGCCTAAGAGATTAGGCGTTCCCTTCGGGGACGGAATGACAGGTGGTGCATGGTTGTCGTCAGCTCGTGTCGTGAGATGTTGGGTTAAGTCCCGCAACGAGCGCAACCCTTGTTATTAGTTGCCAGCATTAAGTTGGGCACTCTAATGAGACTGCCGGTGACAAACCGGAGGAAGGTGGGGATGACGTCAAATCATCATGCCCCTTATGACCTGGGCTACACACGTGCTACAATGGACGGTACAACGAGACGCGAAGTCGTGAGGCCCAGCAAATCTCTTAAAGCCGTTCTCAGTTCGGACTGTAGGCTGCAACTCGCCTACACGAAGTCGGAATCGCTAGTAATCGCGAATCAGCATGTCGCGGTGAATACGTTCCCGGGCCTTGTACACACCGCCCGTCACACCATGAGAGTTTGTAACACCCAAAGCCGGTGGGGTAACCGTAAGGAGCTAGCCGTCTAAGGTGGGACAGATGATTGGGGTGAAGTCGTAACAAGGTAGCCGTAGGAGAACCTGCGGCTGGATCACCTCCTTTCTAAGGAAT
>NZ_JBJFZW010000018.1:0-1411 GCF_045033025.1 Ligilactobacillus sp. LYQ139
TTCTAAACTTAATGGATCCGTTTAATTCGCCATAATTCTGCAAATCCTAGTCCCAACCCTATCAATACAATTCCGAACAGGGCTGTTCCTTTTGCTTGGTGATCACCGGTATCTGGCAATTGCTGATGCTTATGTGAACGGAACGTGCGAACTGAATGCTGCATCCCCGTTGGTGCATTAATTACTTGCCGCTGACTAGTTTGTACCGGACCAGCCACAATACTACGTTTCGAACTACTTACGGTAGTAACATTACTACTCTTGTTAGCAGTCAGCGAAGCGCCACTAGAACTACTTGATAATCCTGCTGGTTTTGAAGAAGAACTCGATTGTGTTGGCATATCTGCAAACACTTGTAATGTTAAGTCTTCCATTATCGGCGTGCTAACCATAAGCCCTTCGTAACTAGTATTTCGACTCATGTGCGCGTAATTATAATCTAACATGTGTCGAAATGCCACAACATTACGATCACCATTTGGCCCAGTAACTTCCACAACTGGATAACCATTTTGTGTTTGCAGCGAACCAATATAATCGCCATTCTCATTATAGTAAAATGGCACCTCAAATGCTTCTCGTGGAGTAATTGCATAACTAGTTACTACTTTTTCGGCAACGATTACAGGTTTGCAATTAGTATCAAAAAAATTAAATGCGTCTTTTGCATACTTCATTGCGACTGTTGCCTGGGCAACAGCTGCACTAGTCTTAACGTAATAAGTCTGCCCCGTTACTAATTCACTAACCGGTTGGTTGGTAGCAGTATCAATTACCTGGTAATTTGCAGGAAGAATCTGAGTTACTTTAACTGGCGCTCCAAGATAATGCGGATTAAGTTCAAACTGCGCTGTAGTATTAGTTTGTGTATTCAGCTGGAGTTTAGACAGTCTGTTGTTTGAACCGGGGGCAACTAAGTATGCTGTAGTCATATCGCCAACACTTACGTTTGCATCGGCTAACGCAGCGTTATACAGCTTTTGTTGGAACGTTGTAAAGTGTTGTTTAATAAACGCCTCTTGATGCGGATCAACTTGCCCGACAATAACATCAAGAACCGCTTGAACTTGGTAGTTATACGACGCATTTTGCTGGTCTAATGAAGCTCCCTTATTCGGGGTATAATCTCCCTTATATGTACCCCGTTCCGTTAACATCATTGCTGCAATTAAAGAACTAATTTGCTCCTGCGAAAGCCCCCTGATAGCTAAGGCACTTGTTAAATCTCCTTGATTTTGGTATATCGGAAACGGAACCCGACCGACAGCATTAGTTTCTGCTCCATTATTGTTAACTGACACTGGATCGAATTCATTAACAACATCCTTATCAAAGCCCCAAGCGGGCGTAGAACTTCCAGTTTCAGCATTAACAAGTTTTGCATTCCCGGGTTCTTCCCCGCCTTCACCAA
>NZ_JBJFZW010000019.1:0-1094 GCF_045033025.1 Ligilactobacillus sp. LYQ139
CCTGCTAATAAGGTACCTCCGATAGCCCACCAGTCATTGTGCTGACTGTCACCCGTATCCGGTAACTGGTTACCCTGCTGCTGGTGGTGCTGCGGGGTAACACCTGCCGGTGTTGCCGGATGAATCGTCGCAGCCTGAACGACTGGCATCCCTGGGTGGGATGGTACGTTTGGCTGCTCTGGCGTAGCGGGCGTTCCCGGATGACTCGGTGTCCCTGGCGTTGTTGGCGTCCCTGGGGTCTTAGTATCCGGCGTATGCGTCACGACCCGGTTAGACTGCAATATCTTGCCGTTGTATGTTTCCGTGAAGGTGTTGTAAACCGTGCCCGTCGCAATCCGCTTGCACTGCGCAAAGACTTCCCAACCCTGGGCAATCTGCTTGTTAACCGGCAGGTTCAGGATCTTCATCAGACTAGGCAACATTGCGGCGTGGAAGTCCCCCGTCTGCGCATTAAACGAGACTGCAAAGTACTTATCGAGAATTGTTCCCTTCGGGAGCACCGTACCATCGGCCAACGTAATTGGCGCCGTGGAGTAAATGTGATACTGACCTGTGTACTGGTCGTGCTTCGTATCAAAGTGATCATCAATGGCCCATTGCTTGGTGTCGCCACCATAGTTAGCCGGCCGTTGAGAACTTTCCAGCTTGTAGTCAAATAACTGCCCTAACTTAACCGTTCCGTTATTGATACTCTGCTGGTCACCCACGCTAATTACAACGTCCTTTTCTGGGTGGACCGTTGGAATGTAGTCCACGACTTCATTACTGGTGTGCTTGTCACCAAAGTGGTTAACCGTGTACTGGTTTAACGCCTTAGCGTAACCGTCAACCTTTACGGTCGTCGGCAAGTTTACCGTTAAGGCCTGACCTGCGTACTGCTTGTCAAAAGCTTCGGGGTTCTTAGCTGAGATCGTAACCGTTTGACCGTTAATCTGAACATTCACGTCAGACATTGGCACTTGCGTTGTTCCATCGGTAATCGTAATGCCGTTGGCATCTAAACCAACTTGTGCTGGCAAGGTATCAGAAATGCTTAATCCGGCAACCTTCATACCCGGCGTAATGTCTAAGCCCTTATCACCGGAAAGATCCCA
>NZ_JBJFZW010000001.1:0-437985 GCF_045033025.1 Ligilactobacillus sp. LYQ139
CTTAAAAAAGAATAAAAAATTAAAAGTGTGTGCACACGATGTGCACAGTTTTTGCAAAAACATACGAAAACATATGATTCATCAAAAAACAAAATCCCGCAAAATCAACGTTTTACGGGGTTTTATGATAACATATGATTCATTAAAAAGGGGAGTACAAAATGTGCAATATATAATGGCAGCTAGCTTCTAATTCCCGCAGTTTAAGGAATATAAATCATTGTTGATAACATAATTTATATTTATTTGAATGATTTTCTTAAATAGATACTAGTTTAATTTTTCTTTTTGAAAATGACATTTGATACGATATAAATAAATAAAGTAATTATCAAACATAAGATATATTGCATAGCATACATCTTAAGAATGCTAACAGGTACCGCTTGGGAATAAAAAACAGCCAATCTTCCCTGCCATATCCATGGTATTAAGAACCAAAATTTATCAAACAAAACGGTATTCCCCAATACCGCTGTAAATGATCCTATAATTCCTAATAATAATGTTATTCCGTTACTAAAAACATAGGCAATTATCCTGTAAATTTCATACTGTGAAATAGAAAGGATCCACATAAATAAACTAATAACAATCCCTTTTAAAAGAAATCCACCACTAAGTTTTGAAAAAACACCCCAATATATTATTGACGACCCCAAAATTACAATTAGATAAAGTACAATGTAAAAAAATAATTGCTCATTTAACATTCTTTCTTTACGTGTGGGTACTGATATCAAATTTTTAAAATGACCGGCTTTAGATTCTCGCTTGTTTACTATTGTAATAATGATACTTATTACCAGTGGAGTCATTAAAGACACCAACTGATAATACATCTTTACTGCAATTTGAGCTGTACATCGAACGTGCACTCCATAATACACTCCAAGTATTATAGGAAACGCTACTAAAGCAAATAAATGTAACCATAATATGCTACTTCGTTTGTTTTTTATAAATTCAGCTCTAAATATATTAACCATTATTCTTTACCTCCAATCTGCTAAATATTGTACTTGCTAGTATAGTTAAAACAATTGTCAAGAGTATGGAAGCAAATATCGGCCAATATACTGGATGGATGGTTGTATACTGCTTAATTGGAAGTCCGTTTACTTGAAGTTTTATCCAATAGACCGGAAAAATAGCTGGCCAGTTATAAGGAAATAATTTTCCAAAAACAGATTGGGTTGACGGTGATAAAAAGAAACTAGCAAAGGAAACAATTAATACCAAATAAATATTGAAAATACGAGCTAGAATTGTATATAGCGGAATTAACCAAAGTGAGGATAAAAATATACCAATCACTGATATTAAACAATTTATTAAAGAAACTTTAATTCCCATTACCCCGCCTAAAATTAGTGTTAGTAATACAAAAATAAGGTTTACTTTTACGGATAACATCATTTCATAAAGTAGGCCAGAAACACCATATAATTTTAAATTTATTGGAGAACTAGTAATTACTTTGTACTGAGTGCTATGTTTTTCATGCTGATCTATGAGTCCCGCTTCCAATGCTAAAAAAACATTTAACCATAAGAAGCTCCACTGATTTATAGCACTTTCTACTACATACCCAGTTGAAGAGAAAAAGATAACATCAGCAATGATTATAAGAACGGGAAATAGGAAAGGTAACTTTGTTACTAACAATCGTTTATTTTTTAGAGATTCACTTTTATAGTAATCGACTAATTTACTAATCATTTCCTTTCCTCCCGTCTGCAATGGTTTTATTGAAGAGTTTTTCAAGGTCTGTATTTAGAGTGTACTCTTCTTCTAGAAGTAATCTTCCATCCGAGATTATTCCTATATAGTCAGCCAACTTTTCAATTTCAGATAACATATGACTTGCAATTATAATCGTGATGCCTTTTGATTTTAATTTGACGATCAAATTTCTCAGTTCCTGAATTCCTATTGGATCTAATCCATTTGTTGGTTCATCAAGGATCAAAAGCTGCGGATCTCCCACTAATGCTAATGCAATTCCTAATCTTTCTTTCATCCCTAAAGAAAAGTTTTTGGAAAGTTTTTTACTATCTTCTAACCCTACAGTACTTAATATTTTTTCAATATTGCTATCAGATTCTCCCCGTAATCGGTTAATAACTTGGATATTTTCTCTTGCTGTTAAATTTCCATATATTGGAGCCTCTTCTATTAGTGAACCGATATTAGATAAATCCTTTCTTGTCCATTTGTGGTGGTTAAATTCTACATCGCCACTTGTTGGTGAAGTCATTCCTGTAATTATCTTCATAAGTGTAGTCTTACCAGCTCCATTTGGCCCTAATAAACAATATATTTTATTTTCAGGTATATGAATATTTACATTATTTAATGCTTGTTGATTACGATAAGACTTAGTTAAACTTTTTGTTGTTAATATGAAATTCATTTTATTTCTCCTTCATATACGTTTAGATTGACATCTTTTAAAACATATTTGGATTTATATTTCTTTCTAAATTCTTTTATGTTCAAAATGCTTTTCAACATAGCTAATCGCACATTCTTATTATTTATCAACAATACGCAAATTATATCAGTAATAATAATTTTTGTCTTGCCAAAACTTTGTCTAACGGTACGTGGTAGTATATTTGCTAGTTTTGATCTCCCGCCATACGAGCGTTGTTTTGTATGAAGTGATTTTTGTTTACTCTAATATTTGTTGCAAGTAGGGGATGGGTTAGCTGCCTGCACAAAATGATCCCAAGCTGTAATGGCTGGGGTCGTTTTGCATATAATATAGGCGTTTAAGAGTGATTGTAACAATCCTGAATCTAACGTTGCACACATATAAGATAATATATTCACCATAAAAGACTCTTTCGTTATTTTGCGGAGGAGTTTTTTATTAGCACTAATATTAAACTGAAATGTACTAAAAAATATATTGGTATAGCGCTTAAAAAAGAATAAAAAATTAAAAGTGTGTGCACACGATGTGCACAGTTTTTGCAAAAACATACGAAAACATATGATTCACCAAAAAGTAAAACCCCGTAAAATCAATATTTTACGGGGTTTCGTGATAACATATGACTCATTAAAAAGGAGAGTACAGGATTTGAACCTGCGCGCCGGTACTACCGGTTCGCCGGATTTCGAGTCCGGTGCATTACCACTCTGCCAACTCTCCGTAACGCTACTTATTATAAAAGGTTCGTGAGAAAGTTGCAACAATCATTTGATTGGTGATTATTTGTAATTAATTGGACAATCTCCTAAAAGGTAGCCGGCAACGACTACCTTTTGTTTTGCTAACAGTTGGCGCTTCCAGGCAAAAAGAGTACAATGAGAAGGATATTGAACGGCTATCAAGAATAGCTAGATACGGGGTGATCGGTTATGCCAATGTACTTGTTAATTATTTTTGCGGTCGTGCTGCTTGACCAACTCGTTAAGTTTTTTGTGCGGACCCAGATTCCAGTAAACGTTAGTTATACGTTAGTCCCGCACATTTTATCAGTAACGCACGTCCAGAATTACGGGGCAGCGTGGAGCCTCCTTCTTGGTCACCGGATCTTCTTCTTGATTTTTACCGTAATTGCGTTATCAATCATGATTTATTTTTTCCGTGATCTATGGCATAACTGGGGATACGCCCTGGGAATTTCCCTGATGATTGGGGGAACGCTGGGAAACTTTATTGACCGGCTCGTGGTAGGCTACGTGGTTGATATGTTTGAATTTAGGTTTATCCAGTTTCCCATCTTTAACGTTGCCGATGTTGCCCTGACACTTGGCGTGATCATCGTCTTGCTAACTGTGATGCAGGACGATGCCTTGTAAAAACATGTTGACGACGACGATTACAACCCAACAGGGCCGCATTGATAAGGTGTTACCCCAGCTGTTCCCGCAGTACTCCCGGTCACAGTTTCACCGGTTGATTAAATCCGGGGCGGTCACGGTTAACGGCAGTGTTCCCCGTGCCAAGGATCAGGTTCGGCAGGGCGACCTGATTCAGGTGATGGAACCAAAGCCCGTTCACCTTGATTTACAACCGGAAAACATTCCGCTGGATATTGTGTATGAGGATGACGACGTATTAGTGGTGAATAAACCACAGGGGATGGTGGTTCATCCGGCACCGGGGCATCCCAACCATACGCTGGTCAATGCGCTACTATACCATTGTCCGCTCTCGACCATTAACGGGACTTACCGGCCAGGGATTGTCCACCGGATTGATAAGGATACGTCAGGGTTATTGATGGTGGCCAAAACCGACCGGGCACACCGGTCGTTGGCTGCCCAGCTAAAGGCTAAGACCAACATTCGCGAATATACGGCGCTTGTTCACGGCAACATTCGGGAAGATCATGGTACTGTAGATGCCCCGCTTGGCCGTAACCCTAAGAACAGAAAACAGCAGGCGGTAGTTTCTGATGGGCGGATGGCGGTAACACACTTTACGGTGGCACGGCGGTACGGCGATTACACCTTAATTAAGTGTCAGCTTGAAACTGGGCGAACGCACCAGATTCGGGTTCACATGAAATATATTGGGCATCCGCTTGCTGGTGATCCTCTATACGGGCCCCGAAAGACATTAACGGGAAACGGTCAGTTTCTTCACGCGGGAAAACTAGGGTTTACTCATCCAGTAACTGGAAAACAACTTATCTTTACGGCCCCGCTTCCGCCAGTGTTTGAACGAACGCTGGCGCGGCTTGACAAACGGGGCCGGATTCAGTAAATTAAAGGTAACAATTGTCCTTTTAATTTGGTCCTGTGAGGCTAATAAGGGGGTACGGTTCGGTTATTAGTATGGCCGAGAGAACCGCTTAGCCTTACTTTTATATGGCTAAGTGGTTCTTTTTTGTGAACAGGAGGAAATTTTATGACCAAACAAGTCTTAGATGCGATGGCGATGAAGCGGGCACTGACCCGGATGACCTACGAAATTATTGAAAAAAATAAAGGCGTTTCGGGACTAGTTCTTGTTGGGATTAAGACCCGTGGTATTTTCCTTGCTCAGCGGATTGCTGCGCGGTTAAAACAGCTTGAGGGTGCGGTTGTTCCGGTAAAGGAACTTGATGTGTCGCAGTACCGGGATGATCAACCGTCATCAATCAAGCGACAGGCGGCGGCAGAGGCGGATGATCTTAATTTGACCGGCCAAAACGTTGTTCTGGTTGATGACGTGCTGTTTACCGGGCGGACAATCCGGGCAGCGTTAGATGCCCTGATGGATCAGGGCCGTCCGGCGCGCATTTCACTTGCGGTCTTAATTGACCGGGGACACCGGGAATTACCGTTACGTGCTGACTTTGTCGGAAAAAACATTCCGACGGCGCAGGACGAAGATGTTAAGGTAGCTGTCACTGAAGTTGATGACCATGATGCCGTTACAATTGAACATAAGTGATTTAATTCAACCATTTAATTGACCCCCGTGAGGGCAAAACGGTTGGGTTTTCTTTGCGAAAACTCTCTTTTGCCCGGACCGGCGGAAAACGGTCCGGGTTTTTATTTTGCAGAGAGGGGAAGCCGAAAAGGCAGAAAGGAGTCAGAGATGACTGACGAGTTTGTTCGTTTACCACACTTTGTATCCGTTAAGGACCTGACAGATGATCAGGTAATGAAAATTATCCACCGCGCCCAGGCATTTAAGCGTGGTACCGCTGATTTTTATCTGCGGCAACCTGTGTACGCGGCCAATATGTTCTTTGAAAATTCCACACGGACACGTTCCAGCTTTGAGATGGCGGAACGGCGGCTCGGAATTCAAACGATTCCGTTTTTCCCGCAGGCCAGTTCAATGAAGAAGGGCGAGACGCTGTATGATACGTTGCTCACCTTGGGGGCTGTGGGATGCAACCTGGCAGTCATCCGTCACTCCGAAAATGAGTATTACAATCAGTTAATTAATCTCCGGCCAGACCAGCACCTGAATATCGGTATTTTGAATGCCGGTGATGGTAGCGGGCAGCATCCATCCCAGTGCATGCTGGATATGTTAACAATCTACGAGCAGTTTGGCCATTTTGACGGGTTGAAGGTGGCGATTATTGGTGACTTAACCAATTCCCGGGTGGCTCGGAGCGACATGCAGATGTTAAAGACGCTTGGCGCAACGCTGTACTTTGCGGGGCCAGAAAATTGGTTTAGTGATGAGTTTAACGCGTACGGAGAATACCGGGATGTTGATGAGCTTGTAAGCATGGTTGATGTTGTGATGCTGCTTCGCGTGCAGCACGAACGACATGCTGCTGGGGAGGATGATCATTTTAATGCGGCTGCTTACCACAAGCAGTATGGAATTAACCGGGAACGGTACGAACGGATGAAAGATCAGACGATTATCATGCATCCGGGGCCGATTAACCGGGATGTGGAGTTTGCGAGTGCGCTGGTTGAAGCACCCAAGTCTCGCTTTGTGAACCAAATGCAAAACGGGGTCTTTGTCCGGATGGCGATGCTTGAAGCGGTCTTACGGGGCCGTCAGTTAGGGGGATTGGAATAATGAATATCTTAATTAAGGACGGAAATGTTTTTCATAATAATCAGGTTACGCAACAGGATATCCTTGTAAGTGACGGGCGGATTCGCGCCATTGGAAGGGATCTGGATGCACTAGGAGAAGAAATTGACCGCACCATTAAGGCGACTGACAAACTGGTTACGCCAGGCCTTGTTGACGTTCATGTACACTACCGGGAACCGGGGCAAACGTATAAAGAAACCATTAAAACGGGAAGCCAAGCGGCAGCTCATGGGGGATTTACGACTGTGTGTGCGATGCCGAACGTTGATCCTGCGCCGGATACGCCGGATAAATTACGGGCCATGGAAAAGTTGAACGCGCAAGATGGGGTTGTGCATATTTACCAGTACGCCACGATTACCCAGAACCGGACAAGTGAGCGTCCGGTTGATTACCAGGCCCTAAAAGAAGCGGGCGCTATTGGATTTAGTAACGATGGTTCGGGGATCCAAACTGCTGGCGCGATGATGACGGCCATGGAAGGAATTGCCGCAACGGGGTTGCCGCTTGCGGCTCACGTCGAGGATGAATCGCTTAAGCTTAACGGGGTGATGAATGCCGGCCAGCGGGCTGCTAAATTGGGCTTACCTGGAATTCCGGGAGTGGCAGAATCTTCCCAGGTTGCCCGTGACCTCCTGTTAGCGCAGGCAACAGGTGTGCACTATCACATTTGCCACGTTTCAACAAAAGAAAGCGTGGCGCTGGTCCGGTGGGCTAAACAACAAGGCATTCACGTTACGTGTGAAGCAGCCCCGCATCACATGTTACTTACAGAAGACGACGTTACGGTGGATGATCCGAATTTTAAGATGAACCCGCCGTTACGGAGCGAAGCTGACCGGCAGGCCGTCATTGACGGGTTGTTGGACGGAACAATTGATATGATTGCCACCGACCACGCGCCGCATAGCAAGGAAGAAAAAACGGGTGATTTGCGCCACGCAGCGTTTGGAATTACCGGAAGTGAAACGGCGTTCAGTACGCTGTATACGCGCTATGTACGGACAGGGGTCTTTACGCTTCCACAGTTGTTGAACTGGCTGAGTCGGCGGCCGGCAGAACTGTTCCACTTGGATCAAGCGGGGACGTTAATGCCCGGACAACCAGCGGACATCGCAATTTTTGACCTGAAGCAACCGCACGTGTTAACCGCGGCGGAATACTACTCTAAGGGAACCAATACGCCGTTTACCGGGCACCGGGTATATGGGACCACCGTTCTAACCATGGTTGCTGGCCAGGTTGTTTACGAGCAAAAGGAGGATTAAGCCGTGGAGCGTTACTTAGTACTTGAAGATGGGACCGTCTTTACCGGCGAAGCCTTTGGGGCAGCCGGTGAATGTACCGGCGAAGTTGTATTTAATACCGGGATGACGGGGTACCAGGAATCCGTAACAGACCAGTCATATGCTAATCAGATTCTGACATTTACGAATCCTTTAATTGGAAATTACGGGGTTAATCTGGACGATTATGAGTCAATTGAACCCAGTTGTTGCGGAGTTGTATGCCGGGAGTTAGCCCGGGTTTCCAGTAGCTGGCGGAAGCAAGACACTTTCGACCACTTTCTAAAGCAGATGGATATTCCGGGAATTAAGGGAATTGATACGCGGATGCTGACAAAGATTATTCGTTCGCACGGAACAATGAAGGGACGAATTACAAACGTTGCGCCGGATAAGCACACCCTTGATCAGCTGAAGGCCACGGTGATTAATGCCGGAATTATTGAGCAGGTAACAACCAGCAAGCCATACCCGAATCCGGGAAGTAAACGGAACGTGGTGCTAGTAGACTATGGCCTCAAGCACAGTATGCTCCGGGAACTTGGCAAACGGGGGTGCAACACGATTGTGCTCCCCGCAACGGCGACCGCCGAAGAGATTTTACGGCTTAATCCGGATGGGGTCTTGCTATCAAACGGCCCTGGCGACCCGGTTGATATTCCGGCAGCCGCTGCCATGGTGCAAGAAGTCGAGAAGCACATTCCGTTGATGGGAATTTGCATGGGCCATCAGATTTTTGCGCTGGCTAACGGGGCTAAGACCTTTAAGATGAAGTTTGGTCATCGCGGATTCAACCATCCAGTTCGGGAAATTGCCACGGGGCGGATTATGTTTACTTCCCAGAACCATGGGTACGCGGTTGACCCGGATTCGGTTGATCCGAACGAATTAATCATTACACACCAGGAAATCAACGATCACACCGTTGAGGGGCTGCGTCACCGGAAGTATCCGGCCTTTTCCGTCCAGTTCCACCCGGACGCAGCGCCGGGGCCGCATGATGCGGTCGACCTCTTTGACGACTTTATGCAACTTATTGACGAACGAAAGGAAGCGCACCGGAATGCCTAAGCGAACAGATATTCATAAGATTATGGTAATCGGCTCCGGCCCAATTATTATCGGCCAGGCCGCTGAATTTGATTACTCCGGAACCCAGGCCTGCATGGCATTGCGGGAAGAGGGGTACGAGGTGGTTTTAGTTAACTCTAATCCGGCCACGATTATGACGGATACGGAAATTGCCGACAAGGTGTACATCGAACCCCTGACGGTTGACTCGGTTTCTCGGATTCTGCGGCAGGAGTACCCGGATGCCCTCTTACCAACAATTGGGGGACAAATTGGGTTAAACCTAGCAGTGGCCCTGCATGATTCGGGAATCTTAGACGAACTCGGCATTGAATTACTCGGAACAAAATTGGATGCAATTGATCAGGCGGAAGACCGGGAACGGTTTAAGCAATTAATGAAAGACCTTGACGAGCCAGTTCCGCCTTCCAAGACGGTTAACACCGTGGAAGAAGCCACGGATTTTGCCGCTGAAATCGGGTACCCTGTTATTGTACGGCCGGCCTTTACAATGGGAGGTACCGGTGGTGGAATGTGTGACACCAAAGAAGAGCTCGAGGAGATTGTTGCCAACGGGTTAGACCTTTCCCCGGCAACCCAGTGTTTAATTGAAAAGAGTATTAAGGGGTACAAGGAAATTGAGTTTGAAGTGATGCGCGATTCTGCCAACAACGCAATGGTGGTTTGTTCGATGGAAAACTTCGATCCGGTTGGGATTCACACCGGGGACTCAATTGTTATGGCGCCAACACAAACGCTAACGGACCGTGAGTACCAGATGCTACGGGACTGTGCCTTAAAGCTGATTCGGGCTCTCAAGATTGAGGGGGGCTGTAACGTTCAGTTAGCCATCGATCCTAACAGTTTTAACTACAGTGTCATTGAAGTTAACCCACGGGTTTCGCGGTCATCTGCCCTGGCTTCTAAGGCGACGGGGTACCCGATTGCTAAGATGGCAGCCAAAATTGCGGTAGGGTTAACCTTAGACGAAATCATCAACCCGGTTACGGGGACAACCTACGCTGAATTTGAGCCGGCCCTTGATTACGTGGTTGCGAAGATTCCGCGGTGGCCGTTTGATAAGTTTACCAAGGCAGACCGGAATCTTGGGACGCAGATGAAAGCGACGGGGGAAGTAATGGCAATCGGCCGGAACGTTGAAGAAGCGCTCCAAAAGGCCGTCCGGTCCCTGGAAATTGATGAAAAGGACTTAATTTCACAAGTGGCGCAGGAAGCTACGGATGATCAACTGGAAGCAAAGCTGGTGCACCCACAGGATGATCGGTTATTCTACTTAGCTGAGGCTTTTCGGCGGGGCTACACCCTGGAAGAAGTTCACGAGTTTACTAAGATCAGCCCGTATTTCCTGGACATCGTTAAGCACATTACCGAGTTGGAGCAGGAGTTAGCAGCTAACCGGCGTGACGTGAATGTTTTGCGGCGGGCGAAGTACTACGGCTTTAGTGACTACACGGTGGCCCGACTGTGGGATGTTCAAGAAGACGATGTCCGCAAATTTCGGCTAGACAACGAGATTAAGCCGGTTTACAAGATGGTGGATACGTGCGCGGCTGAATTTGAATCCCACACGCCGTACTTCTACAGTACCTATGACCAGGAAAACGAAAGTATGCGGTCAAAAAAGGAATCCGTGATGGTTATTGGATCAGGTCCAATTCGGATTGGGCAGGGGGTCGAGTTTGATTACGCCACTGTTCACGCCGTTAAGGCGCTTCAGGATGCTGGGTATGAAGCTATCATTATGAATTCCAACCCAGAAACGGTGTCCACCGATTTTTCTGTTTCGGACAAACTATACTTTGAACCATTAACGTTGGAAGATGTTCTTAACGTGGTCGACTTAGAACAGCCTAAGGGTGTAATTGTTCAATTTGGGGGACAAACTGCCATTAACCTTGCAGCTGGTTTGGAAGCCCATGGCGTTAAGGTACTTGGGACGACGGTAAAGGACCTTGATCGGGCAGAGGACCGGGAGCTATTTGATGAAGTAATCAACGACCTTGGGTTGAAGCAACCAATTGGTAAGACGGCGACGACACAGGAAGCTGTTCTTAAGTGTGCTCAAGAAATTGGGTACCCGGTTTTAGTTCGGCCAAGTTATGTTTTAGGGGGAAAGGCCATGGCAATCGTAAACGATGAAGCCGAACTCCTTGCTTACCTGAAGGATAACGCAACGGCGGCAATTGACCACCCCATTTTGATCGACGCTTACTTGGAAGGGCGTGAGTGTGAGGTGGATGCCATTTGTGACGGGACTGACGTGCTGTTACCAGGAATCATGGAACACATTGAACATGCTGGGGTTCACTCCGGGGATTCAATGGCCGTGTA
Source organism: Ligilactobacillus sp. LYQ139 (assembly GCF_045033025.1). Taxonomy (NCBI): domain Bacteria; kingdom Bacillati; phylum Bacillota; class Bacilli; order Lactobacillales; family Lactobacillaceae; genus Ligilactobacillus; species Ligilactobacillus sp. LYQ139. Next base: position 11,227 of record NZ_JBJFZW010000001.1, read on the forward strand.
CCCACCGCAAACGTTTAGCCAGGACATCAAGGACCAGATTGTTGCGGCAACTAAAAAACTTGCCGTGGCGCTTAAGTGCATTGGGATTATGAATATTCAGTTCATTGTGCACGATAATGAAGTGTACGTGCTGGAGGTTAATCCGCGGGCTAGTCGGACGGTACCGTTCTTAAGTAAGATTACCGGGATCAAAATGACACAAGTGGCGACAAAAGTTATTCTTGGCTCCACTTTGAAGGAACTAGGATACGAATCCGGTCTTTTCCCAGAAAGTGATCGTGTAAACGTTAAGGCACCTGTCTTCTCGTTCAGTAAACTAGCCGATGTTGATAGCTATCTTGGACCAGAGATGAAGTCTACCGGTGAAGTAATGGGAAGCGATAAAACGTTTGAAAAGGCTCTTTATAAGGCCTTTGTCGGCGCAAAGATGGAGTTACCAGAAGCAGGGCGGGTCCTGTTGACCATTGATGAACGGGATAAGGAAGCAGTCCTTCCACTAGCTAAGCGTTTCAGCAGAATTGGGTACCGAATCTTTGCAACGAAGGGGACGGCTCGTTTCCTTGAGAGTAACGGGCTTCACGTTACCCAGGTTAATAAGATTGGTGAGGATGATCAGCAGCATTACGGAATCTTGAGCATGCTTCAGCGGAACGCTGTTCAGCTGGTAATTAACACGATGGGGGATGACCAGGATGTCGCCTCCGATGGTTTTACGATCCGGCAAACGGCCATTGAACACAACATTCCGTTGTTAACATCGCTGAACACAGCGGACGCTCTCTTAAAAGCGCTTGAGAACCGGTCATTTGCAACGGACGCACTATAAAATGAGGTGAAGTATCGATGGAAATGACTAACCGGTTAGCCGTTAAGTTACCAGGATTAATGTTGAAAAATCCGCTGATGCCTGCTAGCGGGACGTTTGGGTTTGGGGACACCCCCTTAGCTCAGCAGGTAGACTTAAACCAGTTTGGAGCAATGGTCATTAAGACCGCAACGCCCCGGCCCCGGGTGGGCAACCCCGAACCCCGGATTGCGGTGCTGGATGACGGCGTCTTGAATGCTGTTGGCCTTGCGGGTCCCGGGGTGGATGCGGTAGCCAACGAAAAAATTCCAGCAGTGCGGCAAAAATATCCAGACTTGCCAATTATTGCGAGCGTTTCGGGCGGATCGATTGAGGAATACGCCGCAGTAGCTGCTAAGTTAGCAACGGCGCCAGTGAACGCACTGGAAATCAACGTTTCGTGTCCGAACGTTAAGGATGAAGGAATGTTATTTGGAACGGATCCAGCACAGGTCGAAGCCATTACCCGCGCCGTGAAGAAGCGGGTTGGGACGCTTCCTGTTTACGTTAAGCTGACCCCCAATGTTACGGATATTGTGACAATTGCTCTTGCCGCTGAACGCGGGGGCGCTGATGGGTTAAGCTTAATTAATACGCTGTTAGGGATGCATATCGACGTGCACACGGGGACTCCTGTTGTTGCAAACGTCACGGGAGGATACTCCGGTCGCCCGGTGAAGCCAATCGCAGTGCGTATGATTTACCAGGTGGCCCACGCAACAACCCTGCCAATCATTGGTATGGGCGGGGTTGCGACAGCTGAGGACGTGCTTGAAATGATGATGGCAGGCGCAAGTGCCGTGGCTGTCGGGAGCGCTCACTTTGCAGATGCCCATGCAATTGAACATATCGTAGCTGCTTTGCCTGCTTTAATGGACGAGCTCCACGTTGAAAGTCTCGCTCAGTTGCACGCTGATGTAAGGAGGAAATTTATTAATGAAGATTAACCGACCGATTATTGCATTAGATTTTCCTGACCAGGAGCAGGCAACTCGTTTTTTGGACCGTTTTCCCCAAGACGAGCACCTTTTCGTTAAAATTGGGATGGAAATGTATTACAGCGAAGGACAAGATTTTGTGCGGGCGCTCCTTGACCGGGGGCATGACGTTTTTCTTGACTTAAAGCTGCATGATATTCCCCACACCGTTCACGCCGCTGCCCGGGTGCTGGGAAAACTTGGGGTGCAACTTACCACCGTCCATGCTGCGGGTGGTCGGGAGATGATGGCCGCTGCGAAGGAAGGATTACTTGACGGGGCTGCCGGGCAACGGATCCCTCAGATTTTAGCGATTACCCAGTTAACGTCAACGAGTGAAGAACAGATGCACCGCGAGCAGCTAATTCAGGTTGGCTTGCAAGAAAGCGTGCTTAACTATGCGCGCGTTGCCCAGCAGGCGGGAATGGACGGGGTAGTATGTTCCGCCCATGAAGCCGCTGCAATTGCCGCGGTTACTGCAGCTGATTTCATGCGGGTTACTCCCGGGATTCGGCTGGCAGGCGGCGCGGTTGGTGACCAAAAACGGGTAATGACCCCTAATCAGGCAGCCGCCAACCAATCAAGTGCTATCGTGGTTGGTCGGGCGATTACTCAGGCGGATGATCCGGTAGCGGCATACCGGCTAGTGAAGAAGTTATGGGAGGAGTAACAAATGAAACAGATTGCAAAGGACCTTTTATCAATCAAGGCGGTTGAATTGTCACCAACCAAACCGTTTACGTGGGCAAGTGGGTTAAAGAGTCCGATTTACTGTGATAACCGGTTAACGATTAGTTATCCGGAAATCCGGACCCGGATTGCACAGGGGATTGCTGCGCAGATTAAGGAGCGTTACTCGGGTGTTGCGGTAATTGCTGGAACTGCAACGGCGGGGATTCCCCACGCAGCGTGGGTTGCTGCGGAATTAAACCTACCGCTTGTCTATGTTCGTTCAAAACCAAAGGATCACGGCCAGGGCCGGCAGGTTGAGGGGGTTCTTCCTACTGGGGCCAAGACGGTGGTCATTGACGATTTATTATCAACGGGTGGCAGTGTACTTAAGGCGGTTACGGCTGCTAAAACCGAGGGTGCTCAGGTCATTGGGGTTGCCGGGATCTTTAGCTACCAACTTCCACAGTTGGACGAAAACTTCCGGAATGCGGGGATCCCGTACACGACGATTACCAACTATACTGAGTTGTTAGATGCCGCGGTAGAGGAAAATTACGTTACTGCAGAAGAACGGGCTGTGCTTTCTGATTGGCGCCAGGATCCGCAGGCGTGGGGTGCCCGGTTTAAGAATTAGCTTCATAGTAAAGTGGTAAAATTACCTTGATTACTAGCGTGAATCCCAATATAATGTTAGTCTACAGCTGGTGAGAAACTACCAGGAGCCAACGTTACTGCGTTGAGTACGAATAGTGAGGACGACAATGAAGAGTAATAAGCAGAATATTTTTTCGGCAAAGGCACTGTCGTATTTTTTGCAATTAGTGGAAACTATGAGTTACACGCGGGCGGCAAAAATTCTTGGGATCACGCAGCCTGCACTTACCCAACAAATTAAGCGGCTGGAAAAGGCAATCGGGGCACCGTTGTTTTATTCGACCGGGAAAACACTCCACTTATCGGATGCCGGGTACACTATGCTGGATGCAACCAGACAGGTAAAGGACATTTTGAACAGGGCGCAGAACGAAATCCAGCAGATTAGTTCGGCGACGTATGGGGTAATTAACGTAGGAATTTTGTCATCAATTGAGGATACCGTAATTACGGACTTTGTGACACGGTATGCTCACGAACACCCAGATATTCGGATTCAATGTTACATGATGTCGCGGAAAGAAATCTGGGCGGGGTTGGACGATAATACCTTAGACATTGCAATCCTTTACCTCCCGGATAACCGGATTAAGGATTGGCAGGCGTACGAGAAATGGCGGATAATTACTGACGAACTGATGTTTTTGAATGCAGATTCTCACGCCACAGCAGCTTCGATTAAGTTGGCAACGGCCACGACGATGGACTGGGTCTCGTATCCGGGAAATTACTACATTCATCAGGTTATTAACCAAGCGTCCGAACAGCGGATGGTAACCGAGCCAAACTACGTTGCGTCCTTCACACGGCCGTCCCAGATTTTTCGGTTTGCAATTAGTAATCGCGTTAGTACGGCGCTTCCTAAGTCATTTTTACTAGCTCACCGGCATGAAAATCCCTTAACAGTTCAACGGTTTATGCCAGCAATCCACTTTGACATGGACTGCATTTGCCGGAAGGATAAGGGGTCAATTCCCCGGATTGCGTTTTTCATGGATAGGTTTAAGGAGTACCTTGATGCGGCGGATTATACCGAACGCTTGACAGCGATTCACCAAGCGCGTTAGTTTTAAGAAAGAATAATTAAGAGGAGACAATGGCATGAAAGAATTAGTTTTTGGACACAAGAACCCAGATACCGACACGATTGCATGTGCTAAGGAGTATGCATATTTACAAAACAAACTTGGTGGGGAGGTTGAAGCCGTTGCGCTCGGCGAACCCAATGATGAGACGAAGTTTGTGTTAGACTACTTTAACGAGCCAGCACCACGGGTAATCACCAAGGCTGCGCCGGAAGTTGATGCTGTAATGCTGGTTGACCACAATGAGGCCCAGCAGAGTGTTGATGACCTGGCGGACGTTACGGTTACGCACGTGGTTGACCATCACCGAATTGCAAACTTTGAAACGCAAGGACCATTGTACTTTCATGCTGAACCGCTTGGTTGCTGCAGTACGATTATTTACAAGGAATACAAGCAGCACGGAATTGATGTGCCGAAAAACATCGCTGGATTGATGCTTTCCGGGATTATTTCCGATACGCTGCTATTGAAATCGCCAACAACGACTGATGAAGACCGGCAGGCGGTAAAGGAGTTAGCCGCAATTGCGGGGGTTAATTATGAGGAATATGGCCTGGCAATGTTAAAGGCCGGAACAAACCTTGACGATAAGAGTGAGGAACAGTTGATTAGTGCCGATGCTAAGTCGTTTAACATGGGCAATAAAACGGTCCGAATCGACCAGATTAACACGGTTGATTTGAACGACGTTTTTAAGCGGGAAGCTGCTTTCCGGGCTGCGATTGAAAAGCAGAACGCAGCGGAAGGATACGACTTGTTCCTACTGATGGTAACGGATATCCTTAATTCAGATACACGGTTGATGGTAGTGGGTGAACCGCAAGCCGTTGTTGAGAAGGCCTTTGGCAAGAAGATCGTTGATGGCAAGGTGGATCTTCCAGGCGTTGTTTCCCGGAAGAAGCAAGTAGTTCCACCATTGGAAAAGGCTTTTTAAGTAAGAAATAAACATTCTTTAAGAGGGGAATGGCGATTGGCAAGACGTCAATTACCACCTCTTTTTTCTTAATTTCTGTTTTTTTGCCTGGTTTGCCGGAATTCACCGTGGTATCCAGGCAAATCTATTGTATAATGGCAAAGATAAAGTTTGTTAGGAGGGGTATTGTGGCTAGTCAAGACCGGAATGCCAAACGAAGAACGCGACGGCACCAGCACCAACGGATAAAAAAGGACGGCCGAAAAGTCGTTTGGGGAACCGTTACTGGAATTATCGTTCTGGTTCTTTTAGTTGTTGTTTTCGGGGTCCACTATTTGCGGAGTGCTGAGCAACCGCTCAATCCCAATTCGCACCAGCAAATTGAGGTAAAAGTTCCCGTGGGTAGTTCACCCAAGCAAATTGGGGCGTTACTTGAAAAAAAGCGTGTTATTAAGAGTGGATTTGTCTTTAACCGGTACACCCGGAAGCATAATATGGGAAACTTCAAGGCGGGTTACTATGAGTTTACTCCGGCAATGACACTTAATCAGATTGCAAAGAGTCTCGAGCAAGGGGGCAACAGTCATCCACTCGCCGGACGGGTTCTTGTTCGGGAAGGAGCTACGATTGACGAAATTGGGAATGTCATTCAAGCGCGTACCCGTTATTCAAAACGGGATTTCTTAAATCTAATGGAAAACAAAGCCTTCATTAAGGCCCTTGTGAAGAAGTATCCGCAATTGCTTGGTTCAGCGGTTAACGCAAAGCACGTTCGTTATCAACTTGAAGGCTATTTATACCCGGCGACGTATTATGCCAATAAGCATACAACGTTAAAGCAACTGGTTGAACAAATGGTTGCCAAAGAAAACCAGGAGATGAGTCCGTACTACGATGAAATTAAGCATCGGGGATGGACCGTGCAAGAAACACTAGCCTTAGCGGCTCTAGTTCAAGGTGAGGGTGGCAGCTCGGATGTTCAGGCAAAGATTGCGGGGGTTTTTGAAAACCGGTTGGATAAGAATATGAAAATTCAGTCGGATGTTTCAATTCAGTATGCCTTAAATAAGCACCATAAAAACATTACCTACAAGGATTTACAGGTTAACTCCCCGTACAACTTATATCAGCATGCGGGTGTTGGCCCCGGCCCGGTTAACAATCCCAGCATTGTTGCGGTGCAAGCCGTGCTTCACCCCAAGGACCGTGATCAGGGTTACCTATACTTTGTGGCCAACATGAAAACCGGGAAGGTTTACTTTACGCAAACCTACAGTGCACACCAGCAGAACGTTGATAAAGTAGATAGTGATAATAACTAAGGAGTAAGTAAATCAATGACAGAACAAGAAACACGGCGCCGGCCCGTTATTATTGGGGTCACTGGGGGTTCCGGAAGCGGAAAAACAACCGTTAGTGAAGCAATTTTTCACCAACTTAACGGGCATTCAATCCTGATGATCCAGGAGGATTCATACTACAAGAATCAGGATGATAAGCCCTTCGAGGAACGGGTAAAAACGAATTATGACCACCCGGATGCGTTTGACACTGACCTTTTTATCAAGCAGTTAAAACAGTTACGTGACTGGAAAACAATAGAAAAGCCGGTGTACGACTACGTTAACCATACCCGGAGTAAGGAAACAATCATTCAAGAACCTAAGGAAGTCATCATCGTCGAAGGAATTCTGGTGCTTAACGATCCGCGGTTACGGGATCTAATGGACATTAAGATCTTTGTTGATACTGATGATGATATTCGGATTATTCGCCGAATTCAACGGGACATGGAAGAACGGGGCCGGTCGCTGGATTCAATTATCAATCAGTACATGGCAACGGTAAAGCCGATGTACCACCAATTCATTGAGCCGACCAAACGGTACGCTGACATCATCGTACCGGAAGGAGGCCAAAATCACGTGGCCATTGATCTGCTGGTAACAAAGATTCGCGACGTTATCCGGAAGAACCGTGAACGGGTTTAGCGTGGTATAATCAACAATGCACTAACTGGACAGGAGGAAAACATTCATGGCAGATGAAAAGTCATTTCCAATGACCCTTGAAGGGAAAAAGAAAATTGAAGATGAATTAAACGATTTAATTACAAACCGGCGGCCGGAAATCGTCAAACGAATTAAAATTGCCCGGTCATTCGGGGACCTTTCAGAGAACTCCGAATATGAAGCAGCCAAAGATGAGCAGTCTTTCAATGAAAGCCGAATTAAGGAACTGGAAAATATGCTTCACCACGCTGTAATCATTGATAGTGAAAGCATCGATAAGAATGAAGTGGCTGTGGGAAAGACCGTAACATTTCAGGAATTACCAGACGAAGAACCAGAAACTTACAAGATTGTTGGCGCAGCAGAAGCTGACCCGTTTAACGGTAAGATTTCTAACGAATCGCCGATTGCTAAGGGGCTAATTGGACATAAGTTAAACGAAGAAGTAACGCTGACAACGCCAGGTGGTGAAATGACGGTTAAGATTACGGCAGTAAAATAAAAGTGAGAAATGTGCTAAAACGGCCGTAGTAAAAGCAACAAGCAAACGCAATATGCAGCACCGGGGGAACAGGTTATGATTTTCGTCGGTCCGGTTATTTTTAGCATCGCATTATACAAAAAAGTAAGGGGATGTGATTTACGTCACATCCTCCTTATTTTTTAGATAGTTCACTTTCGTGATAAGCGTTTTTGAGCTTGCTTAAAATTTTTCTATAAGTTTGCGTCCGTCTTGAAATTAAGCGGGGATAAGGCGGTTGCTGCTGTTACAAGTTCGCTGATGAGGGTATTCATTTTATTTAACCCCATTGCCTGCATCTTAATTGATGCTGAGGTCATTAGTTCTGTCCTGAGCGCTGGGGAAACTGTCAGTAGCTGTTCGTCGGTCGTAGCAAGCATCTGCCGGAATGTGGTGGTCAGTTCCTGTTGTACCTTATGCAGTTTATCACCTAAAACCGGGTAATTGGCATCAACAAGCACGCCAGCCAGTTTGTAAGTCCAGTACGCTGAATCAGGGCTGTACTCGTGTTTTCCGACCTTGTATGCGGCGTGAATATCTGTTGTTCCCGCGTAGGTTGGGACAAACACGCTTTGGGCGGTAACGCCCATTGCTAACCAGTGAATTCCCTGCATTTCCTTCGGCATTGTTGGCCGGATTTCTAATAGGTGGGATTCCTGCGTTTTAGCCAGGCTAATTGGCCGGAATCGGTGTTTATTGGAATTGTCCTTTCCCAGTAAGTCATAGGGTGTCTGCTGGTAGTGGTTGGCCAGTAGTGCCATCAAATCTTCCCGTTGAAGCAGGTGATCAGGGCGCATGATAAACGAGAGGTTTTCACTGGTTGGGGTTTCTGTTCCCGATTGTTCAGGGGAAAACAACTGGTGCCCCACCCAAACCCGGGGCGTGCTATACGTCTCATCACTGGCAGTGTGGGTACCAAAAATGTTACGGAAATTAAAGGTGGTTGGGTTAGGATTCAGGTGATGTTTGTTGACAAAGTTGGCAATTCCCGGGGCAACCATAAAGTTCGCTGAATCAGTTAAATCCACATCCTGAATTGCTAACTGGTTGGCAACCACCGCATAAGCGTCGTCCGGAATTCGTTGGGCAACCCAGTAATGACCCGTTGCAATTTCCATGTACCAAACTTCATTCTGGTCGGCGAATAAGACACCGTTTGTCTCCGCTGCTCCGTATTCCGTGACGATTTTTCCAAGGCGGGCAACTCCTTCCCGGGCTGAATGAATGTATGGGAGCACAACCGTAACCATGGCCTCTTCGCCAATCCCCGTACTGGTATTGAGCGGATCATAGGCTAAGACACGTTCGTTGGCATAGGCACTTTCCGTTGCACTCATCGCAACGTTTTCTTCGTTAATACCATTTTCTTCAAAAACCCCGTACTTTAGCGTCCATTCGGGGGTTGCCGTATACTTTAACCGCGTAGTCGGCAGGTCAATGGTAAAACCGTTATCCGGCGACTTAAACTGCTGGGGCGTGGTTGCTTCCTGGTGAGCGTGAATAACCATGTGCTTAGGCCACGCGGTATTGGCATCTTCGTTACGCCCAATAATCGGGGTTCCCATTGCCATGGCGTTTTTACCAACTAAAATACTTGTGCATGATGAAAAATAGTCCTCTTTCCGGGGCATTAAAATCCCTCCCAGGTAGATTAAAGTTATCCCGATTGTATCACATTAGCATTGTGCTGCGCTTGAATTCGTTGAGGAGGACCGGTAGAATGAGAATGATTATTGATGGTAAGGAGGGGCTAACATGCCATTAGTTCATATTGATTTACTGGCTGGCCGGTCAGAAGAACAGCTGCGGAGTCTGGTAAAAGATGTTACCGCTGCGATTTCTAAAAATACGGGAGCACCAGCTGAGCACATCCACATCGTGCTTAACGAAATGCAGCACGACCGGTACTCGGTTGCGGGTGTACTGAAAAGCGACGAAGAAAAGTAGGGATTAGTTTCTAAGAAGCATGTCTGATGGGTCAATCCTTTGTGGATAATAATTCCATGCGTGGTTTTCGATTAAGATTATAAAAGAGACTGTGACGGGAATTGATATAAGCTTCAAACCTTGAATTTACTTTATCCAAGATTTGGGAGCATATCAAAAAAACACAGTCTCTTTTGTTTATACTTTCCGGTAATTTTACGGAACAAGAGTATAATTACTTCCTGGAAAGAGGGTTCCTTTCTAAAAAGTAAGTTGCAGGTAATTCGCCAAGTAGTGCGCCATTCCATCATGGTCGTTATCCTTGGAAGTAATGGCGTCCGCCACCGCTTTAATCTGCGGTGTTGCGTTCTGCATTGCAACCCCGTGACCGGCGAAGCTGAGCATCTCGGCGTCGTTATGCTCGTCCCCAAAGGCGATTACCGCTTCACGTGGAATATGATAGGTTGTCATGAGGTGTTTGATACCAGTCGTTTTACTGACCCCACGACGCGAAAGTTCGAGGATTGGTCGGGGGCCGCCCCAGACGCCAACGTGAATTTGGTCTCCAAACCGGTCTTCAAGTGTAGCGACCGTTGCTGCCTTCGTTTTCTGGTTAGCGGCGACAAGCATGATTGAAAGCGGATCATTTTGGATGTTTTCTGCCCGGAGCAATTGTTCTGGGCGTGTTGCTAGGGGAAAGAACTCGTCAATTTCGTAATTGAGTTGGTCAACCAAACACCGGAACTTACTTTCAATGGAAACAATTTGTAAGTTAAGTTCTTCCTTGGCATCTTCAATGGCCAGCGCAATGTGCGGATCAATTGTTTCGGTGTATTCACCCCGCCAGTGTCGGTGGGGGATGCTGCCGAGGGCGCCGTTGAAGTTAATCATGGGACTAGTAAGGCCAAGTTCGTCGTAAATTGTTGTGCACATGCGGTATGGGCGGCCGCTAACGATTGCCACAACGTGCCCGGCAGCACTGGCCGCTTGCAACACCTGTTTAGTATAGGGGGTAACTATTCCCGTACTTGTTAAGGTGGTGCCGTCCAAATCAAGGGCAATCAGGTGGTTTTGCATCCGTCATTCCTCCGTTTACATAATTCTCAATTGTTCATTCTACGTGTTTTTAAGCAAAGAAACAATTTAATTTTAAGAGGGCGATTTAAATGACAAAGGCAGGGCATAAAATGAGTCCGTTTTCGGTGTTTCTTTTGGGTGTTGATAGTATGATTGGGTCCGCCGCGTTTTTGCTACCAGGTAACTTATACGGTAAAGCGGGAATCATGATTATTCCAATCCTAATTCTTTCAGGAGTATCCGCCTTGTTACTGGCGTTGTGTTATGCAGGTTTGGCGAGTCGAACCAGTGGTAACGGCGCGGGGTGGTTATACGCTTATAACGAATTTGGGCAGTTTGCCGGATTTGAAGTGGGTTTATTTACTTGGTTACAGGGAGTAATGACGATTGCGACTGAAATTGCCGCGTTTTTGACGGCTCTTCAGGTGTTTTTCCCCCAACTTTACCATCCGACTACCTATCGGATAACGGGAATCCTGGTTATCCTCGCGATTTCAGTAATTGGCATTTTGGGGCAACGGGTATCAAACGCAGCGAACGATACGGCAACCTTGTTAAAATTAGCGGTGTTACTTCTATTTGTTATCGGCGGTGTTTGGTTCATTCACGGCGCCCACTTATTCCATAGTCCAGCTCACTCGTTTGCATCGTATAATAACGCGTATAGTAACGTCTTTTACATGTACACCGGCTTTGCATTTCTCCCGGTTGCTGCGGCGGAAATGCGCAATCCCCAAAAGAATTTACCGCGGGAACTATTGGCGGTGATTACGGCAGTCGTAACCCTTTATGTGGTGGTCTTTGTGGTGGTAATTGGAATGTTAGGACGGCGGATTACAATGAGTTCAGCGCCGTTAGCTTTGGCATTTGCAACCCGGTTTGGATTTTGGGGAAAGTTACTTATTACGATCGGAACGATTGGTTCCATTTTGGGAGTCGCCATTTCCCTGTCGTATAGTACCCCGTTTGTGGCGTCCTCACTGGCAAATGAGCATAAACTGTTGCCAACATTTTTTGGGATTAAGACCAAGAACGGAGCGCCGTGGGTAGCGATTCTCTTGACGGCGGGAGTATGTGCGTTGCTTTTCCTAAGCGGAAACTACCTGTTCTTGGTGCCATGTGCGGTGATTGTTTCATTGGTTCAGTATTTCTCCACTGCATTGGTAATGCTCCGGGTAAAGTGGCGGCAACACCTGCATAAGGAACAAGCCCATACCGGATTCCACCTTCACGGTGGGGTGACCGTACCATTGATGGCACTCATCGTGTGTGGGTATATTCTGGTTAACCTTCAGTGGCGGGTAATTGTGTTTGGCGCCATGTTGTTGGCAGCAGGGATTCTTTTGTATGTGGGAGATACTACCGTTCAGCAGTGGCGTCACCGGCATCCCCTAAAATAATCTGTCGTTAAGGAAAATTCGAAGAAAACAAAGGAGGCTGTACCGTAAATCGCGGCCTCCTTTGTTTTCAAATAATTTGATATCAAAAAAACGCCGTTCCAAAACGAAACGACGAATATAACCTAATTAATAACAACCAGGTTATTATAGCGACTTCCCTGATAAAAGACAAGCGCTTTTTTTAGTTTTGCCGGTCATGCTCTGGTTTACCAATGATGATCAGTAGGACTGCAGCCAAACCGGTGATAATTCCGATTAACCACCACCTGCTGGTAAGGTGAGTTCCTCCCAGATAAAAGGCGCTAATTAAGGCGACAAGCAAAACACCAACCATGCTAAGCCACTGTAGTTTAGTAAAAGCAACGCCCGTTGTACTTCGCTGTTCCCGCCGGGTAATGTATGGCAGGATAATTCCGAGCCCAACGAGGACAATGATGGCGATGAGATTGATGGTTAGTTCATACCACCAAGTACCTGAGAACGTGGTAACATCTTGCGGAGCAATTCCAAGGATGGTTGCAATCGCCGTTACAATCAACATCCACCAGCCAACAACCAACGCAAACTTCCGGTTTTTAATATAAACATACGTGGACGGGAATTGGTTTTGCTTGAGCCGCACCATGATAAAAGCAAAGAAAATCCAGCAGGTCACTCCTGGTGATACGATTCCGTTTAGGTTTAATAACCAGTTGAAGATATCGTTCATATCCGGCAAGAAGATTCCTAAACCAATGATGAACGCACTTAAAACACATGTGAGGATATACCCGTTAATTGGCAACCCGGCAGCGTTGGTTTTTCGCAGAAACTTGGGCATGTACTTGGTGCCGGTATCTGAAATCAACATCCGGGTCATGGCATCAAGTAGCACTGCAAGCAAGGCGGCCAAATAGAAAACTTCGGTCCACGCAAAGCAGTACATGAAAAGGTTTCCTACATGATAATGCCGACCAAGTGCCTGGAAGGCGTAGTACGACCCGTTCATTTTAAGGTCGTTTGGTAGGTGGTGGGCGTTAAAGAAGACTCCCAAAGAGAAGGACCCGAAGATGGTCAAAAAGGCGGTCATGACTGCTAGCATGATCATTGCTTTGGGGAAGTCTGTCTTTGGTTTCTTCATTCGGGTAACGAACGGGGCAACTAATTCGGCACCGTTCATGGCATAGATTAGCATCCCGACCGTTGCGAAGTACTTAAAGTTAAATTTCGGCAGGATAGCGTGCAGGTTCATTGGCTGGGTGGCAATGTGGCCGCCCATCGCAATTGCTGTAATTGTCATGATGACAAACAGTACGGTCATCCCAAACATGGCAATGCCTCCAATGGTACTAAGAATTTCCATGGAGTGCTTAAACCGTGATTGGATCGCGATAAAGACGACAAAGACAATTAGGCTTAAGAGGGCAAACATGCTGTTGGAGAGGGTGTGTTCAAGGTGATCGTTGCCGTTAAAAGCCCATCCCAACCCAACAACGATTGAGTTTGCCGTGTCGACCACGTAGGGAATTGAAGCCGCCCAGTATGTCCAGGCAGTGAAATAGCCGAGAAATTCGCCACTTGTTCCTCGTACCCATGAACTTAAACCACCGCCTTCATTACTAAATGCCGACCCGAGGTGCCCGACCATTAATGAATACGGAATAACGTAGAAAAAGAGCATGATGATCCACGACGTAATAACGCTCAGTCCTTGGTTTTGAAAATTGTAAATTAAATCGTCAAAACCAATGACCGTCACGAAGTCCATTAAGGCGAGAACCGGCCAACTAATGTATGATTTTTTAGTGGTTTTAGACAAATCACTCATTGTGATAATACCTCCCTTAATAGCTTAATAATGATGAGCAGTGCACCGCTGTTAAGTGTACCATAACTATTTGCTAGTAAATTATTTAATTATAATCGAAAAATATTTGTTGTTTGATAGTTGTACCGAAAGGATGGGACTAATTAGTGAAGAAGTGAGTGAGCATATTATTTGAACCGGGAGAAGGGCGTTTCTATACTGAGAATGAAAATGTGCGCGGGTAAAAAGTGAAATTTCTCCACGCTCCCATTTGGGGGTAAAAGCGTTTTGCCCAAACAACGCATACTTTCATCCCCCATCTGTGGATATCCCACAGACCATTACCATAACGAAGGAGGTTATCTGAAGTGATAACCTCCTTTTCGTGCTAATAATGATGATACTTGGTAAGATGGAGACAGAAAAATGACTAAGAGGAAGGTGGGCTTAATGACAGTAAATGCGCTGGCCCTGATTAAACAACTAACCGCCCTATTAACGGCGGGAAACCAAACGGTGCGGCTGGCAGATAAAACCGGGACAAGAACGGTACGGCAGATGATTCAGTTGACTTGTACGTTAGCGGATGATTACCAAGCATTAGTTAACCGCCGCATGCTGGCAGCTGCTCGGGTTGTTTCACGGCCCATCTACGAGCGGGGCGTCTTTTTATTGTTTATTTTGCATGATCACGGGGAGAGTGTTTCCCGGGCACAGCTCTTCTACCATTCGAGCCGGCTACGGCAGTATTTGTGGACAAGAACGATTTGCGCGCACCCTGATTCGTTTATGGCCCTTGAACCGTTAGCATCAGCGTTTGCCGCCCAGGACGGTCAGTGTTGGGGGCAACATCATATGAGCCTTGCTAGTTGGTTAGCGCAGCGAATCGATGACGAGCGAACGACGTTTAATGCGCTTGAACAAAAGGCACAATACTGTGATTTAGCGTCATTTGGCCGCGATGACCGGCGAAAAACGTGGTACCGAACGGATCCGGAAGTATGGGGCCACGGGCCAAAGATTAGTAGTATCGCGGATGTTGCCCGGTTTGTATTGGGGGACCAGCATAATTACTGTCACCTGGTGTTTTACGGGTTAAATTCGTTGTTTACTCACGGGTATTATTTACCGGAAGTTCTTATCAAGGATATTACCGGAACATCATTCTTTGTTGCCGGGTTATTAGATGCTATCGTAGCTGCTGTTTTCAAGGAAGGGCATCCTACTAATAAGGAGCGTCGGCAGTTCCATCACCTTCATCAGCAGGTGATGGGATTGTTTAAGGCGCCAACTGTACCGCAATGGCCGCGAAGCGCTCATCCGGAGCGAGTTGTGCGGGGAACGGACGTTGCCTTTATGGCGCAGGCCCGGGCAACTTTAGATGCATACCGCTGGCTGCGAAAAGAGGGACGGAATCAGGCGGCACGTGTTCTTTTCCGCACTCTGAATGAGCAGTGGGTAAGTATCCGATGGATTAAGGCACAACCGACTAACGAAGCACAACGCGCGCTCTTTAACCGGTTTGTTTTAACCGCCCGTCTTCAACTTGTACGCGATGTGCGTCGTTTTGTTACGGCGGAACAGGCGGAAACGTTGACCCCCGTAGTAGAAACCCTCACCGACACGCTAGTTCAAGCGGCAATACCCGTGATGAATCAGCGAACACTCAGGCGGGATAAGCAACACCGGAACTGGTTAGCAATCGAACAGGGGCCGGGAAAACACGCCCGGTCTTTCCGGGCAGTGGAACGAATGGTAGTCCCGCATGGTACGTTTGCGTACCAGTACGCTAACGGGTTTCATTCCGTGCACGCCCACGGAATTAACCTGAATTTACCGTTTTTCATGGATGACCAGCAAACGCCGCTCTTTTTGTTGGGCGATTCTGCCGGAATGAAGATTAATGATCAGGTAGTGGCGGATCTTGTTTCGGAGGTGGAATAGGGATGGGACAACTTGGAATTATTATTTCCCCCGCCAAAAAGATGATGCGGGATACGGATGATTTTCAGGACGTTACCCGCCCCCTGTACCTGGACGATGCACGAATGATTCGGGATTATTTGCGGGCAATGAGATATGCGGACCTAGCAGCAATGTGGCATGCAAGTGACCGGATTGTTAAGGCGAGCTACCATAATCTTCAAACCATGGATTTGGAGCACAACCTTACACCGGCAATTATGGCCTTTCAGGGACTAGCGTACCAATACATGGCGCCCGACCTATTCACCGATCACGGGTTAGCCTACCTGCAGGACCACGTGACCATTCTATCAGGCTTTTACGGGGCACTTCGTCCGTTTGATGGGGTGGCTCCATACCGGCTGGAACTAAAGGCGAAGATTCATGTGAATGGTAGCCGCAACTTGCCGAATTTTTGGGGGAGCAAGCTCCATGATGCAGCATTTCGGAACGGGAAGGTCGTGTTAAACGTTGCTTCGGCGATGTTTGCCCGGACGGTCCGACGGTATCTTCAACCAGACGAACAATTAATTGACTGTGTTTTTGGCAAGTTGATTAATGGCCGGGTGGTTCAACGGGGAACGCTGGCAAAGATGGCTCGGGGGGAAATGGTCCGCTACCTCGCAGAAAACAATGTAACACAGCCCGAAACCGCCCGGCAGTTTCAAACTAGGGGCTACCGGTACCGTCCGGAATTTTCAAATTCAACCAGGTACGTTTTTATTCAGGATGAAGTGAATTAGGGAATAAATAAAACAAGCGTGGTGAAAGGAGCGCGCCTGTTGAAGTGGTGTGGAGTGCTTCAATAGAAGAGTTCTTCATCACGCTTGTTTTTTGCGTTAATACACGGCTTGATTAATTCAATCAGTGTTCTTGGACATACACTTTATGACTTCGGGGAAATTCCCGGCTGAACGCCCGCTTCAGGGCCCGTTTAGCGTTTTGCCCGTCAAGTTGGGTCCGTTCTTCGGCGTAGCCGTGTTCAATAAGTTCGGCTCCCCCGTCATCAATCAACTTAATCCGCACGGACCGATCCTTCTTAAACGTGTAGAATCCTAGTTCCTGTTTCCGACGCTTTTTAAGGTTAGTGATGGCTGTTTTTTGCGCTTGTTTTAGTTCAATCAGTTTCATTTCATTTGCCCCCTAAAAACTGTTCAAGTTCCTGGGTAAAGTCTGCCTTTGTGATGTTAGTTGTTAGGTATTCTACGGTTGCATTAGCGCCGTGCCGGGTAAAGGCAACCCGCATTGCTGGCAATTGCGGGGGATTAACCCGGCATTCATAACACTTAGTGCCCGCAACGGGGATGCGGGTTGCAAGTTTAGTTTTAGCGAAGTCCGTGGCAAACTGCTGGGTAAGCTGTGCGACGATAGCCTTTTGGATGGTTGCAACCTGGTGCTTATACGTTTTAAAGACTTTCTTGCAGCCCTTTTTATTATAGGTAATTTCCACCGTAATTCCTTCTTTCCGTTCTTAGTATATACCAGAAGGAAAGTTAGATGCGACCTGGAGCAACCGGTCGCTTGAAGTAAGTCTTCCGGGTATAATGGGATCAGAAAAATAAAGAGGTGGACAAAGTGGATCAAGGGATTAACGCAGCGCTGCTTGCCGGGTTTAGTGGTACCCGGGAAAAAACAACGGGGGTATGGGGGCCCCGGATAATTACTAACGAGCCGGGGGAAGAATTATGGAATTACCTACGGTTTGAATTGGAACACTGTACCCGTTTCCGGTGGATGATTGCGTTTGTTACTCCCGCGATGCTTGTTCCCTTAAAAGCCGTTTTAGCGGATCAACCGGCAGGGGTCACGGGGCAAATTATTACGGGAACTTATGCGGGCTTTAATCCTCCCGCAGCGTTTTATGAACTTAATAAGCTTCCGGGAGTTACGGCCCGGGTGGCAACTAGTCAGGGATTTCACGCTAAGGGTTATGCCTTTACCCGAAAAACGGGAGAGGAAGTGCTCTTTACGGGGAGTGCAAATTTCACTAAACAAGCGCTCCTTACGAACCGGGAGCTAACATTGCGGGTGGTGGGAACCACCCGCGGTACCGTTTTTCAGGAGTTTACAACAGCCTTTGAAGCGGAATGGAAGCAAGCCCATCCCATTACTCCAGCGTGGATTAAGGATTATGCTGCGACCTACCACCCGCTGGTGACTACCTCGCTGCACCAAAAATCCACCCAGAAAGTTACCCCGAATAAGATGCAACAAGAAGCCTTAGCAACCCTGCAGGCGTCCTGGAAACGGGGAGAACACCGGACACTAGTAGTATCGGCTACCGGAACCGGAAAGACATACCTAGGAGCGTTTGCCGTTCAGGCATTTCAACCGCGGCGCTTCTTGTTTATTGTGCACCGGGAGGAAATCGCCCTCAAAGCCCGGAAAAGTTTTCAACGGGTGTTAGGTGGACCTGCAAGTGCCTTTGGGATTTTGAGTGGCCATCATCACGACTGGGACGCCCAGTACCTTTTTGCGACCGTTCAAACCATGGCGCAAGAACGGATACAACATCACTTTTCCCCCACAACCTTTGACTTTATCCTTATCGATGAGGCGCACCGGGCCCCCGCACCAAGTTACCAGCGCGTGATGAATTACTTTACCCCGCAGTTTTGGTTGGGAATGACGGCAACTCCAGAGCGGATGGACGATGCGGACGTGTACGCCCTGTTTGATTATCATGTTGCCTATGAGATCAGACTTCGAGCGGCGATTGATAGTCACATGGTATGCCCGTTTGATTACGTTGGGGTAGCGGACTATACGTACCAAGGCCGGATAATTGACGAACAGGTTCCGTTAAAGCGCCTGGCAGCACCAGCGCGGGTACAGTATGTTTTGCAGCAGCTTGCCTATTACGGTACGCATGGTCCGGTACACGGGTTGGTGTTTTGCAGCCGGCAAGCAGAGGCCAAAAAAATTGCCGCGCAGTTCACGGCAGCGGATCACCCCGCGGTTGCGCTGACCAATACTGATGGGCCAACTACCCGGGTAAAGGCGGTCCAGGATCTTGAAGCTGGGCGGATTGAGTACATTATGACCGTTGATTTATTTAACGAAGGAATTGACATTCCATGTGTTAACCAGGTGGTAATGTTGCGGAGTACCCAGTCACCGGTTGTTTTTACTCAGCAGTTAGGACGTGGATTGCGGTGGGCTACCGGGAAGACGAGTGTCCTTGTGCTTGATTTTATCGGGAACTATAAGAATAATTACATGATTCCGATTGCGTTAACGGGACATCTCCCGGCGGCGAATCCCGCTGTTCGGGATATAGTAGCTGCCCCTCCAACCATGGGGATTACAACAATCAATTTCACCCGGGTTGCCCGGGAGCGGATTTTGCGAAGCCTGGAACAAACAAAGGTGGATGCGCTGGTGCACCTTAAGCAGGCGTACCAAACGCTCAAGCAACGATTCGGCCGGGTACCATTGCTCCACGACTTTGCTGCCGCAGAAACGGTGAGTCCGCGGGCGTTTACCCACCAAACGCGGGTGAAAAACTACAACCAGTTTCTTGCGCGGATGAAGGATGACCGTCCACTAACTAAGTGGGAGGATCAAGTGCTCACGTTTATTACCCAGGAGTTGGTGAACGGACTCCGACCACACGAATTGGTTTTGCTGAGGTTATTGCTTGAAAATGACGGCGTAGTGACTGAAAGAGCGTATAAGGAAGCGCTCAATCAATACCATGCTGCCACCGATCCCGCTACCCTTACTTCAGTGATGGGGATTCTCAACCTTAGTTTTTTTGATGTGACGGTGGGAAAAACGACGCGCAAAAAGCAGTACGGGAACCAAGCAGTGGTAGTTCAGATGGCGGCGGGATTTGCGTGGACAGAACCTATGGTCACCGCCTTACGGAAACATGATTGGTTCCGTTGCCTGGTTACCGATACGGTTATCACGGGACTTCAGTTAGTCCAGAAGGCGGATTCCCGAACAGCATTTACCCGGGGAAGGGAATACACCCGCAAAGATGTGTGCCGGCTGTTAAACTGGCCGAAGGATATTAGTGCACCATTATACGGTTATCGCGTTATTGATGGGGTGTGCCCCATTTTTATCACCGTCAAGAAGGCCACCGGCCAGCGAAGTGCACGGTACAAGAACGATCTACGTTCGGGCGATCGTTTGCGATGGTACACCCGTAGTCCGCGAACGTTAAGGTCGCCTGAAGTTCAGGAGTTACTGGCAGGAGTTAGTGCGGGGCACCAGCAAGTGAAAATGCTTTTATTTGTGAAACGGGATGATGGGCGGAAGGCGTTTACTTACCTGGGAGAAGTTAAAGTCGTGCCGACCAGTATTCAAGAAGAGGTGTTAAATGGCAAGAAAACGGTGGGGATGGACCTACAACTGGAGCACGCCCTTACCCTGGACCAGTACCGGGAGTTATTTACGGATTGAGAGGTAAGAAAAAGGCAAATGATGCCTGCCGCCTTTTAATAATTACTTGATAATTTAAACCAAATGAGCAGGACAAGGACTAAAAACGAACCGCGTTATAATGCAGTAATTCGGTTCGGCTTCAAACAACTTGCCGTGCTCATTTATTTTAATATAACGCTGAAACGTAGAAGTAAGCGGGAACGTGCAGCTGGTGTAGGGTGGCTTGAACTACGGTTTCATACGGCGCCTTGGCAGGGAGGGCCGCTTGTTGTTCGGCAATACGAGCCATAAAACGCTGGTTTTGGCGGGCAATTCGTGTGGCCTCTTCCATCGTAAACGGGATTCCATGTCCAGGATAGAGGGTGGCGGTTGAAGGAAAGAGTGTTTCCACCTGTCGTAAAAATTGCCGGTAACGGGTTCGTAAATGGGGAACAACTTCTTGACTGATGGGATCAATGTCGAGGAGTGAATTAAAAATAATCCCGGCAAGGAGAAGGTCCCCAGTGAACCAGTGGCCAGCTTCGTCTGTAATAATCGTATCTTGGGCACTGTGTCCGGCTAGGGTGCGAGAGTGCAGGCCAAACTGGGTGAGGGCCGTAAGGGGATAAAATGTCCGCTTTCTGAGTGCCGGTACTAACCGGGTTTCTAAGCGTTGTTGAACGTTGCGGCGAACCGCTGGAGGAACGACAACGGGAAGCTTCAGGCGATCAATCGCTTGCTGATAAGCTGAGGTACCGTAAAAGGCGAGCCCCGGAGCGGCATAAACTGGAATTTCAGGAGGAAGTGCTTCTAATAACCCCACATGATCTGGGTGGTGGTGGGTAACCACTACGCCCTGGAGGTCGGTGACCTGTAAGTTAAGTTGCGCTAATGCGGCCGTTAACCGGGCATAGTTTGCCGTTCCCGCAAAGCCCGCGTCGATGAGCAGCCGTTCGTGGTAAAGCAAAAAACTGTTCGCTGCTCGGGCGTGGGGATGCGGGGCCGGAAACGTAATCTGGTAAATATTATTTGTCCACTGTTTCATTTGAATTTCTCCGTTATAATTATCAAACATGACTATTTACCGTTGTGTGAAACGGGTGGGATTTAATTTGTTGATTACTGTTGGCAGGATTAGCAACGTACAAGAGGCAGGCTAAGGCAATAAGAAGTGCTAATAAAGAGCGCATCCACTGACCGTTTTCGCCAGGAATAAGCTGGTGTTGGTAGTGGCGAAGAATGTAAAACATTCCACTTCCAAATCCAATGAGACTAAGGAGCGCACTACTTCCAATGAAAAAGCCAATTCCCAAACCAACAAGTGCCCCTAACCACCGATCAAAAATCGCACCGATTAGCGTTCCAATTAGAGCGCAAAGAAAGATTCGTTGGCTAGTAAACGTCAATGCCAAAAAGAGGCCGCCAAATAAGCCTAGTTGCCACCAAACATAGTGTTTATTGCGGTCACCATGAGGACCGTTAAAAAGATTATTAAGCATATTTATTCCTCCGTTTCGGGTTGAATTCTTGTCCAGGACGTTCCTTCCGCCGCCCAAAATGAATGCTGTTAGAATAAGGGTGAGGTGAAAAGAATGCAAGTTTTATTTCATGTGAACGAGCCCGCACGGTTATCTGGTGCGGTACGGAACATTGATAACGTGTTAGATGAAATCCCGGCGATAAGCGTTGAATTGGTGGTTAATGGGCCGGCAGTCCGGGCGCTGGTTCCTAAAAACGATGCGGTTGCGCGCTTAGCAACTAAACCTGCAGTGACCGTTGCAGTATGTCAAAACTCTCTCCGCCGGTTTAACGTTGAGCCCGTTCAACTCCCTGATACCATGACAATCGTGGCTAGCGGGGTAATTGAACTTGTTCGAAAGCAGGAAGCCGGGTTTGCGTACATTAAGCCGTAAGGCTAAAGGCAGTACCGGCAAAACAAAACAATGGCTAAAACAATGGCACCACTCCCAACGATGCGGTGCATCACCTTATCGGGAAGGTGACGTACAAGGAGGGGACCTAAATATCCGCCGATAAAGAAGCCACATGCCATGGGGATTACAAATTGCCAGGTAATTTGTGTTTTAATGAGATACACAATCGCCGTCAATAGGTTAGCAACTACAAGAACAGCGTTTTTAACCGCGTTGACCTGGGCAAAGGTTCCCGGAATAAGTGTAAAGAGGGCTAAAAGCATTACCACCCCGCCGCCAGCGCCAAAGTACCCCGTGTAGATGCACACAAGAAAGGCAAGAGCCCACGCGCCCAGTCGATGGAGCGGGGATTTATGTTGCTCCTTCTGGTGAAATCGCGGAGGAAATAGCATGATAATTCCGGCAAGGGCGATAAAGAAGGGAACCACCATTTTAAAAACTGTTGCTGGGAGCGCAAATAAAAGGAGTGCCCCTAGAATCGCGCCCACAATTGTCATTGGTAAAAGAATCAAGAGGCGGCGCCCCTGGCCCTTTAATTCGTAACGGGATGAGAGAACGGCGCTAAGTCCTGACGTTACCAGGGCTAAACTGTTAGTGATGTTGGCGGCTACCGGTGTCATTCCCATTAGGAGAAGGGCTGGATACGAAACAAGCGAGGCTAATCCCGCTGCCGAACTAACGGTCCCCGCGGCAATTCCCGCAATCACCAGCCAGCAAAGTGTGATTATCCAATGCATCATGGTTAAGGCTCATCTCTTCTTTATCATCGTGTTATCGGTTTCCATTGTACCACGGGATGGGGATTGTTTTTTTACGGTGAAAGGGCGATAATAAGCGGTATTAAAAATGTAGCTTATAAATAGGAAGTGGGTTAGCATGACGGGACAAAAGACCGTTTCAGAATGGCGGCATAATTTATATATTTTGTGGATTGGAAACTTTATCGTTGCGATGGGATTCCAATTATTTATGCCGTTTTTTCCGCTCTATATCCGGACACTCGGATCCTTTAATCGGTTTCAGTTAAACATGTGGAGTGGGGTTGTGTTCTGTGCAGCTTATTGCGTTTCCTCGTGGATGGCACCAATTTGGGGGAAGTTTGCGGATCAACACGGGCGTAAGAAGGTGCTATTGCTATCATCCGCCGGGATGGCTACCATGGTGACCCTCATGGGGTTGGTAACAAATGTTTACGAATTAGCACTGTGCCGGTTATTACAAGGTTTTTTTTCGGGCTACATTAGTAATACGTCTGCCTTAATCGCAGCCAGCGTTCCGGGAGAGCGGAGCGGCCAGGCGTTGAGTTTACTGTCAACTGGGACAACGGCTGGAATGTTAATCGGTCCGTTCTTTGGCGGGGTAATTGCCAATACGTTCGGGTACCGTCTTACCTTTATCCTTACGGGATTATCATTATACTTCGTGTGTGGTTTTACATTGCTTTTTGTATGGGAAAAACACTTTACGCCGCTTTCCGCACGGGAAATGCTCTCGACTAACGAACTGTTTCATAGTTTAAAACACCCGCGGATTATCGTGGGAATGATTGTAACCACCCTGATTATTCAAGCGGCTAATAACTCAATTTCGCCGGTAATTAGTTTGTATATCCGGCAACTCATGCATGGTCAGGGCCGGGTAGCCCTTGTCAGCGGAATTATTGCGGCTTTACCCGGGATTTCGACTCTTTTAGTAGCGAAGACCTTTGGGGCGTGGGGGGACCGGATCGGCACGCATAAAATTTTATTGGCAGGCTTTATTTTTGCTTTTATTGTGTTTATTCCGCAAGCTTTTGTTCGGAATGTTTGGGAACTGGGAATCCTGCGCTTTTTAGTGGGCATTTCGGACGCTGCCTTACTGCCACAGGTTCAAACCATGCTGGCGAAGTATTCAAACTCCCGGTACTCCGGCCGGATCTTTAGTTATAACCAGTCCGCGCAGTTTGCCGGAAACATTGTCGGCTCGCTGCTTGGGTCAACTGTTTCCGGACTTTGCGGGTACGGGGCGGTCTTTTTGTCAACCGCTGGGTTAGTGGCCGTTAATTTCTTCTGGGTATGGCGAAGCGTTGGGGAAATTTTGCACCAAACACCGCGAAATGTATAGACAAATTTCTGAATAAAATTATTAAAACAATAACAGGAGGTTGCGCCGTAAGTTGCAGCCTCCTGTTGCTTCATATATCAAAACAAACGAATTAAATTAAAAAATATTAGTTGCTGAATCGATCTTCCTTGTTTTGGTTCGGCGAGTTAGTTCTACTACGCCATTTGGGCAATTAGTGAATTGTAATAATTCCGAAGCCCTGTAAGAGATGATAGGTTCCGGCCGCCAACATAACAATGTAGGCCATCCGACGGACAAAATTCATTGAAACATGGTGCATAATGCGCATGCCGATGGTTGTTCCAACTACGCAGGCGATGATGGTGACGCACAGCGGACCGATCATTTGAACGGTAAAATTGCCGCACGCAATGTTGTTAACCAAAACATTTACCGTCGTAATCGCAAAGTACAGTTGCAGGGTAACCTGGTATTCAAGGGGATCATCCATAACGGAATCAAAGTAGGCGACCATCGGCGGTCCCCCAATGGCAAACATGCCATCCATAAACCCCCCAAGGGCGCCCGCAATTGACCCAACTAACGGGTTGCGTTTCAGGTGGACGTACCTAACTCCAAAGATTAAGTACAGGGCAAGGATCCACATGAAGAAACCGAGAATAAGCCCCATGGTGCGAGAACTTAACCGAACCATCATGTACACGCCGATAAACCCACAGATTAGGGAGGAAATTGCCGGATAAAAAACCATCTTCCACTTAAGGTGCTTACGCATCGAAAAAATCGTGTAAAGTTGGAGGATGAGCACGGTTGCCACGACAATGACCGTACATTTCCGGTAGGGGAAGAAAAACGGCAAGATAGCCATGCTAAGGATACCAAAGCCAAACCCACTCGTACTCTGAACGAGCGCGGAAACAAACGTCACGAGGGCTAAGATGATTCCTAACTTAGGGGTTAAAATCAATAACAAAACCTCCTTTTCTGTTGATTAACCAAGGCTATTATACACGGCCAAATAACTAATTAAAAGTTAGTTTCTTGATAGGAGCTGTTGGCAATACCACTTAGGATTAAAATTTTGTTAGACGAGTATCAGGTGTCAAACGAAGAAGCTAAAATTACCTTTTCACTAGCAAAGAAGCATACAAACATTTTTGTCATAATGGAATGGCAAGGCTACATGTTAACAGAATATTGCTGGGAATCTAGTATTTCAACCTGTTAATCTTACTGAACAGTAATTTCAAACTTAGTGCTGTGTGGTTGTGATAGCCGCTGAACCGCAGTCCAAAGATATTAATTAGTCTTAAAACCCCCATTCATAAGAACTATAAAAGCTCTATGGATGGGGGTCCATTACTTATGTGTCTTTTTCTTTTTATCCTCGCGCCTTATTATTCCGCTGCCAGCGCCTTATTGACGGCTCGCCGTTCACTAGCAACCAGCGCAACATGACTCTCAATGATTCGAATATCCATTGTAATTTCACGGGTTAACCCTGGGGTATTAATCTTTGGTTCAAAGAAGCCCTTAAATTCATCCAACCGTTCTTCGGTATGGAAAGCGTTGGCCGTTACCGTAATGAACCGGCTAAATTCCATGTCACCACCAACCGTTTTTTCTAACCAATCCCATTCAGTCCGTAACCAGTCCCAGGCTGCCTGTTCTCCGGCCGGGTTGGTTAGTAATCCATTGTACCAAGAGCGAAGGTCCTGTGGCTTAATAACAGCGGCTTCCTCAAATTTTGTCAATAACTCGGTTATGAAGGTGTGGTCCTTCGTTGCCGTGAGGGCATTGCAAATATCCGACTTGTAGTTCGGATCAGACGTTGTAACGTACTGATTCAATAAAGCGTTAACCAGTTCATCATTGCCGTAGTGCTGAACCTCACTCTTGAGGATTAACGGCCGAATGTCGGCGTTAACTCCTTCAAGGTTTGCGAGGTTTGCAGTAAAGAGCTCATGGGCGGCTGCAATCGTGTCCTGGTTGTTGGCGGCTATGGCAGCCTTTAAAACGTACGACCGGGTCATTTGATCATCCTTTGATTCGGTCGTTGCCGGGTGCCAGCCAAGCCGTTGAACCTGGTGGGCACTCAGTTTATTGAGTAAGAACTGATAGTTCTTTTCTTCGTTCGTTTCTGGGGTAACAAATTGGTCTAGCTTATCAGCAATTGCATAGAGGGCATCGTTGACAATGGATGAGGTGCTATCTGCAAATCCGTTCAATAGTGGGACAAGTTCGGCGTATGAAATTTGCCGTCCCTCTGCCAGGAGACGCAGGTCCTGAAGAAGTTGCCGCTGGGTGATATGGTCAAGTTCATCCTTGTGAGCTAAAATGTCATTCAATAATCGTTGATCGTACTTAACGATGAAGTGTGAGTTATTATCTGCATTTAGCCGGAACGGAACGCCTTCCTTTTCTCGCAGTTCCTGGTAGTTACCTAAAACAAGCCGTTTATCCTTCATGATCGTTGGAGCGGCAGTATAGTTGCTATTTAGCGGAATCTGCCATGTCCGACCAGCTTCCTTACCATCGCCGATAAAGAATTGCTGCTGATTAAGGACCAGGTTGCCGTCTTCCACCTTAGCAATAACCACCGGGAAGCCTGGTTGATTTAACCAGGACTTCATGATGCTACCAATATCCATCCCGGCAGCATCGCCCAGTGCCTGCCACAGATCATCCCCGGTAGCGTTGTGGTACTTGTGGGCTTCAAAGTAATTCTTTAAGCCCTTCCGCATTGCGTCGTCCCCGATAAGGGCCCGAACCATTACTAACATTCGTGATCCCTTGGCGTACACAATCGCCCCGTCAAAGATGGCATCAATCTCAGCCGGATCCTGAACGTGAACGTGAATTGGTTGTACACCATCAGTTGCATCCCGTTGGAGGGCAAGAGGGGCTTCGGATGTCTGAAAGAGTTCCCAAATGTGCCAATCTGGCTCGAGGGCATCCACGGAAACGTATTCCATCATGTTAGCAAAACTTTCGTTTAACCACAGGTCATCCCACCATTTCATCGTAACAAGGTCCCCAAACCACTGGTGGGCCAACTCGTGGGTAATCACCGTTGCAACGTATTGCTTCCGAGCAAGGGAAGTGTTATCTGGGTTAAGCATTAGGGTTGCTTCCCGGTACGTGATTAACCCCCAGTTTTCCATGGCGCCAGCTGAAAAGTCCGGTAAGGCCAACTGCCATGAATGCGGAAGCGGGTAGGGGGTCTGGTAGAAGTCCTCGTAAAATTCAATTCCGCGCTTAGCAATGTCCAACGCAAAGTCAAGCTCCTTTGGTTGGTGAGCTTTTGTGGCGAACACGCCAACCTTGACTCCGCTCTTGGTAGTAGTCATCTTACTTTGCATTTCCCCAAAAGCAAACGCAACGAGGTACGTGGACATCCGAACGGTTGTGTCGAAATAGTGGAAACCACCTTCGTACTTGGTTTCAGGCATGTTGGCAATAATTGTTTCCCCAGCGTGCTCGTCAAACTTAATGGCCAAATCAAACGTGGCCTTGGCTTCTGGTTCGTCGATACACGGGAAGGCCTGACGGGCAAACGTGGTTTCAAACTGCGTTCCGATTAGCTGCTTTCGTTCGCCGTTTACCTCATAGTATGACGGGTATATTCCCATCATCGTGTCTGTGAGGGGGGCCTGATAGGCAATCGCCAGTGCTACCTTTCCGCTTGCTGGGAGGGTAATATAGATGGCTTCAGAGTCGTCGTCGAAGGTGAACGGAACATCTTGTCCACTTATTTGAACGCTCTTGATCGTCATGAATTTTTGGTTAACGACAATTTTTTGGGTTAATGCTTCCCCCGTAATAGTGGAAGTTCCTTCAATTGTCTTATGCTCCCGGTCAACGGCAATCTTAAGGTCGTAGTGTTCCGGGTGGAATTTTTCATATAAGTGTGTAAATTCAGCCATGTAGGTTCCCTCAATCTTTCTATAGAATCACTCACATTGTACCGCAGATACTATTAAAATAATAGTGAATTCGCTTTCGAAATGGGAGATTAAATAACATTACAGAACGTAATCAGTAAAAATTAACTGCTAATTTAAAGTGAACCAAACGAAGCTTCACCATTCTCCTCGGGTTATTAGCGTGCTAAGATAACCTTAAAATGAAAGGGTGGTTAAAAAATGCGGGTAAATGTCTTACAACATGCAGTAAACGAAGGACCGGGGGTTATTGCGACGTGGTGTCACGAACACCAACATACCATGACGGTTTACCATCCGGCAGAATTTGGCCGGTTACCGGCGCTTAAGGATACGGGGATGCTAGTAATTTTAGGAGGGCCAATGAGTCCAAACGATGATCTTGAATGGCTAACTACTGAACGTGATTTAATCCGGGAAGCGATTACGCGCAATATTCCAGTTTTAGGGGTATGCTTAGGGGCACAGCAGATTGCCAAGGCGTGTGGCTACTTGGTAACCGCTGCGCCGGTTAAAGAAGTCGGGTGGGCTCCTGTTCAGCGGGTTAGCACCCTAATTCCGGGCTTACCTACAACGGCAGAGGTATTACACTGGCATCAGGATATGTTTTCCATTCCAGATGAAGCGGAATTACTTTACCAGGGGGAACGAGTCACCAACCAGGCATTTGTTTTTAGGAAACATCCTGTTGTGGGATTTCAATTTCACTTTGAACCCTTGGCGGCTAATCTTCGCGAAATTGTTGTTAATGATGCGGCGTATGATAAGGATTCCGTCCTCCGGCAATCGCCGGCAGAAATTTTAGCCCACGGCATTCCGGCCGAAAATCCCCGGATAATGAGAGTAATTCTGGATTACCTAGCAACATGGAATAATTAGCAACTATCGCGCATTAATTTAGGACAGAACAGCCATCGCGGCCTTATATTTTTAATGTTTCTTTTTAAAATTTACAAGAAAATAATTTTTAATACCGTTAGATTGAGACTATAATAAAAACAATTGATAAAATAGTTTTGCGGAGGAAAAAGGATGAAAAATAAAACTCGTCCGGTGGTGTACCTTCTGTTGTGCGCACTTCCAGTAGTGATGACGCTCCCGTTACTCGTAACGGGACATACGAAAATGAAATATTTCTTTGGGGAATTGGCGTACTGCCTGTTTATTGTTGACGTGCTTCTTGGATTGCGACCAGAGTGGATTGAACGTTTGATAGAGTTAAAGAAGCTGTATTGTCTGCATGGCCTGCTCGCAATTATTGCTGTGATTGGGGCTGCGTGTCACATTGAAATGAGTCACCTGCACGGGTTCGCTGCGCTTCTTGGATGGGGCGCATTTTACGGAGCCATTGCAACGGTTATCCTCGCAGTGGGCTTTCTTACCAGCCAAGTCCTCCATGTGCCGTTTTTAGGGAATTGGATTGGAATGCTTCGTAAGAGATTAGCCCAAATTGGAATTACGCGAGAAATGGTGCTCTTAGTTCATATGCTATCACCGCTGATCGTTGTTATGGTCTTTTTTCACGTGGTGTTAATCCATAAGTTTAACCGCCTGGTATGGTTTATGGTGTTCTTCTGCGGGTACTTTGCGTTGTTTATCCTCGGATATGCTTACTGGGGGATTTACCAACGGTTAATCGTTGCTCGGTACACGGTTACGCGAATTAAACGGGAAACGGCGACCGTCTTTAAACTCACGCTAAAACATGCTAAGGGAGATATTATAACCGCACAAGGTGGTCAATTTGTTTTTATCCACGCCCCGTTTGCGATGCCTAACGAGTACCATCCGTTTTCGGTATTACAGATTAACCACGATGGAACTGAACTTACCTTAGGAATTAAGCAGGTTGGCGATTTTACGACTAAACTTGCACACGTTGCTCCTGGAACCCAGATTAAAATTCGGGGAGTATATGGACATTTTACTGCACCAACTGACGATACACCGATATTGGCAGTGGCTGGGGGAATTGGGATTACCCCGTGCGTTGGTATGTTGCAGTCGTTGCCCCACAACCAAACCGGGTACTTGATTTGGAGTGTGCGGTCCCGGGAAGATGCTTGTTTTAGTGAGGAATTAACGCAGTTACGGGTAACTCATCCGCACGTTCAGGTTATTCTGCACGACGATAGTGAATTAGGATATCTTGATAAGGAATTTTTAATTCGGCAAATTCCAGAACTTAAACAGCAACGCCCGTTAAATTGCTTTATATGCGGTCCCGCGCCGATGATGACCAGCGTTGAGCAGCAGCTCAAGGCAATGCAGGTCCCGGACAGGCGGATCCTTGATGAAGGATTTATTTTTTAAGACCTGTTATAAATAACGCTTAAATAAAAGGAGAGCTTTAGGTGCAACTCCTTTTATTTCTGTAAAAGTGGCTTTATTTTAATCCAATGATGATAAATCGATGAAAATTATGTTGACAATAATGGCGATTAGATTATAATAAAACCAATCAAAGAGATAAACATCATGAAAAGCAGAGTAACTAGCTTATGCTCACAGAGAGTTTCTGGGTGGTGTGAAGGAATGGACGGCGGTTAGTGAAGATGGGCTTGGAATGGCATCGGTGAATGGTTAACCGGTGACGGTGATGCACCCGTTATTAGTGCAGGGTCTTTCTGACACACAGGCTGTCGGCGTGACTCGGTAAGGTTACTTCTGTGAGGAAGTAATAAATAAAGGTGGTACCACGAAAATAACGTCCTTGTTTACAAGGGCGTTATTTTTTGTTTATTTCGTGAGCAAAAGTTGTTAATGAATTTATAGAAAGGAAGAAAGTTTATGAGGAAAAAGAATTATACGGGATTATTTGTTGTAGTTGGAATTATTGTTCTTCTTATTGGGGGTGCTTTATGGGGCGTTCATCAACATCAGCAAGCAAGTAAAACTGTCACAGTTGGAATTGTTGGGAATGATAAGGGGACGCAAGAAATTTGGAAGCAAGTGGCCAAAACAGCCAAAAAACGGTATGGAATTACGGTTAAAACAAAAACATTTACGGAATACACCCAACCAAATAAGGCGTTAGCCGCTGGCGAAATTGATCTGAATGCTTTTCAACACTATGTCTTTTTAAACCAATGGAATAAAAAGAATGGCAATCAGGTTGTTGCGATTGGAAAAACGTATATTGCGCCTATTCGGTTATATTCAAACAAATATCACCGGTTAAGTGCTTTACCTGACGGGGCAACGATTGCGATTCCAAATGATGCTGCAAACGAAAGTCGGGCGCTATATGTATTAAAAAATGCTGGGTTGATTACTCTGAAAAAGAGTGCAGGGAAGTTAGTTACAATCGCTGATATTGCCCAGAATCCTAAGCATCTTCAAATTAAAGAATTAGCGGATGACCAAACAGCACATGCACTTAGCGACGTTGATGCGGCAGTAGTTAACAATGATTATGCAATTCCGGCTAAATTAGGAAAGCGTCAAACCATTTATGTTGAACCGGTTAACCGCGATTCTGAACAATGGATTAATGTAATCGCCGCTAAACGGGGACAACAACATAAGCGGATTTACCAAGATGTTGTCAAAGCTTACCAAACACCTGCAGTCCAACGGATTTACCGCCATTACTACGGGAAGACGGAGTTACCTGCCTGGAACTTAAATTTGAAGTAAGGAGGTTGAAGTATGACGGATGCGGTAAAACTCCATAACGTTACAGTTCAATTCACGACCCCGCAACACACCTCATTGACAGCCGTTAACGAAGCTAATTTAACTGTGCGACAAGGTGATATTTTTGGAATTGTTGGGTACTCTGGTGCAGGGAAATCAACGCTTGTGCGCACAATTAATCTCCTCCAACAGCCAACGTCTGGGACAGTTCAGGTCGGAGACACTGTTTTATATCATGACCACCATCAACTAATTAGTACTGCCGAATTGCGGCAAAAACGGCGCCGAATTGGCATGATTTTTCAGCATTTTAACTTGTTAAATGAGTCAACTGTGGGGCAGAATATTTACTTTGCGCTGAAACACACGAAATTAACTGCTCACGAAAGTGAAGTACGGGTAAAACAATTACTTGAATTAGTGGGATTACAGGATAAAATCGACGCGTATCCCGCTCAGTTATCTGGAGGGGAACAGCAACGTGTTGCCATTGCACGGGCAT
This sequence comes from Ligilactobacillus sp. LYQ139, assembly GCF_045033025.1. NCBI lineage: Bacteria > Bacillati > Bacillota > Bacilli > Lactobacillales > Lactobacillaceae > Ligilactobacillus > Ligilactobacillus sp. LYQ139. The sequence goes on from NZ_JBJFZW010000001.1 coordinate 43,518, forward strand.
TAGCGAATGATCCGGAAATTTTAATCTCAGATGAAGCAACGTCGGCCCTTGATCCTCAAAATACTATTCAGATTTTAGATCTTTTAAAGAAATTAAATCGTAAATACGGGTTAACAATTATTTTAATTACTCATGAGATGGATGCAGTAAAACGGATTGCAAATAAGATTGCAATAATGAGTGATGGGCAGATTATTGAACAAGGTCAGCTCCTAGACGTATACTTGCATCCCCAAAAAAAATTAACCCAACAATTTGTGGGGGGCGTCTTAGCAGCAAAAACGGTTTTGGAAACGATCAAGCACGAACAAGCATCAAACGAGCAAATTTTTCAAATTACATTTTCAGCTTCTACCCTGCAAGAGGCGATAACCTTGTCACTCTATAAAAAGCTTGGTGTTGAAGTTTCAATCATTTACGGGAACATGGAATTTTTAAATGATCAGCCAGTTGGAACGATGTTTATTTTAGTTCGTGGAACCCAAGAACAACTTAAGCAAGTTCCCCCATCATTAACCAAAACCGGTGTAACCGTAACAACAATTAATGACCGGAGGTAATAAGTATGATAGTCTTTATAAAGCACCTTTTACCCAATGTTATAAACCTTGGATGGTGGGGGGACACTGGTTGGGGAACAGCGCTTTTTCAAACAATTGCCATGACAATTGTTCCTGGAATTATTGGTGGAATATTAGGGTTAGTGTTTGGTTTTGGGTTAGTATTAACTGCACCAACTGGAATTTCCCCTCACAAGTCCTGGTTTAATTTTTTCGATAAAATCGTGTCACTCTTTCGTTCCATCCCATTTATTATTCTGTTAGCGGTAATTGCACCAGTTACCCAGTTAATTGTCGGTACTCAAATTGGAATGGTTGCTGCCATGGTTCCATTATCAATTGCAGTATTTCCCTTCTATGCCCGGCAAGTTCAAGTGGCCCTTGAAGGAGTCGATCACGGAAAGGTAGAGGCCGCTCAATCTTTAGGAGCAACTAATTGGGACATTATTATTGATGTATATTTGTGGGAAGCACGCGCAGAACTGGTTCGGGTTTCAACCGTTACGTTGATTAGTTTAATTGGCTTAACAACGATGGCTGGTGCGATCGGTGCAGGTGGGTTAGGAAATACTGCGATTACGTATGGTTACGACCGCTTTAATAATGATGTTACGCTTGTTGCCACTATATTAGTATTAATTCTGGTTTTAGTCGTTCAACTTGTTGGGGATTGGCTAACATTGAAATTAAATCACCAGCAGAGTTAACAAATTATTGTACACATACGGCCGGTGAATAATTTTATTAATATTAATTAAATAAGAACGTGGTTTTTAAACCACGTTCTTATTTTACTGACGCCATTACTAAAATAGTAACTTAATTAATCAGAATATAATGCTAGCGTTTGTCGGACTAGCTGTGTGTTTTAATTCATTGGTTAATGGGAATCCCCATGATCCTTTATTGCAAATTCCGTAGTTATTAAAAACTTTGTCTATAATAAATAACTTCTACTGCTAATTATTTTGGACTTTATCGAAGGATGATAATTATTTTTAGAATAGTTTCCTAATAAACATTCAAAATATATTGAAAATAAAGCCATTTATTGTATAATATTAGCAAATAAATAATAAAGAGGGGTATATTATGCATAAAGTAATTCATAAAATAACAATGTTTTTGATATGCATAGGTTTGTCCTTAGCATCGCTTGGAATTATGGTTAACGGCAATAATAATAGGCAACCAGTCAAGGCAGATGCAACGCCACAATTATTAACCCGGATTAAACACCGCGGTAAATTAATTGTTGGAACAAGTGCAGATTATCCGCCGTTTGAATTTAAACAAGGGAGCAAATATGAAGGAATTGATATTGATATTGCTCGTGATATTGCTAATAAGATAGGCGTTAAACTTGAAATTAAAAACATGGATTTTGATTCATTGCTTGTCGCCCTTGAAACCCACAAGGTTGACATGGTGATTGCGGCGCTGAATCCCACCCCACAACGTGAAAAAAGCGTTGCCTTTTCTAAATCATATTATACGGATGGCAATGACTTATTAATTCGAAAGAATGATAAAGACAAAATCACCGGGCTTAAGGATTTAACAAGCCACAGTACCGTAGGCGTACAAACCGGGTCAGTACAAGCAGAGTTGGTTAAGAAACAGTTACCCCACGTTAAAACGAAAGGACTTACAAAGCTTAATTCACTGGTAATTGCACTAAAGACTGGTAAAGTTAACGCGGTCGTAATGGATGAGGCCACTGCTAAGGCTTACGTTCAAAATGATCATAGTTTAAGTTGTCTTCATGCCGGATTTACTGGTCAATCACCGGCCAATGCAATTGCTTTCCCAAAGGGGTCAGCATCACAGTCACTCATTAGTTTAGCTAACCATGAAATTACCCAGTTGAAAAAAAAGCAAACAATTGATAAGCACTATGCTCCCCATGCAGTAGCCCTGATGATGAGTCATAAAAGTAAGCGTCATGTATGGAATTACACTAATTACTTTATTAGCGGAATAGAAATTACCCTTTTAATAACCGTAATTTCTACCGGAATTGGGGTTGTTTTAGGAACACTTCTCGCATTACTACGGTTAGGAACAAATAAAATTCTTAAGTGGTTATCAATTGCCTATATTGAGTTTGTTCGGGGGACACCACTGATGGTTCAGGTTATGTTTATGTACTTTGGTGTGGGAATGTTAATTAAAAACCTTCCAGCACTGGTTGCCGGAATTATCGCAGTTGCCCTTAATTCCGGTGCATATGTCGCCGAAATTATTCGTTCAGGAATTATGGCAGTCGACAAGGGACAAACCGAGGCAGCGGTTAGTTTGGGAATGAGTCGCCGTCAAATGTATCGTTATATTATTCTCCCGCAAGCCTTACGTAATATTTGGCCTGCATTGGGGAATGAATTTGTCACGTTAATTAAGGAAAGTTCATTAGTTTCAGTAATCGGGGTTGGCGAGTTAATGTACCAAACACAAATGGTGCAAGCAGCTACTTACCAGGGGGTTTTACCACTAGCCGTTACGATGGTAATTTATTTCGTCATAACATTTACGCTAACCCGGCTACTAAACTGGGGTGAAAGGAGAATTAACCATGACTAATGTTTTTGAAATTAATAATTTAGTTAAGCGGTTTGATAATAAAACGGTACTTCATTCAATTACAGCAACGGTCCCTGTTGGAAAGGTAATTTGTATTATTGGTCCATCCGGTGCGGGAAAGAGTACGTTTTTACGGTGTTTAAACGGCCTTGAGCATCCGGACGGAGGAACAGTTGTTTTTAACGATCAAGTTGATTTACTAACCGCGAGCCAGGCAACGTTAATGAACGTTCGTAAACAAATCGGAATGGTCTTTCAGGATTTTAACTTATTTCCCCATTTATCTGTTTTGGAAAATCTTGTTTTAGCTCCCACGATTGTGGAGGGCCGTTCCCGCGAGGAGGTCACCCATGCCGCACTTAAGAACCTTAAACAGGTCGGGTTGAGCGATAAACAAGATGCTCGGCCGCAAAGTTTATCTGGTGGTCAAAAACAGCGGGTGGCAATTGCACGGGCATTAACAATGAACCCGCGAGTAATTTTATTTGATGAACCAACAAGTGCCCTTGATCCTGAAATGGTTGGTGGGGTTTTAGAAGTAATGAAACAATTAGCTCAAGAGAAAATGACGATGGTTTGTGTTACCCATGAAATGGGGTTTGCCCGCCATGTAGCAGACGAAATTTGGTTTATGGCCGATGGGACAATTCAGGAACAGGGGCCGGCAGAACAATTGTTTAACCATCCTCATACAGTGCGGTTGCAACATTTTCTTGCAGAAATTTTGACATCGTAACTTTAAAGATTATTCGACTTAAAATAATGTATTTTGTTCGCAATATGCTCGTATTTTATAATATTAATTGAAAATTCCCTAACTTTTGTAATCATTTGCGTTGAATTCTAATTGTTTTCATATTAGAATTTAATCATTACATGGAAAGAGGGTTAGGGTATGAATTATTTTAAGTCATTATTTCGACGTCAAAATCCACAGGTTTACCAAAATTTGGACGGCCATTTGGAACGGACACTGACTACTAAAGATTTTATTGGTCTTGGTGTAGGAACGATTGTCTCGACGTCAATTTTTACCTTACCAGGTGAGGTTGCTGCGATGCATACGGGGCCGGCAGTAATTGTTTCCTTCCTATTAGCTGCCATTGTAGCGGGATTGGTATCGTTCGCATATGCAGAGATGTCAAGTGCGATGCCTTTCGCCGGGTCAGCTTATACGTGGATTACCGTTATTTTTGGTGAACTTCCTGGTTGGGTTGTTGGCTGGGCTTTATTAGCAGAATATTTGATGGCTGGCGCGTTCATTGCTTCCGGGATTTCAGCGAATCTACGTGCACTCCTCGCATCCTGGAGCATCACTTTTCCTGCCTGGTGTGCGCATCCGCTTGGAGTTCAGGGGGGATTATTCGACGGTGTTGCTATTTTAGCAATTATTATTACAACTATTCTTCTTAACGCGGGAGCAGAACATGCAACGCGTATTGAAAATTTGCTTGTTATCTTAAAGGTTGCCGCCATCATGTTATTCGTGTTTGTAGGGTTACAAGCCGTTAAGATGATTAACTTTCATCCCTTTATCCCGGCGTATCGGCATACTGCCAACGGTGCCTTTGGTGGGTGGCAGGGAATTTACGCTGGAACGTCAATGATTTTCTTGTCCTATATTGGGTTTGATTCTATTGCTGCGAATTCAGCTGAAGCTAAAAACCCAAAACGCACCATGCCGAGGGGAATTATTGGATCATTAGTAATTGCAGCAGTGTTTTTTATTGCGGTTAGTTTTGTTTTGATCGGCGTGATGCCGTATACAAAATACCACAATTCAGCAGAACCAATTGGTATGGCCCTCCGGGCAACTGGCCATAGTGGAGTTGCTGTTGTTGTCCAAACAATCGCTGTTATCGGAATGTTGACGGCATTAATCGGAATTACAATGGCTGGTTCACGGTTAATTTATTCGTTTGGTCGGGATGGGATGTTACCGTCATGGCTAGGAAAATTAAATGCAAAACAGCAACCGCGAAATGCCTTGGTAACAATTACTACGGTGATGTTAATTATTAGTGCCTTTTTCCCGTTTGCATTTCTTTCACAGTTAATTTCTGCTGGAACCTTAATTGCTTTTATCATGGTTGCCGTTGCAATTTATCCTTTACGCCATCGTGAAGGACACGATATTCCGGTTCCTGCTTTTCGGATGCCGTTTTATCCGGTTTTACCAACTTTAGCAACGTTAGCAGCTTTAGTAGTATTTCTAGGACTAGGAACGAGCGCTAAGTTCTTTATGCTACTATGGTTAGTTCTCGGCGTATCAATTTATTTCTTGTACAGTCATCAACATTCATTAAACGGGAAATAATGTTTCTTTAAGTAGCTTAGTGGGTCAATCCACTATCCTACTTTTATTTATTTTGCGGCACAGTTAGTTTATCCTTAATCACAGTACCCGGTAAATAACAAAAAGAACAATTAAGGAGCAGAAAATGCTCGAAAGGAGGAACTTATGCAAACAAATGATAGAGCTAAACAATACCAACTCATGCTAGCACAGGCTAAAGCGCTTTTCGCCAATGAACATAATGTATTAATAAACCTTGCAAATACCAGTGCGCTGTTAAAAACAACCTTCTTAAACACTGTCTTTGCGGGATGGTACCTATTTGATGGTCAGGAATTAATTTTGGGGCCTTTTCAAGGTCAAGTATCATGTGGACGCATTGCGCTTGGTAAAGGAATATGCGGTACAGCAGCAACAACACAATCAACTGTCATTGTTAAAAATGTTGCTAATCATGCCAATTATATTGCGTGCGATTCAGCTGCAATGAGTGAAATTGTGGTCCCAGTGGTTCAGGACCAACATCTTCTAGGAGTATTAGATATGGATTCAAAGGTAATTAGTGCTTATGAAACAACAGATCAAATATACCTAGAAACATTAGTTAAGCTCCTATTAACACAAACTAACTGGGACTTTAGCATGTTTATGGCTAACAATGATTAAAATATTGCAGATAAACATTACATTATTTAAAATAATTATCAAATGAAAGGAATGTGAACATGAAACATTTAAAAAGGCATTTAGTAGTGTGGGTGCTAATGTGTGTTGTTTTATTGGCAGAATTAGTTGGAGGGAATACGAAACACGTCATTGCCAAATCAACCACAAAAGAACCAACATACACAATTGCAACCGACGTGACGTTCCCACCATTTGTCTTTACAAATAATCATAATCAACTTACGGGGATTGATATCGACCTAATGAAAGCAGTTGCCCGTGAGGAAGGCTTTAAGGTGCGGTTTAAACCAATTGGATTTAATGCAGCGATTCAAGCGGTTACTTCTGGTCAAGTTAATGGCATGATTGCAGGAATGACCATTACAAATGAACGCCGGGAACGGTTTGACTTTTCAAACCCGTATTATTCATCCGGAATAGTAATGGCAGTTAACCCTAAAAGTAGCGTGCGGCGGTTAAGCCAACTACGCGGGAAAAAGGTTGCGGTCAAAACGGGAACGGCTGGTGCCAATTATGCTAACTCAATCAAACAGAAGTATGGTTTTACCGTGGTAACATTCGACGATTCAGATAATGTCTATAACGACGTAAAGACAGGAAATTCGGTTGCTTGTTTTGATGATGATGCTGTGTTGAAGTATGGGATCAAAACGGGATTAGGGCTAAAAATTGTAACGAAACCAACAGCAATTGGAAACTACGGGTTTGCCGTTAAGAAGGGGACAAACCAGCAATTAATGACAAAGTTTAATGCGGGATTAACTAAGCTTAAACGGAACGGTCAGTACAAAAAAATTATCAATAAGTATACTAAAAATGCGGCAGTGAAAGATGCGGCATCGAGTCATACATTTTGGGGATTAATTAAGCAAAATAGTGGCGCATTTTTAAGTGGATTAACAGAGACGCTAAAACTAACCTTAGTTGCTATTATTTGTGCAACTATTTTTGGCGTTATTGTTGGACTATGCGGGGTGGTTCCTAATCGTGTTCTAAATATGTTAGCAGCAGCGATTGTTTATATTTTTCGGGGATTGCCATTATTAGTTTTAGCATTATTCATTTATAATGGAATTCCTAGTTTAATCGGAATGAAAATTCCGGCATTTATCGCGGGAATCATCACATTAACCTTAAATGAAGGTGCGTATATTGCAGCTTTTGTTAAAGGGGGAATTCAAGCGGTTGATCGTGGCCAAATGGAAGCAGCGCGTAGTTTAGGACTACCATTTGGAATTGCGATGCGTAAAGTAGTGTTGCCACAGGGAATTAGGATGATGATTCCTTCATTTATTAATCAATTTATTATCACCTTAAAGGATACCTCAATTTTGTCAATTATTGGAATTGTCGAGTTAACCCAGACGGGAAAGATTATTATTGCCCGGAATCTAGAAGGATTTAAGGTATGGCTGATTGTAGCTGTAATGTACCTGGTATTAATCACTGTTTTAACGCTACTCTCAAAGTGGATTGAACGGAAATTGGAGGTATAAAATGACGCAAGCAAAGATTTTAGTACAACAAGTAGCCAAACAATTTGGACATAATAAGGTGTTAAAAAATATTAATTTTAAGGTAGATGAAGGGCAGGTAGTTGTCTTAATTGGTCCTTCTGGCTCTGGTAAGAGCACGTTATTACGTTGTTTAAACCGGCTGGAAACACCAACTTCAGGAAAAATTGTGGTAGATCAGTTAGATATTTCGGATCCGCGAGTTAATATCGATAAGGCGCGCGAAAACATTGGAATGGTTTTTCAACACTTCAATTTATTTAATAACTTAACTGTGGGTGAAAATATTATGCTTGCACCCCGGGAATTAAAAAAACAAACGGCGACTGTTGCTGAACAAACGGCAAAACGGTTATTAAAATTAGTAGGATTAAGCGATAAGTTTACTATGTATCCCCAATCATTATCCGGTGGACAGAAACAACGGGTAGCAATTGCCCGGGCATTGGCAATGAATCCAGATATAATGCTGTTTGATGAACCTACTTCAGCATTGGACCCTGAAATGGTTGATGATGTTTTAGCGGTAATGAAAAAATTAGCTGATGACGGAATGACAATGGTAATTGTCACCCATGAAATGGGGTTTGCAAAGGAAGTTGCGGATAAGGTAGTCTTTATGGCAGAGGGATATATTGTTGAAGAAGGGCGTCCAGAAGAAATATTTAATCACCCCCAAAATGACCGAACAAAAGCATTTTTGAAACGATTACATCAGATATAGATTTGGCAACAAGCCTTAATTTATTTAATTAGCTTATTCGATAATTAATATTTAATTATTTCTAAGATGTAAAACAAACTTATTTTAAATAATGGTGTTACAATAGCTCCTTGTGAGATTTTATTGATAAGGAGTGGTCATTGTGATGTCGTCATTCTTAGGCGAATTTTTTGGCACTTTAATTTTGACAGCAATTGGTGTTGGCGTAGGTGCAGGAGTTAATCTTTCTAAGACATTTAGTCGAAATCAAAATTGGTTGTTTGTTTCACTCGGGTGGGGATTAGGGATAACCTTCGGTGTTTATGTTGCCGGAACAATTGGTTCAAAAGGTTTTATTAATCCCGCAATTACGTTAGGAACGGCATTATGTGGTTTATTCCCGTGGGGACAAGTTTTACCGTACTTAATCGGTGAGTTTTTAGGTGCTTTTTGTGGTGCCGGATTGGTTATTGGCGCTTATTATGCTCAATTTAAACACGCTCAAACTGAAGAGGAAGGAAATACAGTTAATATTTTTGCAACTAGTCCTGCTATTGAAGATCATAAGTTTAACTTTGTCAGTGAGTTAATTGCAACCTTTATTTTTGTTTTCATTCTATTAAACCTAGGCTCGTTTACCACCGGATTAAAACCACTGATTGTGGGATTGATTATTACCGCAATTGGAATGGCTTTTGGGGGGACAACCGGCTTTGCCGTTAACCCAGCGCGGGACTTAGGACCACGTTTAGCTTATGCTCTCTTACCAATTCCTAATAAGGGTGATGCTAACTGGAAATACGCATGGGTTCCAGTCGCTGGGCCGATCGTTGGCGGCTTTTTAGCATGTCTATTAAAGGTGTTGGTTTAATTTTAAGTTAGATTAGACACATACTAATAAGGTTTACAGTATGGATTCTTTATTAAATCCCATCAATTAAAAAAATACGTCACCAATTTTAGGTGGCGTATTTTTTTAATCTCTTTGTTGAAATACAGACACAGCGTTAATAATCTGTACACAAAATTAATTGAAATTACGAACCATTTAATTTAAGAAGATGACACTATTTAAGTTAATTAGGGTATGCGGGTAACAGTGACCATAAAACACTATGTTTAATTAAACTGAAAACGGCGGATAATTCAGCCGTTTTCGCTTCTCAACTAGATATAAAATATCTCCTAAATTAACCACTAGTGGTTAATGTTTTCGCGTAATTTTGATAAAAATTGTTGCGGCTCCCAGTAATCCCCAACCACACAATATGATTCCGAGTGCCAGATGGTTCCCAGTTGCCGGTAATTTTTTAATGTGCATTTTCTTATTAGCAAAAGAAGAAGGGTTACTACCAGATGCCACTACTTGCAGTGTTTGATATTTATAGCCGGATGTTGGCGCTTTCTGACAATAATTGCAACGGGTAGGGGAATAGGAGTAGCTTGATGACTTAGCGCGGTAACAGAAATGTTTTGTTGGTGTTCGTTGTGTAGTCAGAGTGTTTAGTTGTGTTGTTCGTGACCACTTAAATTGTCCATGATCAGCAAAAAACTGTGCTAAAGCAAGCAAAATTCGGTCACTGTACTGTGAACCTTCAAACTGAATTCCCAATGGCAAGCCAGCCGGACTGATATAAGTTGGCAAACTGATAGCGGGCTCGCCTGCAAGGTTGGCTAACTGTGTAAATGGTGTTTTCGTAAGTCCGTGTAACCATGCGTTATAAATTAATTTCATTTGAGCATTAAAAGGTAATTTATTAATTTGACGTAATAACGCTACTTCGTGTGGTAAAAAAGCGGGGTCATCATTTTTCGGGGCAACGGTAGCCGTAGTTGGGGTAAGGTATAGCGGATATTCTTGGTGGAAAGCAGTCATTTGTTGGTGAATTAATTGAATTTCATGTGTCCACTGGTTTTCGATGTCATGCGGCGCCTTAAGGCTTGCTAGGTACAACGCTACGGTCATTGGACTAACTACCGTATTAATGTCGTTAGGAGTTAAATTACGGTGAAGGAAATGTTGACAAAGAAAATTAGCTACTTGACCGTCTGATAACGCCCTTAAGAAATAATTCTGCATTAGTTTTACACCATTAACTGGTGCATCCTGACGAACAACGGTAAAACCATGCGCCCGAAGGAAATCAACAGCCTGATGGACTGCTTGCCGGGCAGCAGGACTAACTGGGGTGCCAACAGGAGATTTATCGGTATAAGCAATTTTAAGGCGTGTTAAATCGGTAGGAACAGCTTGTAATTTACTAACTTGATCGGGCTTAGCTAAATAAGTCAGTAATGTATTCATATCTGAAACATTCCGGGCATCAACAAAATTAACAACGGATGGCGTTGTCGGATCACCTAGAATCAATCCTTGAGTTGGTTTAAGACCAATAACCCCCGACCAAGAAGCTGGAATTCGAAGAGATCCGCCTGCATCGTTTCCTGTTGCAATTGGAACAATGTCTGCTGCCACAGCGGCTGCTGATCCTCCAGATGAACCGCCTGGATTACGCGTTAAATCCCACGGGTTATGGGCAGTTCCATGAAGCAGCGAAGTGGTGACGTTAATTAATCCTAATTCAGGAAAATTAGTTTCACCAATAACAATGAATCCGAGCTGTTGAAGCCGCTTAACAAAGGAACCAGTATACGAATATGTTTGCTTAGCTTCAAAGGTAAGGCCATTTGTATTAGGGTATCCCTTCAACGGTTGGTCAAGTCCTTTGATTAATAGCGGAACGCCATAAAAAGGCATTGTTTGCGGATTATGTTGTTGTAACGCTTTAAGTTGCGCTTCAGCATAGGCCGGGTTTGTATAAATAACACTATTTAATTGTGGATTAAGCTGCTTAATTCTTTCATAGGTGTATGCAAGTAATTCTTGGGGAGTTATTGTTCCGTTTTTAATAAGGTGCGCAAGTTGTAACGCAGATTTTCCCTGAACTAATTGACTAATAGAAGAATTATTAGAAGTAGATGCCACCAATGGTTTAGTTTTATATAAAGGTGTAACTGAGGAACTAGACATTGAAGTAACAGGTTTAGAAACTGCAATTTTAGAAGAGGTCGATTGTGCTGCAGCATTCTTTGAAACATTAACGTGACTAATTTCAGTAGAGTGATTATTAGTCGTAGATTGAGCAGCTGATGTTAAAGAAATTTTCGATTGTTGGGATGATGATGTAGCCTTAATGTTAGTTGATGAAATAGCTGTCGCACTAACCTGAGCAGCTACCGCAACAGCTGGTGTGAAACAAAGAATACTAATTAAACTAATTATAATTAAATTTCGTATTGTTCGTAAAAATAGCCGGTTGTTCATATGCATTACTCCTTCATTACCAGATAATTAGATTGTATCAGCTTTAAGAAAGCGGTTGCAACAAAGTGAAAAATGTTCATTTTGTTGTTTATGAATAATGTTAATTTCATTAATTAACATTGAGCTTTAAAAAGTACAATGTGAAATGATTATAAAATGTGATTATCGTAATCACTATCCTAATTGTTAAATCAAAGCGGTCCAATCAGGTAATTTAGCAACATCAATAATTCTATTTTTAAATAACAGGATACCGGAAATACATTGACAGTTATAAAACTATTGAAGTATAATCACACTGATAGGAGGTGACTAAATGGTTACTATTTTTAAGGCATTAGCTGATAAAACGCGCGTTAATATCATTAAGCTAATTGCTAGGGATCCTGGAATTTGTGGTTGTGAAATTGCAGCTAAATTTAAAACAACTCAGGGAACAATTTCACACCACATACGAATCTTAGTCGAGGCAAAACTCATTATTGACACCAAAGAAGGGCGATCACATTACTATACGTTGAATGTAACGGCCTTTGAACACATTAACAAATTTGTCGATAGTTTAGCTATTCTTGATAAAGTGCAAAATTAGGAGGAATTGTTATGGACATTAAGAAAATTGATGTTTTAGTATTAGGAACTGGTTGCCCTAAATGTAAAAAATTAGCTACCAATGCTCAGCAAGCAGTTGAAACGGGAACCACCGCATCTTGCTCGTTTAAATATGTCACTGATCCTGTTTTAATGGGGCAGTTAGGTATTATGTCCTCGCCAGCACTGTTAATTAGGGGAAAGGTGGTATCTCAAGGCACTTTATTATCATCCACAGAAATTAATAAATTAATGCATGATAATGGGATTATTTAGGAAGAAGGGGGACTAATGTTTAGTTGGATTACTAACAATGTGTTCCGCATGTTATGGTTAAGTCGTTTTTTTAATTGGTTGTTGTACCAGTGTTTTCATTTTTCACGATTTAATCGAATTGCTAGTTCGCTTCATTTCTTCTTATTCGATACGGTTAAGATCTTTATTCTAATGTCAGTTTTGGTTTTTATTATGGGGATTGTCCAATCATATTTTCCTCCAGAAAAAACAAAACGTATTTTAAGTCGAATCGATGGAATTGGTGGCAATTTAGTAGGCGCATGTTTAGGCGGAATAACACCGTTTTGTAGTTGCTCTAGTATTCCAATTTTTATTGGGTTCACATCAAGTGGCCTACCATTAGGAGTTACCTTTTCCTTTTTATTTGCTTCGCCAATGATTGATATTGCGTCGTTAGTATTGCTTGCATCGTTTATGGGAATGAAGGTTGCGCTTAGTTATATAGTTGTTGGCCTAGTCTTTTCAGTAATTGGTGGTGAAATTATTAAGCACCTTCACATGGAAAACCAAATTGCTGATTATATTCACAACATTAATGGAAGTAATGCAGAAGCGGCCGTACAACGGCAATTATCATGGCAAGCCCGTGTTGCAGCTGGTTGGCACCAAGTAAAGGATATTGTCGGCCGGGTTTGGCCGTACATTTTAATTGGAGTTGGAATTGGTGCGATAATTCATGATTGGATTCCTACGCACCTTATCCAATTAGTTTTGGGGAACCATAATCCGTTTTCCGTAATTTTAGCAGTTCTAATTGGGACACCGATGTATGCCGATGTATTTGGTGTAATTCCAATTGCTACTGCATTATTCGCCAAGGGAGTTCCAATCGGAACACTCATTGCGTTCATGATGGCAGTCACAATGCTATCTTTACCCGAACTGATTATGTTAAAAAAAGTACTCAAAAATAAGCTGCTAGCAACGTTTATTGCAATTGGGACGTTGGGGATTATTTTAATTGGTTTTGGCTTTAATTTTTTACTGGGGTAGAATAATATATGAAAAATGTTGTTTTTGTATGTGTTCAAAATGCCTGTCGTAGTCAAATTGCAGAGGCATTTGCGAAAAAATATTTACCGCATTGTGCATGTTATTCTGCCGGAACAAACCCAGCAAAAAGAATTAATGCTGCTGCTGTTAGAATAATGAAAGACGTTTATCAAATTAATATGGAACCGGAACAATATCCCAAGTCACTATCACAACTACCGCATAAAATTGATGTACTAGTTACTATGGGGTGTGGCGTAAACTGTCCCTACGTTCCATGTACCCAAAAAATTGAGTGGAATATTGAAGATCCAGTAGGGAAGGATGATCAGTATTTCATAAATGTTATAAAAAAAATAAGAATAAAGGTTCGCTGTTTAGCAGCAATCATTTAAATAACAATGTCCTAATAATTAGGATATTAAAAACAGAAAAGCACGAGTCCTGTGCCTTTCTGTTTTTATTTTTATTAACAATAAACATCCTTCATAGGATTATCTAGTCAATGTTCGTTTTAAATAACCCTTACTAAAGCCAAGGATTATTAAACCAACTACTGCGAGAATTAACCAGGTTATGCCAATCCCAAAACGGTTAACTAATAATCCATTGATTCCAATAATTAAAATGGAAAATAATGATTCAAGAGAATTAAATACAGATGTTAACGTCGTGCGATACCGGGTTGTTGTAATGCTTTGCTGCAATAAAATTGATTGAAGAACTTCGTTTGTCGCTGCTACTAGAGTATATATGCTAAAACTAATACGTATAATTAAACTAACCTAAGTCAAAATTCAATACCATTGACACATAAGCAATATATCAATAAATAATATACAATTATTTTTAACTAAGTGTTTCAGTTACTTTGGCTTTCTTAAACCAGTAATACATACCATAAAAAGCATTGAATAACATAATAACCTGTAACATAAACATCGTGATCGCGCCAGCTCCACCTCGTGCCAGCTGAATAAACCATATGGTACAATTAACAATGTCATCAATAATCCAAATAACCCACTGAAATTTATAGCCGTATGTCATTAAAAATTGACCTGCAATACCAAGTGGCAGTAATGTTGCATCTAAGTAAATTTGTGTGCCGTGAAGGGCTTTACTGGTAGCTAATACAACAAAATACATACTTATAATCCCGACAATAACTAATATTTCTTTTTGCCAACTCATTTTTTTAGGCTTAATTTCGGTAGAATCAGTTTGATGCTTCATATTTCTGTGCCAAATAGAAATTCCTAAAAATTGCATAACAAGATAAAAGGTTTGTGAACAAATATCACCAATAAGATGATTGTTAAAAGCCACAATTAACCATACTGCACAACTTAAAATACCCCAACTGTAATTTGTTAAACGTCCTTGATCAACTAAAATCAAGTTCATCACAGTGGCAATACCAGTAAAAAGACCAATCCATCCCATAAAACTATAATTTTTGCCGCAAATAAAAACACTACCCTCGGCAATTAACATAATCGCCATTAGAATTTTCGTTATAGGTTTAAGCGACATAATATCGCATAAATTACTTTTTAATGAGAATGTTTTTCTAAGTCCTGTTAACAAATCTGTCATAATCTCCCCCTATGCCACTAGCTATATACCAATCGATACATCTTTTCCATTGTAAAATAATTTATTTGACTGTTCAAGATAATTAATTCACATAGAACGTATTCAAATTTATTTAAATTTAGAAAACATTATCTTGCACATTAATAAAAACGTTGTTTGGAATCAAAACCAATTGAAATAATTTATTATATAGTTCGTCATTAACTGATTATTAAAACGTTATGCTTTTTTGCGAAATAGAAATTAGCGTAAACACGAACTATATAGTGTTGATTATATAGAATGAACGTGGTACTATAACGGTGCTTTATATTTAATGCGTATTTTAGAATACGTATCCATCATAACAATAGAAAGGTGTTTATTGTGAGAAAGAGGAATATTGTTGCTTTAGCTGGCGTTGCCTTACATTTAATGATTGGTTCGGTTTATGCTTGGAGTGTTTTTTCTAAACCAATCATCGCTGCTACTCATTGGACTGAATCAGCAGTATCGTTTGCCTTTAGTTTGGCAATCTTTTGTCTTGGTATGTCCGCCGCTTTTATGGGACATGCCGTCGAAAAATTTGGGCCGACAAAAACAGGAACTTTTGCAAGTTTCTTTTTTGGCGCAGGAATTGCATTAACTGGTCTTGCAATTCACACCCACTCGTTATTATTGCTTTACTTAGGTTACGGAGTAATCGGTGGTATCGGCTTAGGAGCAGGGTATGTTACGCCCGTATCAACAATTATTAAGTGGTTCCCTGATCGGCGGGGATTAGCGACAGGGCTAGCAATTATGGGCTTTGGATTTGCTGCATTGTTGACTAGTCCGGTTGCTCAATTTTTAATGAAGAGCGTTGGATTAGTTAATACCTTTTATGTTTTAGCAATTGTTTACTTCATCGTGATGATTATTGCTGCTCAGTTTATTAAACGGCCCCAGCCGAACGAAATTCCATGCATTGATAATCAGCGAACAGTCGTTAAATCTACGTATCTTGATGGAAAGCAGTTTACTGCAAACGAAGCACTTAAGACGCGTTCATTCTGGTTATTATGGTTTATGTTCTTTATAAACATTACTTGTGGCATTGGGTTGGTTTCGGCAGCGTCACCAATGGCTCAAGCAATGACGGGTATGAGCGTTGGGAAAGCCGCCATTATGGTCGGCATCATTGGATTATTCAATGGTTTTGGCCGCTTAGTTTGGGCAGCATTATCCGACTACATTGGACGTCCAAATACGTTTTCACTCATTTTTGTTGTCGACATTATTATGTTAATCATTATGTTGGCGCTTAAGCTCCCATTAATTTTTACTATTGCATTATGTTTATTGTTATCTTGCTATGGCGCAGGGTTCTCTGTTATTCCTGCTTACTTGGGTGATGTTTTTGGTACTAAGCAACTCGGCGCAATTCACGGGTACGTATTAACTGCTTGGGCTGCAGCCGGAATTGTTGGACCAATCCTTCTATCGGTTACTCACCAGTTATTGCATACTTACGTGGTTACCATTGTTGCCTTCATCATCATTGATCTAATCGCTTTTGCAATTTCATACTTTATTCGCCGGGATTTCGTTCAGGAAATTCGGTCACAAGCAGAACATAATTAATGAATAATGCAAAAAAAATAGGGATTAAAAGTTACGGTTTCCGTGTTTTATGCGTTAAAAAATACAAATTTTTGCTAGACGAAAATTAACTAAAATAAATAGCTGATTCGTCAAGTAAAGCAGGACAATCCACAGGCTATTCTACTTATAGTGGTATGGTGCCAGGAATAATAAAAAACACCCGCGGAGTGGTTTACCACAAACCTCGGGTGTTTTTCTATGTTTTTACTTGGTTTAAAAGTAGGGTTTACTTAGGTAGCAGTTGGTCGCGAATCCATTGTTGATAAGCCTGTTCTTCATTAGTTTGTGAAACTGACAGGGGCGCAAACGCAGCCGTTACCTCAATTTCATGGGTGATCGTGGCGTTCCCAATTAGCTCAATCCACTTTCGCCCATCCTTTTTACGATGAACGATTGTTCGAACCATTCCCCCGGGATTTAAGACAGTGAGTGGTTGTTCAACTAACTCCGGATGGTAAGCAGTAACGTAGCTAAGACTGACTGCTGCCATTCCCGTACCACAGGCGTTCGTAAAGCCAACTCCTCGTTCGTAGGTTTGTACAAATAACGTGCGTTTACCTCGGATTTCAGCAAAACTAATATTCACGCCATCTGGGAAGTAACGGTTAGGAGCATTCAGGGTTGTTCCTAATCGCTTCAGGGTTGCTTGTGCCGCTTGAACCGATGGAACAAAGCTAATTAAGTGCGGATTAGGCACTGCAACTGCCGTAAAGCGTAAGTGGGGATCAAAGGCAGGAATAACGGCATTCACCACTGGATCATTTCCTAAATTAGTCATAGGTAACGCCGCTGGTTGAAACAAAACGGGTGAAATTTCAACACCAATTGCTGGCACCCCAGGAGCAAGGTCCTGATGAACCTGGACGGCAAGCGCCGCCTCGTCAGTTGCAACCTTAAATGACAACGTAGGCGCTTTGTGGGCCAAATACCTTGCAACCGTTCGCAATCCATTACCACACATTTTGGCATGGGTTCCATCACTGTTAATGATGACCATGCGTCCCTGACAGTCTGATTGCGTTGATGGTTGAACTAATAATACACCGTCAATATCCCGAAGTACGGGAATCCTTTGACGTAAAAAATCCGGAAATCGGCTCTCTATCACGGGTAACTGAGTAGACAGCGGTGGCGGAACAAGAGCAAACCGGTTCTCTGAACCATGTACACGAAAGATTTTCACTTTAAGCACCTTCTTTTTCAAAATAATTATAAATTGCAGCAATCCCGCGGTTAGCATCGTTTGCCCGAACGCCCACCATGATAGAAATCCGCGATGCTCCCTGGTTAATCATGTGGATAGCAACGTTTGCTTGCGCAAGGGCCGCAGTCACCCCGTTAGTTGTTCCAATCCGATCGTGCATCCCTTCCCCAACAACCATGATAATTGCGTAATCATCAATCCACTCAAGGCTATCTGGTTGGATTGCCGCTTGAATATCAAGGGCGATTTGCCGCCGGCGAACAGGTGTTAACTGAGCGGAACGCATGATAATGGTTAAATCGTCAATTCCAGACGGCATGTGTTCATACGAAATACCATGCGCTGATAGGATTTTTAAAATTTTAAGAGTTACGCCAACTTCCTTATTTAACAGGTACTTGTGCAGATATAGGGCACTAAAATCCCGCGCACAAGCAACCCCCGTGATCGTTGTTTGGGGGGTGAAATCATTGGCGGGAATAATACGGGTCCCTGGGTGATAGGGGGCGTTAGTATTCTTTACGATGACTGGGATTTTCCCCGCAATTGCTGGAATAAGGGCTTCATCGTGAAACACGGAAAAACCAGCGTATGCCAGTTCGCGCATTTCCCGATACGTCATTTCTTTGATGGGGCGCGGGTTGAGAATAATTGCTGGATTAGCCGCGTAAATCGCATCTACGTCCGTAAAGTTTTCGTAGCATTCGGCTGCCATTCCCCGCGCAATAATAGCGCCAGTAATGTCTGACCCCCCGCGAGAAAATGTGGCAATCTCTCCGGTAGAAGTATAACCGTAAAATCCCGGAACCACCAAAACTTCCTGGAAAGCTTGGAGCCGCACCAGGTGATCATAGGTTTCGGGGAGAACCGTTGCATTATTGGGGCCATGTTGATCACTTACAACAATTCCGGCTTCTTTGGGATCAATGAAACGAGCAGGAATCTTCTGATGATTGAGGAGGGCGGCGATCAGAAAGGCGGTTAGCCGTTCCCCAGTAGCCTTAAACGCGGCCATTAAATAGTCTGCGTTCGGGAAGGAAGTTTCCGCTAGGGAAACAATCGTTTGTGGAATAAACTGTAAGTCACTTTGCGGTAAATTAAAGTACGCAGCAATTTCGAAGTACCGGTGAATAATTTCTTCCCGAATTGCAGCGTAATCATCACGGTGAAGAACGGCGGTTGCGTACGCAATTAACAAATCCGTCACCTTAACATCATCGGCTGAACGTTTCCCGGGAGCAGATACCACCATTATTCGGCGTTTCGGGTCTTCCCTAATAATTGCGATTGCCTGCTTAACGTGTGGCCCATCTGCGAGCGAACTTCCCCCAAACTTAACGACTTTCATGTAATTTCCCCTCCAAATAAGAATTCTGTGAAAGATTACGTATTATTTTAATAACGCATTTGGTGCTGTCAACACCTAAAGTAAAACAAAAATAACAAATAGTGGTGCCATCTAAGGAAGAAAAAAATAATGAAAATTAAAATTCAATTAGCGATTGACATTTAGTAAATAGCAGTGTAGATTAAAAGCAAGTCGAAGAGGCGCGGCCAATATCAGTACCTTGGGTTAGTTTATTCCCGAACGATGATCCCAAGTGAAAGGAGCGGTCGCCGAAGCGCTGGAAAGGGAATTTTATTTCTGGTTTGCTGGGTTGAAGTTTAAGAGACTTCAGACTGTCGCAAGAAAATAAAGGCTTGCGGGGCGCTATCGACACCGGAT
This sequence comes from Ligilactobacillus sp. LYQ139, assembly GCF_045033025.1. Lineage (NCBI taxonomy): Bacteria > Bacillati > Bacillota > Bacilli > Lactobacillales > Lactobacillaceae > Ligilactobacillus > Ligilactobacillus sp. LYQ139. The sequence continues at coordinate 63,216 of NZ_JBJFZW010000001.1, forward strand.
TTCTACACTAATTTTAATTAATGATTACGTAGATTCCCCTGTGTGGCGCGCACACGGGGGATTTTTTTAGCGCCCTGTACTCAAAACGTATGGGGGAATTAAAATGTCATTTTCACACCAATTCGCAACAACGCCAACTGGTCACTTAATGCTCGGGGGATGTGATGCCCTGACACTTGCCCGTAAATACGGAACGCCACTAATCGTATACGACGTTGACCAGCTTGAGGCGGCTGTTTCTCAATTCACACAAACACTTGCCGCTTCGGGGCTCACATCTGCCGTTTGTTACGCAAGTAAGGCATTCTCGTGTATCGCAATCTACCAGTTAATGGCCCGTTTAGGGTGTCATGTTGATGTGGTATCAGGGGGAGAACTCTATACTGCGCTTCAAGCTCACTTCCCACCGGAGCGAATTTGTTTTCACGGAAATAATAAAACAAAAGCAGAGCTAGAATTTGCAATTACCAAGCATGTCGGGACAATTGTTATTGATAATTTCCACGAAATTAACTTACTAAAGCAAGTTTTGACTAACCAGAACGCTACGGTCAACGTGATGCTTCGGGTGACTCCTGGGGTACAGGCACACACTCATCGATACATTACGACCGGCCAAACTGACAGTAAGTTTGGGTTCGATCTCGCTTCAGGGCAGGCAACTACCGCATTGCAGTGGATTTTAGCTTGTCCCCGCATGAACTTCATTGGGGTTCATGCTCACATCGGTTCACAAATCTTTGTACCGGATGGCTTCATTACGGAAATTAACCGATTATGCACCCTTATTGCACAGTGGGCCCGTAACTTTGCGGTAATCCCCGCCGTACTTGATATTGGCGGGGGATTTGGCATTCAGTATACAAATGATGAGCACCCGGTTCCCGTGAAGACGATTCTTCAAACAATTACCACCACTGTCAAACAATCTTTTAAGCAAGCCCATTTGCCACTGCCAGCCTTGTGGGTCGAACCCGGGCGGGCCATCGTTGGTCCCGCCGGAACTACGCTATATACCGTAGGGAGTGAAAAACACCTCCCCGGGAGATTACCGTACGTCGCCGTCGACGGAGGGATGGGCGATAACATTCGACCAGCCCTATACGATGCCCACTACACTGCATTAAATGCTGCATGTCCAACCGCCCCCGCAATTAACCGGATTCGGTTAGTTGGAAAGTACTGCGAATCGGGAGATGTTTTAGTGGATGATTTACGAATTGCACCGTTATCCGCAGGAGACATTGTGGCGATACCGGTAACCGGCGCATATGGTTATTCGATGGCATCTAATTACAACCGAAATTGCCGGCCGGCAGTCGTTTTTGCACAGCGCGGACATTCGCAACTCGTAATTCGACGTGAAAGCTATTCACAACTAGTAATTAATGATTTGCCGTATGAAGGGAGTAATTAAAAATGAAGCAAATGAATACCCAAGAAATAATTGACTACATTGGAAACGCCCCTAAAACAACGCCCGTTCGGGTTTACCTTCAAGGAAAATTTACGACTGTTACGTTCCCAGCAGAAATCACCAGTTTTCATACACCAACCATGGCAATTTTGATTGGTGATTGGGGAAAGATTAAGCCCTTTATTACGGCGCATGCCACAGTAATTGAAACAACCCACGTCGAAGTACTTGCTCGAAATAGCGCCGTTCCGCTGCTAGACTACATTGACACGGATGCTCGGATTGAACCCGGAGCAATTATCCGGGACCAGGTTAAAATTGGAAACCGGGCAGTCATTATGATGGGAGCCATCATTAACATCGGCGCTGTAATCGGGGAAGAATCGATGATCGATATGGGCGTAGTCCTAGGGGGCCGAGCGCAAGTCGGCCGGCATTGTCATATTGGCGCGGGGAGCGTTTTAGCCGGAGTAATTGAACCAGCAAGCGCGCAACCAGTTGTTATTGAGGACAACGTTATGGTTGGCGCCAATGCAGTTGTACTAGAAGGCGTCCGGGTTGGCCACGGGGCAGTCATTGCCGCGGGCGCAGTGGTGACACATGATGTGGATCCCAACACCGTCGTTGCTGGGGTCCCAGCTCGGATTATTAAAAAGAAAGATAACCGAACGGCAAACAAAACAGCACTTGAGGATGAATTAAGGGGGCTAGATTGATGACACAGTTTACGGATAATGATTTAGTCCAAATTCGGCGTCAGTTGCACCAAATTCCAGAACTTGCCCTCCACGAAGCAAGGACGCACGAATTACTCCTCCAAATTGTTAAATCGTTTAACCAACGATACCTGACAATTCGAACGATTCCTGAGCTTCCAACCGCCTTACTAGTCCGTGTTCAAGGGAGTGCATCACAGCGAATTATCGGTTACCGAGCAGACATTGATGCGCTCCCCGTTACGGAGAAAACCGGCTTGCCGTATGCATCAAAGTTTTCCGAGAAGATGCACGCATGCGGGCATGATTTTCACATGACGGTGGCACTGGGAATTTTGAATTATTTCAGTGAACACCAGCCGAAAGACGACCTGTTATTCTTTTTTCAACCAGCCGAAGAACAGGACTACGGCGGGAAGCGCGCATTTGACCATAAGGTATTTACAGGAAAGTGGTGTCCGACTGAATTTTACGGGCTTCATGTTAACCCCGAACTGCCGGCAGGGGCAATTGGGTGCCGGCAGGGGACGCTCTTTGCGGGTACAACTGAATTTGACCTGACGCTCCACGGTAAACAAGGACACGCAGCCTTTCCTCACCGGGCTAATGACATGGTTGTTGCAATGGCGGCATTCATCATGCAGGCCCAAACGATTGTCGCACGGAACATCGATCCACTCAAAAGTGGGGTGGTAACGATTGGGAACGCGACTGCCGGGACAATCCGCAACGTGATTGCCGGAACGGCCCGCATTACAGGAACAATTCGGGGATTAACACAGGAAACGATTCTTCAGATTAAGCAACGGTTACAAGCCATTAGTGATGGAATTGCAACCAGCTTTAATTGTACGGCGGACCTAACAATGCATCAGGGGGGCTATCTTCCCGTCGTTAACGATAAGCAGTTAACAGCCCGGTTTATTAAATATATGAAGAGTAATCCTGCAATCACGTTTATTCCAACTTCCCCTGCAATGACGGGAGAAGATTTTGGCTTCCTACTCAGTAAGTTTCCGGGCACAATGTTTTGGCTGGGAGTTGGAACAGATGCATCACTTCACTCCGCCGAGTTTGCCCCTGATGAAGCCGCATTAAGCGCGGGAATGAATGCAATGGTTAACTTTTTAATTACAAGAATGGAGGAAAATTAAAATGAATTCACAGTTAAGAACACGGTTTAGCGAAGCAGATATTATTACCGCAATTATTACACCATTTACTGCAGCCGGAAAAATTGATTATCCTGCACTGGAAAGACTAACTAACCGACTGCTCGCAACGGGAACCCGGGGATTTGTCATTGGAGGAACAACGGGGGAGGGGCCAACGCTCACCCATGATGAAAAAATTACATTGTATCAGCGGTTTGCGCAGATGGTTGCGGGCAGGGGCGTCGTAATTGCAGGTACGGGGAGTAATAATACGGCCCAGACCGTTACGTTTACCCAAGAAGTTGCAGCCATTCCGGGAATTGACGCTGCGTTAGTCGTTGTTCCTTACTATAACAAACCGAGCCAGGCAGGGATGATCGCCCACTTCACAGCCGTTGCACAAGCTAGTTCACTCCCAATAATGATCTACAACATTCCCGGACGAACCGGGGTTGAAATGGAACCCACAACGGTTACTCAGTTAGCCAATGTTACGGGGATTATTGGGATTAAGCAGTGTTCTTCATTAGAAAAGCTTGAACAGATTGTGGAACAGACCCCCACCAATTTTTTGGTATACAGTGGTGAAGATGCGCAGGCGCTTTCTGCCCGGGTGATTGGCGCAACCGGAATTATTTCGGTTGCTGCTCATATTTACGGCAAACAAATGCGCACCATGTACGCCGAACTAACAGCCGGGAACGTTTCCCAAGCCGGACGCATTCAGCGCTGGCTAACCCCGCGAATGGAAGCACTGTTCATGTTTCCGTCACCCACACCGGTTAAAACGGTACTGGCAGCGCAGGGAAGTACAACACCAAACGTCCGGTTGCCGTTAGTCCCACTAACAACCCCGGAACAAGAACAGTTGGCAGAAGCATTGGGGCTAGCAGCTGACGCATTTGCTCATCCCTTACCACTAAATTTAGGAGGAACTCATAATGAAAACAACTAAAGTACTTGTTGCCGGATTCACCGGTGCAATGGGGAAAAAGGTGCTGAACCTTATTAACCAAATGCCTGGTTTTGAAGTTGGTGCCGTGTATTCACCAACCGCTCCCAGCCAAAATCCTACAGATTATGCTTTAGCAGAAAATGTCCCCGTCTTTACTGCGCTCGACGAAATTCATCAAAACGCTACGATTTGGGTTGATTTTTCCGTTCCAGAGGCAGCGACTGAAAACGTTGCATTCGCACTTGCTCATGGAATGTTCCCGGTAGTAGGAACAACCGGAATGTCCGAGGCAGCACAACATCAGCTTATTACACAAGCCGCTCAATTACACCGGGGGGGAATTATTGCCCCCAACTTTGGGTTATCCGCCGTCTTATTAATGAAGTTTGCGGCAATTGCGGCGCAGTATTTTCCTGACGCGGAAATTGTAGAAATGCACCATGCCGATAAACAGGATGCACCGTCCGGAACAGCGCTTGCGACGGCGCAAGCAATTGCTGCTGCCCGTAACCAAAAGACAAATACGCAATCAGAAAATTTAGCAGCACGTGGGACTCTATGTAATGGTGTACCAGTCCATGCAGTCCGGCTCCCAGGCTATGTTGCTCACGAGCAGGTGCTCTTTGGGGCGCCGGGAGAAGCGTTGACAATTCGTCAGGATTCCTTTGATCGGGAATCCTTTATGGCAGGAGTGCGCATTGCACTTCAGAAAGTTACCGCACTTGATCACATGGTTGTTGGGTTAGAAAATCTGCTATAAGGAGGGAAGGAAATGGTTTTATTAGGTAACGACGTTCAATCCCAAACCAATCGGGTGTTAGCGGCGCTTCAACCCGCAGGAATTCGGGAATTTAATAATCAAATTTCCTCAATTCCGCACCTGATTAGGTTGACGGTAGGGGAGCCGGATTTAAAAACCCCTCTAAGCGTTAAGATAGCAGCAACCGTGAGTATCTGGCGAAATCAATCCCATTACTCTGCTGCTGCAGGGATTCTTCCGTTGCGAAAAGCGATCGCTAGGTTTATGGCTAAAACGCAACGGATTAGTTATGATCCCGCCACTGAAATTATTACGACTGTCGGATCAACCGAAGGCTTAGCCACCGCAATTATGGGATTATTCAACCCCGGTGATCAGGTAATCGTTCCCACCCCGGCATATCCACTATACATTCCACTGCTGACATTCGTTGGGGCCCAGCCCGTTACGCTTAACACCGCTCCTGACCGGTTTAAATTAACAGCGGCACGCTTAACTAGTGAATTGGAACGCTGGCCAAATGCACGGGCAATTATCCTCAATTATCCCCACAATCCGACCGGAACAACGTATTCGGAAGGGGAGTTACGGGAACTTGCCCGGATTATTAAAGCTCACCATTTAATTGTGATCACTGATGAAATATACGGGCAACTAACGTACAACCAACCACATGTTTCATTAGCGCGGTTTATCCCGGAACGAACCGTCGTTGTAACTGGTCTTTCAAAGTCGCATGCAATGACTGGCTACCGTATTGGATCGGTTGTTGGACCAGAGGCGTTAATCCAAAAAATTGCAAAGTTACATTCATACCTTGTCACCGCTCCGTCCAACCCTGCGCAATATGCAGCGGTTCAAGCGTACCGGGATGTTCGCCCTGCTAATTCTGCACGTTTCCGGTACTACAAACGTCAGCAGTACCTAACAGCAACATTAACAGCAATGAACGTTTCATATGTTCAGCCACAAGGAGCGTTTTACTTATTTATGCGTATTCCTGAACAATACGGAACTAATGATCGTGAATTTGCCCTGAAACTAGCAAATCAGGCAGGCGTTGGGTGCATCCCGGGACAAATTTTTGGCCCCGGCGGCGCTGGGTATGTTCGGCTATCGTACGCCACTAAACTTTCCCAGATAAAAAAAGCAATGCAGCGGTTGGAAAATTTTATGAAACAAGATAAGCGTTTAAATTAGAAAAGGGGTTTTAACATGCCACAAAGTTATAACGTTGCGATTTTAGGGGCAACCGGAGCGGTTGGAAACCGCATTATTGAACAATTAGAACAATCGACAATCCCGGTTAACCACGTTAAGTTATTAGCGTCGGCGCGATCCGCTGGGAAAAAATTACGGGTGTATGACACTCCGGTTACTGTCGAAGAAGCCACTCCGGATAGCTTTACGGGGGTTGATCTTGTTTTAGCGTCGGCCGGGGGAGCGGTCTCTAAGGCCCTATTACCGGCGGCAGTTAATCATGGAGCCGTGTGCGTAGATAATACAAGTGCCTTTCGAATGGATCCCACCGTTCCCCTGGTTGTTCCAGAGGTAAACAGGGCATCCTTAAAACAACACCACGGGATCATCGCCAATCCAAACTGCTCAACCATTCAGATGGTAGTTGCCTTAGCTCCATTACAACAGGCATTTGGTTTACAACAGGTTATTGTATCTACCTATCAGGCAGCATCAGGGGCAGGGCAGCAGGCGTTAAACGAGTTATATACCGAAACGCGCCAACACCTTGAAGAACAACCAATGACCACAACCATTTTTCCAACTAAGGGAGAACCCCAGCACTATCCATTAGCGTTTAATCTTTTGCCGCAAATTGACGTATTTGAAGACGATGGTTACTCACACGAGGAGTGGAAAATGATTCATGAAACCAAAAAGATTATGTGCGGGGAAATGAATGATCCAGCTATTAAGGTCTCCGCTACCTGTGTTCGGGTTCCGGTTGCAATCGGACACGGAGAATCAGTTTATATTGATACGGGGGATCCGACAGCAACAGCCGCTGATTTGCGGCAGGTGTTAAGCACAGCGCCGGGAGTTGTTGTGCTAGATGATCCAGATAATCAGGTCTATCCACAACCACTAACCGCGGAAGGCCACCGGGAAACGTATGTTGGCCGGATTCGGTCCGATAACGAAAATCCTGGTTGTTTTAACATGTGGATTGTCGCGGATAACCTGTTGAAGGGGGCAGCCTGGAATACGGTTCAGATTGCCGAATGTTTGGTTGCTGATCATTTACTTTAAACAATTAAGAAACCACCCAAACATCATTTTTATGACTGGTGCGGGTGGTTTAATTGACTATTTTAATTGTTTTAGTGCATCCTTCTGGGCTTCCTGGTTAACGTGGGTGTACAGGTCCGTTGCGGAAGTCCCTTTTTGTCCAAGTTGCTGGGACACCAGCACCTGATCCTTAGTGATTCCATAGAGCTCTGAGGCAAGGGTGTGGCGTAGTTTATGAGGAGTGAGCGGGTGACCAAACGCGGTGGAATACTTCTTGATTAATTTTTCAATTGAATTGTACGTAATTCGGCGGACTGTTCCGTGGTACTGCGTTAGGAAAAAGGCGCGCTGCTCCTTCGGCGGGTTATAGCGCTCCTGCCGAATTGCCACGTAATCTTGGATATACGGCATAACCCACGGGGCAATCGGCACGGCGTCCCGCATTCCACCTTTCCGGATAACATCTAGCATGCCATCCGTCAGGTGTAAGTCCGCCACGTTAATATTTGCTGCTTCCGACACCCGAACCCCGGTACCAAGAATTAGAGCAGCAATACAGATATCCCGTTCCTTATTCTTCTTAAACGCTGCCTTAGCACGCGGATCACAGTCCTTTTCGTACTGATTTTGCATGTATTCAATAAACTCATATTTTCGTTCGCCAGTGTACATGTGGGTTTCCAAATTATGCGCCCGGTAGTTCAAGGTTTCAGTCGCGTTCAATGAATCAACCTTGAGCATGACGTTTTGGGTAAAATACGGCTTACCGTCAACCGTATCGGCAGTCACCGTTAAAAACTTAAAGAGTGAGCGGAGTGCGTTAATCGACCGGTTAATGGACGTTGGTGAATTGGAACGGCCTTGCTTGTTCGGTGAATGTTTCAAATAATCAATGTATAGCATAATGTCCGTTCGCCGAAGTTTAGCTAGCGTATCAACTGATACAGTCGTATTTTCAGTTGCAGCCGTAATGCCAGCTTCCCGCAGCCAATTAAAGAACCGTCGAAATTCAGTCAGGTACTGGTAAATTGTTGTGACCGAATGATTCGTCTGCAAGTAAAAATCACGGATATAATCCGGTAAGTGCTGCAATTCCTTTTTGATTAACGGTAAGTACCGATCATGATCCATGGATAAAAATCCTCCTTAAAATGAAATCTTGGTTACGGGGGAGATGCGTCTGCTCCGAATAACTTGTTATTAAAATTATAGTTTTAATGACAGAAATCGTCAAGCTGAACCAGGGGGTTTTTACATAACATACTGGTTATTACGATCTTTTTTATCCAAAAATAATTAAGTCCAATAACTAGCCATGCGTTTCCCATCGGTCGCATATTTTTTCGATAGTTAGTCCAATTTAATGTGTGCTGAGAGACGCGCTGAGCAGTTGCGTTCGGTTATTATAATGAGAAGATGATAATCACGACCACTAATCATCAAAACCACGGTGCTTTAGCTGACGGAATAACCGGCGATCTGCAACGCCAATTAGCCAGCCTTGAAAAATTAACGCAAAGATGGTTCCAATATTAACTGCCCACAAACGATGCGTCAGCCAAACACAAAGCAACGTGATAATAACTGCTGGTAAGTAAACGGCTAACATTGCGCGGTTAGCATTGCCTTCAAAGAATTTAAACCGCACAATCTGCATCAAGTCATCACACGGATGTAACATCCAGTTAACCCGCTGGTATAACGAAACGCCGGCGGCAATCAGAACAATTCCACTAAAATCAAGAAAAACCCGCATAATTATCGGAAGCGTCATCAAAGAAGTATGCTCAAACCACTTGCTTAACCAGTTAACGAGCGCAGCAAATAAAACCATGAAAATCACGTTCTTAAATGTCCGCCAACCCTGTATTTTTCGGGTAATTAAGATGGTTGTGATTACCAACGCCACACCCCAATATATCATAATGAAACCAAGTGAAATATGCAGGGCGTGCGCTACGTTAACGCACGCAGCAGTCCACACCGGACTCCCCAGATTTAATGCAACGGTAAGGGCGTTGCCACTCGCGTTAAGGATAAGTCCGAGAATAAAAAAGATAATTAAGCGTCCATTGAGGTGCTGCTGGAACATGCGCATTTTCCTTTCTCCTCCATGATAATAATTAATAAACCGCCCTCTATTATATACTCATTTTTACTAGTAACTGAACAATATAAAAAACAGACCGTTAAGGATCTGTTTTAAAATTACTGATTATAGATCAAGGAGTTATTCTGATTCCTTCGCAAAATAAGCATAATTATCACGAGAACGTGAGGCCTTGACCACTGTGAAAAAAAAAAAAAAAACAACCAGCATTGCCAGTTGTTAAAATTATTCAGTTTAACCATTATGCATGAACAACCTGCATTTCAGGACACTCCCGCATCCGAAATAACTGCTGCTTTTGCCGATTAATTCCCCACTTGGTTCGGGCACTAATAATATGAACGATGTGGTTACGGTAAGTATTGTTCGCATCAACCGCCCGAAACGCATCATGGAGGTTCGGCACCGTTGCAGATACGATCCGGGTTTGGTGAGTACTTGTTTGGTAATCAGTTGCGTAAACCGTCGGTTGGTTTGTTGCGTACTTGTTATTCACCGGAATTAAGTAATAATGTTTCACGGTAATCCTCTTTCTAAATCTAGGCCTTATTCTATCCCTCATTTACAGTGAATATTATGCTCCTAATTTAGTAAAAGATTGCTGGTATATTCTGAATGATCTGTTAATTATTAACCAACAACTTTGAATTCCCTTGAGGAAGATCCAATAAATTCTTTAATTCTGGGGAGAAAAGATTTATCAAAAAAAGCGCAACCCCATGGTTGATCTGGAGTTACGCTCTTATACGAATATTAAGGTTTTTAAATTAATGGGGAACCTTCCCTAAAACCCATGGTCGGACAATTTTTTGCCAAGCATCCCCGTCAATCATTGTTCGGGGTAAAGGTTGTGACAAATCCTGGCCGGGTTCAATAATGGCATTATTTAAGGAAAAAGTAATTATGCCATGCCGGGCAAAGTATTGTTGTTCCTTATTGGTCCCCTCCCCGTATGGATATGCAAAATACCGGGATTTATACCCAATATGCTCTTTGAGGGCCTGTTCAGATTGCCAAAAATCTCGCGTAAACCAGCGATAATTTTTAGCGTACATCAAAAGTGGTTTGTTTTGCTGTAACCGGTGCATGTTGTAGGTGTGCACCCCGAACGTGACGTTAGAGTCATCCCGCATTTCTTTGAGTTGCGGCCACGTTGCTAACCGTGTTCCGTTATCATACCGCCCCGTATTTCCCGTTACGATAAAAGCAAGATATGATAAATGGCCAAGGCGGTTGAGCACCGGTGTAGCATTTTCCGGAAGCGTTGCATCAACATCGTCAAACGTCAGGGTAACATATTTGTGACGCAATGGCTTAGATTGCTTGGCAAGCTTAATTGCTTTGTCCATTGAAATGATCCGTACTCCATGCTTTTTAAGAAAAAGAAGCTGCTGGGTCAACTGCTGTTGCGTAACGGAATAATCATGAATCTGATCGTTATTCGATAACGTTAGTGTAATTGTCCGAAAAATCGACCGTCGCGCAACCCGGTGATAACACAGGACTAAGATTCCGTTTGAGTGAATTTCCTGGTTAGTAAGATGTCCCGTACTAACTTCGCGCTGAATGGTTCGTTGTTCCACAAACGCTTGGTATTCCTGATAGCCAATTACAGCAACCAAGGTAAAACAAATCGTAATAAAAAAAGTATGCCAATAACGTTTAATTAGGCAAGAAATGGCCTTAAGCATTAGTTCTCCCGCCGCTTCCGCTCAAGCGGATACAAAACCCGGAACCATGCGAACCGAAGAAGAGCGCAGGTGCAAACAACGCTCATCGCAATGAAAAGAACAATGCTCATTGCATGAAAGACTGTTTGGTTACAGTTAGTCAAGACATACATGTCAACCATCCAATCACTAAAATGCCGCATAAGGAAAAGAGCTAAAATGGCAAAGATAAACACTTGAATAACATTACCAACTAACATATAACCTAAGCTGAATGCCTTTTTAAACCAGTTAACAAACTTTTTAATCATCAATCTTCCCCCGATCTGATGCACCCCATGCTGCGAATTTCACTGAATCAAAGAGGTGATAAAACGCAGCAAAAACAACAACAATATTATTAAGCCAATACGTATAGAAGAAAAACGGTAAATACAACCAGTAATGCTTATAAGAGACATAGGCGTTTTTAAAATTAAATTTCTTAGAAGCCCAGTAAAATAGCACTGTTACCGCATAGTACGCAATCAACACTCCTAGGTTAATTGCCAGGTTGTGCAAAAACACATACTTGAAGAATACGCGAGTAATCGCAAAAGAAACGGCAAAGACCCACAAGTAACTGCAACACATGTCGGTTGCTAATAACTTCTGGCCGGTTGTTAACAACGGAAAGAATCCGATATGTTTCCGAAGAACTTCTAATCCACCACGCCCCCACCTAATCCGCTGTCTGACAAACCCCCGAATGGTTTCCGGAACGTAAATCTTACATAACGCGCGGGGTTGATACGTACAGTAATATCCCATATCGTACAGTCGCCACGTAACATCGATATCCTCAGTCATTGCCCCGGTACTCCACCCCCCAACCGCGTTTAGGGCGGTGCGCCGAAAAAGGGTTAATACTCCAGAAACCGTCAGAATATGTCCCAGAAAAAAGGACTGTGCTCGCTTAATCATGTCAATGTTCATCACGTATTCCAGGTACTGTAACTTTCCCACGAGCGTCTGAACGTTCTTAACTACTGGGCGGCCCGTAACGGCGGCAATCCGATTATCTGCCTTAATGGCGGCAACTAAGAGGCTGAGTGATCGTTTTTCAAAGGTTGTGTCAGCATCAATGCACAGAATATACTCTGCTGTACTTTCCTTTAACGCCCGGTTTAGTGCAGCGGCTTTGCCCCGGTTAACCGGCTGGGCCATCACGACGATATTGGTATAATTCATCGCAAGCCGCCGCATAATGTCCAGCGTTCCATCGGTACTCTTATCATCAACAAGAACCACATGAAAATTTTGGTATGAAATCTGTTCCAGAGAGCGAACAGATTTTTCCAAAACCGCCTCTTCGTTAAAGCACGACATGACCACGTCCACAGAGGGGCCATCATCTTCAACACCATCCGGCTTTTTAAAGAAATGACGCTCACTTAGGTTAAAGAAGACGGACCCAATTATCCACACTAAAGACATGACAATTGGATAGTAAAGTTCAAATTTACCTAACATTCCCTAAACTCCCAAGCTCATCGATAATAAGGATGTTTTCTGATATCTTCCTAAGTTTTGTTTAAAACCCGTAAGAATCACCCCACGTTCATAAGGATTCTTTTTTATTTAACCATGAATTTATGACGAAACTTTGGAATTTGGAAAATAAGTTTAAAGTTATTATTAAGTTTAAATTTATTATAAAAACAAAGCAAAAACTTGATTTATAGCATTTAAACCGCGCTCTTTATATTGGACCGTTTTGACGCATAAATTATGTAGCAATAACAAAGAGACTGCGATTCCTATCACAGTCTCCCAACGGTTACACTATATGAAAGGCTTTAAGTTTACCCATTAAAACCTGGCATCCATCTGTGCCCCATACCATTTCTCTCCCCGTTTTGTTTTATAACTTAAGCCATTAAAAAATGAAAAATCCACTATTTTAACTTACAAAAGAACTTACATCCTTTTCCAGAAATACGTTAAACATCCAGATTATTTTTTCCACGAGCACTCTTAAACTTAACCAGCATGGAGATCATCATCCATCAGCAGATAAAGTTTAAAAAACTGCTCGCTACACACGAACCAGTGAAGTTATTGCACGCTAACCCGTAGCTAGTTATTGGCATGCAACGTCTGTTCCCCGCTTTGTATGGCATCCCTTTATTCAAATTCAAGGATAATAACTATTTGTTTCATTGAAACAAATACAAGATGTGCGTTGTTAGCGGTTTAATAAATAATCATGCTTTTTATAAAAACACTGATCATTACGTGAGTTATGAAGTACTTCACCAATCGCTAATGTCGTTATTAGTCCGGTAATCATGAATAATCGCATAATAATTACGTGCCGTTAACAGGTAAATTAGCGCATACCCTATCCCAATTAACCCGGCAGTTGTCAAACTAACAAGGAGAATCATTCTTCCGTTATAAATGGAAAACAACTTTAACATGCTCCGTATTGCCGGAAAAGCAAAACACGTGTTCAGGAGTGCACCAGCAAGTGGCAAGAGGAAAACTGTTAGCACCTGAGTACGTACAATCTGCCGTGCTTCTCCCGCGCTCAGTCCCAGTTGAAAAAGCGTTTGGAACCGGGCCCGGTCCTGGAGGCCTTCAGCTAATTGCTTGTAATAAATTAGCATGACCGTCACAATAATAAAAACGACGCTGACGATGATTCCTATAAAGAATGCGCCCCCAAACAAGGTTGCTAAAAAGGGACCCTGCTGGTACTTCGCGGTGTATTCCTCGTTTGTAAGGTGCAACCGCGCTTGCAGGTCATCCGCAAACCGTATCTTGGCATGCTTTTTCCCAACCGTATTAAAGAATGTCGTGAACAACCACGGGGTGCGACTCGTTTGGACGCACTGTTTGCGGCTACTTAAAATTACAAACACTGGTTGGTAAACCGCGTGCTGGTAGTCATAAAATAACGGATACTTCTTCAGCTGGTGCACTACCGTAAAATGACGCTGATTAATGGTAAGGGTGATAAATTGCAACTGATTATCCGGGCAGTAAATAAGCGCTTGGTTATCCCGAAGGTGGTAATGAGTGCGGGTAACCCGGTTATACTCATTAACCGGGACAAAGGCAAGCTGGTATCGTGGCTTTGTTGGAGTAAACTGCCCGCTCTTCGTTAAATTTCCCATAATAGGCGCGGTCATGATACTTTGTTGGTAATCAGTAACCGCTAAATGGTGCCGGTGCGCGGTCTGATTAATTATTTGCCGCTGTGCTGGAGAAAACGGTTTAGCCGTTGCCGTAATAACATCCTCAGGATTCCACAACCGCATTAAGCTACGCTCCCCCACCATTAAACTAACAACCGCAATCATAGAAAGCAGAACACTGGTTACCATGACACAGATGCCCGCAAGGCTTGCTCCGTTTTGCCGCATGCGTTGCCGGAGACCGGAAATAATAATAAACCGTCGCCGGTGATAGTATAGCTGCCGGTTATGCTGCAACAAGTTTAATACGAGAATGCTTCCCGCAATAAAGCACCCGTACATGCCCACAGTTACCAGAACGATGATCAGCATAGAGGTGGGAATGGCGTCCAGCCCCGGTTTGCTAGTCATTGACAAGTAGTAGCCCGTCACGGTCGTAAGAATTCCGGCAATTCCCCCCAACCACGGAAGCCGGTTAATCGGCTGTCCCTTTGACTTGCCGGCTGAATGATAGAACAGGCGGAACAAAATTAACCCGCCGGAAATAATAATAAATATCTCCCCACACGTTTCTAGCGGGCCAACCAAGAGCGGCGCATGAAAGTGTGAAATACCAAGAATGCGGGCTAGCGTCATAAAAACGAAACGCTCAAAGTTAATTCCCAGTAAAAGTCCTAATCCTAAGCCCCCCACCGTAACGCATGCTTGCCGAATTACGATGATAAGTCGCTTGTTAAGCGGAGCCATTCCGAGAAGCGTGTATACGCGGAACTCGTGGGCCTCACTCCGCGCTGTCATGGAACTAACGTACACTAAAAAAGCAATCGTGATAATTATCGATAGTTCAAACGTCAAGTGAAGTAGAACAACGAGCTGCTTGCCGAAAAGAAGGTGGTGAATACTTTGGTTAGCGGTTACCGCAAGGATGATGTAGTTAACCGCTACAAGCAGCGCCATGGCAATCAAATTGGGACCGTAAATTCGCCGGTTGGCGTGCATTCCCCGAAATGCAAGTTTAAGAGCGATCATCAGCCCATTCCTCCTTCCTGCGGCGCAGTACTAAGGGCCAGTTGGGTTTGAATTAACGTTGCGGCGTACGCCGTTCGCGGTTGGTCTCCGCGGTAAATGTCATTAAACACCACCCCATCCTTGATAAAGAGGGTCCGCTGGGCATAACTGGCGGCCTCAGCACTATGGGTAACCATTACGATAGTCTGTTGGTGAGCGTGAACTTCCTGCAGCGTTGTCAATAGGGTCTGGGTTGTTTGCGAATCAAGGGCACCCGTTGGTTCGTCTGCCAGGATAAGGTCAGGGTGGGTAATCAGCGCCCGTGCGACCGCCACCCGTTGTTGCTGGCCACCCGAAATTTCGCCCGGATACCGCGCCAGGAGAGCAGCGATTCCCAGTGATTCCGCTAATTCATTAACCTGCTTCTCATAGTACCCTC
Source organism: Ligilactobacillus sp. LYQ139 (assembly GCF_045033025.1). Lineage (NCBI taxonomy): Bacteria > Bacillati > Bacillota > Bacilli > Lactobacillales > Lactobacillaceae > Ligilactobacillus > Ligilactobacillus sp. LYQ139. Next base: position 78,874 of record NZ_JBJFZW010000001.1, read on the forward strand.
CCTTCTTACCCGCAAGAATCGCGGGTAAAAGAATGTTGTCCCTATTATTTAACTCTGGTAACAGGTTAAAGTGCTGAAAAATAAAACCAATGTGCTGCCGGCGAAACCTTGCGCAAGCCGCTTCGCTAAGAGACGTAATATCATGCCCAGCAAGCATCACCGTCCCCGCGGTTGCTGGGGTAAGGGTGGCAATGATATTAAGGAGGGTTGATTTTCCCGCACCGGATTCCCCCATAATAGCAACAAATGATCCCCGTTCAACGGTCAGATTAATATCACGCAGGGCGGGGACCTGGTTCGTCCCCCGCCCAAACGTTTTCTTAACGTGGGTTAGCTTTAAAAAAACCACTTTAAAGTCCTCCTTATTCTTGATAAACCCAGTATATAAAGAGCCACTAGCCCGTTTTCTTACAAAACTGCCAGCAGCCTTACAATTTGTTATTTTTCAGTTTGTTCGGTGTAAACGTAAGGTGAAAGGTCGTTCCCTGATCAATAACTGATGAGACCGTCACCTTAATCCCCAAAACGGTGCATACCTGACGAACGAGGTACAGCCCCATTCCAGTTGCATTAGGATTATGGATGCGCCCATTGTGTCCAGTAAAGCCCTCCTTAAAAATCTGCGGTTGATCAGTTACGGGGATCCCGTACCCCTGATCACTAATCAAAACCGTTTGATCATGAACACTAATCATAATGGTCCTTCCTGGTAAGCTATACTGAACAGCGTTAAGCAATAACTGGCGTACTACAAACGTCCACCAGGTGGGGTCCGTGAGTACCGTGATTGTCGGAGAAACGTCTAACGTGACTGCAATGTTCTTCCCGGTAAAAACCGGCTCTAACCGCCGGATCGTTCCGGCGATTGATCTGCGGAGGTTGACCACCGTAAATCCAAGGTCATTATGAATAAGACGCAACCGTTCCGCCGCGAGCAACATTTCAACCTGATGATTAACCGCCGTTAGTTGGGTTGTTAACCTTTGACGCTGCCGTGGTGGACACTGAAGGGCTTCTAACTTAAGCGCTGTGAGCGGGGTTTTAAGTTCGTGGGCCCACAATTCAAGGTATTCGTGACGCTGATCCGTTAACTTACTAATTTCTAACTCAAGGTTCCGCTTCTCCCGCCCTAACCGTTTTAATTCGTGAAGATAAAGTTGATCACGGAAAGAAGCCGTAAAAGCATAATCATGCTGGCGTAACCGGGAACGAACTTGAAAAAAACGAATTAGCCTGCCGGCCCCCCACACAACAACCATTGGCCAGGAAAACTGAAAAAATAGGAGGACAATTTGGTGGGTCCCAGGAACCAATTCTGTGAGAACTATAAGAATACCCAGCACCACTCCGTACCCAATAATAATTGGAAACAGCGCGGCAATGACCCATCGCATAACTTTTGTTATTCGTTCCACCGGTAACCCCTCCCCCGGACAGTTTCAATCGGCGTGTGTGTGTTGCGGAGAACTGCAACCTTTTTCCGAAGGCGACTAACATTTGTTGTTAATGCATCGTCGTTAATAAAAACATCAGCGCTCCACAGCGCACTTACCAGCGTTGAACGCATTACGGGTTCCGGTGCTGCCGTGAGCAGTAGTCGCAGAATGATTCCTTCCGTGGGCGTTACCCGAATCGTAGTGCCACCACACGTAAGTTGGTTAGTAACCGGGTTAAAGGAATAGGTGCCCCGAATGACTTTATTAGTTGCTGTATTCTGAAGAAGGAGGTTAATTTTGGCAAGAAGGTAGTCGATAGTTAGTGGCTTTTCGATGAAATCACTTGCGCCAGCAGCAATTGCCCTGCTGCCCGCTTCTGCGGTTGTTGCTGCCGTAATAAAAATAATGGGAACGGTTGGTAATGCCTGGTGAAGTTGGGCAGTCCAGTAAAAACCATCATACGTTGGGAGCGTAATATCCATTGTAATTAATGCCGGTTTAAACGCAACGGCCTCGGCGGTCACGTTTGCCCACGACTGAACCGTTGCCACCGTATGCTGCCACTTTTTCAAGGCAGCAATTAACGGGGTTGTAATTGCTAAATCATCCTCAACAACAAAAATTCGCGCCATCATCTAATTCCTTTTCTAGTTCAACACTGCAGCAACCTGTCTTCTTTAGTGATACTTTACCCGAGTATACCAGTTATTGCACCGCAATTCATCAGTAATAGCAACCACTTTCTTGCCAATGAATCACAACAACCAGGGCAACATTTAAAATGCCCTGGTTGTTTAAATTAATATTTCTTGATAGACTGTTATCCTTAATTCCGCGCCTTAAAGTGATAGGTCTTAGCGGTATAATCCTCGTGCACAAGCGGATCATACAACCCCATCCGCATTAACTCATCACCACCGTATACCGTATGGGTTGCTAGGTCCTCGTACTGTCTCTGTGGGTCGAGTCCGACCAGCTTAGTAACGTGCGCGCACGGCTGACCGCTGGATTGCGTGTGGAATGTATCAACGACCACTTCCCGCTTATCTGGAGAGACAAACATCCAGCCACACCCGTTTGTCGTATATGGATTCCGCAAACGGTAAAAGTCACCAAACTGAACAAGCGGGCGAATTTCCTTGTATTCGGCAACCTGTTGTTTAACCTGTTTCTGCTCTTCTGCCGTTAACTTCGTAAGGTCAAGCTCGTAACCAAACGTTGCACTCATGGCCACGGCCCCCCGCGTTGCAAAGGAAACGCTCCGCCCCGTTTGCTGGTTGGGAATAACCGAAACGTGCGCCGTGAAGCCACTATTCGGGTAGAACAAGGACGTTGCGTACTGAATCTTCTCTCGTTCATAAGCGTCGGTACAGTCACTCGTCCAGGACTGCGGCATGTATGCCAGCATTCCGTAGTCGATCCGGCCACCACCACCAGAGCATCCTTCAAACAGGATGTCCGGTAAATCCGTCGTAATCCGCTCTAACATGTCGTACAATCCCAAAACAAACCGGTGGTAAACCTCCCCCTCCTGATCAGGCGCTAATCCAAGGGAGTAAACATCGGCCAAATGACGATTCATGTCCCACTTCACGTAATCAACGTTGTTTTCGCGGAGAATTTTTTCCACCTGAGCAACAATATTATCCCGAACTTCTGATCGGGTAATGTCCAGGATATACTGGTTACGGGACGGTGACGGCTGGCGCCCAGGGACCTGCATCAGGTAGTCCGGATGATCTTCATACAGCTTGGAATCAAATGAAATCATTTCTGGTTCGAACCACAGCCCGAACTTCAACCCCTGTGCGTGAACGTAATCCACGAAATGCTTAATCCCGTGCGGAAACTTCTTTTGGTCCACAAACCAGTCGCCCAAAGAACTGTTATCGTCGTCCCGGTGGCCGAACCAACCATCGTCTAACACAAACATTTCGATCCCGAGTTTCTTGGCATCATCAACAATTGGGGTTAAGCGTTCTTCGTTAAAGTCCATAAACGTTGCTTCCCAGTTATTAACCAGAATTGGGCGCTCAAGATCCCGCCACTTTCCGCGGGCAATCCGCTCGCGCGCAATGTGCTGGAGGGTGTTACTCATTCCGTTAAGTCCATTTGGTGAGTACGCCACAAGTGCTTCGGGAGTCTGGAAGTCATCCTCCGGGTTCAGTTTCCACGTGAAGTTATAATCGTTAATTCCCGCAACTACCCGCGTCTGTTGAATCTGATCACGTTCAACCTGCATAGCGTGATTCCCCGAATAAATTAAGGAAATTCCGTATGCTTCCCCCGTATTCTCCGTTGTGGTCGGGTCCACCAAAGCGATAAAGTTACTCATCTGGTGGCTGGTGGTTCCCCGCCGACTTTCATATGAGTGCACGCCACGGCTCAGTGGTGTCCGCTCCATCTGGCGTTCACGAGCGTGAGCCCCTGGTAAACTAATAATCTCAAAGTCCCGTGGAGCGAAGTCTAACTGTAATGATGCCGCTTTTTCCAGGTAAACCGGCGTATCAGCGTGGTTAATAATGCGGGTTGACCGGGCAATTACCGCGCGCCCCATAAAGATGGAGTATCGGAGTTCTAGTTCCAGGTGCGCCACTTCATCTACAAGGGTGACCACGAGGGTTTCGCCCTCATCACCGTCCTCAACGTACGTACTCGGCAACCCTTTAAGCGCTGGCTTTCCCGTCTCAATCCGGTAATCGGAGTACTTGAAGCGTGTTGCCCGCGAACCGTTTTCCTGCCGGACAATCACCGCCGGAATCCGGTAGTCACCGATACCATTGGGAGTGTATTCCTGAAGCAGCGAATCCGGGGAGTATGTCCTGTCAAGGGAACCCGGCAAATTACCCGAAAAGCCCCGATCAGCGTACGGGTACTGGCGCTGCCCGTGGTAGGCATGGATCCGCTGGCCGTAGTACAGGTGGCTTAATAAATCCCCCTTTTCAATCTGGAATAGGTACGAAACCTGATCGTTATGCAGGTGAAAAACCCGCTGTTCTTCATCAAACGTGATCATTTTGCTCATGATGACCCCTCCTGTTAACAAGTAACCGCTTTCTTTACGCTTTTATTATACTAAACGTTACTAAAAAATCAAGGCAACATTGCATAATGTTTACTAAACGGAATCCTTCTATGAAACAATTGCTTTCCTCCCAAGAACTAAGTAAAATAGAAGACTACGATGAAAGTGAGGTAATTAAAATGACAACTAAAATCTACCCTGACCGGGAAATTTGGGAATACGTTGACCAAGAATTTGCGAAACGCGACATTTCGCTCGCCATGATTGCCCAGCACGCTTACGATCACCAGGTTCAATTTAACCCAGATATTACCATCGACGAAGCACAGTTGGCCGTAGGCAAGGTTTTAAAGAAGCGGGAAGTCCTTAACGCCCTGCTGGTGGCCCTTTCCCTGGATAACTTAGCAAACGAACACAAGCTACCCGAACCACTACAAACCATCATCGCAGAAGATAACAACTACTTTGGCGTGGATGAAATGCTGGCAATCAACGGAATTGCCCAGCTGTACGGATCAATTGCCGTATCGAACTTTGGCTACCTGGATGTGCATAAATCAAGCACTGCCCGGCGTCTCGATCAGAATCAAAAAAACGGCGGCCGGATTGCCACAATGCTCGATGACTGTATTTCAGCCATCCAGGCGTGCGCGGAGGGCTACCTTGCCCATAACATGGCCCAGGATGACCTTGATTAAGGGTCTATTAATGAGGGATTCCTTTCAATTTGAAGAAATTTATGGTAAAGTATCTTAAGTCTTATTTAAGATAATTTTTATTTACTGGGAGGAATCATTCGAATGGATAAGGAAGAACAAAAGCAGACGGAACAAACGGCAACGTTTGAAGGCACGGCTAATAAGAAGCCGAAGAAGTGGCTCGTTCCGACAATCATCGGTGCTGTGATTGTGATTGTGTTGGCTTTGTGTGGTGGTGGCTACTACTACCACTTCACCCACACGATGAAGGACTACATGCCAAACAGTTACGTTACCTTCAAGCAAACAGATTCAAAAATGACAATGCACATGCTTGGTCAAAAGGAAACTAACAGCGCTTCCTTCATGAACGGAAAAACAGGGTTTGTTCTTGCTAAGAACGGGAAATTCTACAACCTAAAGAAGGCAGAAGTTCCTTCAAAGGAGTCGGTTGCCAGCTACGTCAAGGGAAAGGACGCTCTTGGAACTTACGAATTTAAGGGAAATGACAAACTTATTCTCCACTTTAGTCTTAACAAGCTAGAGGAAACGAACCCGGACTTAAAGGACCTTGAAGGTGATGGTGTGAAGTACAAGGGGAAGACCGTTGATTTCACGTTCTCTGACATGAAGGGAAGCCTTCAAAAGGAACTCAAGGGCAAGTCAAACATGACGATTAAAATGTCCATTGACAAGTTAAACGCTACGGGCAACATTCACGGAAACGTTACAAACATGAAGGTTACCCGCCGGTAATTGTCCCAGTTCTCTTAAATAAAAAAGATGGGATGTGGTTACAGCCACATCCCATCTTTTTTATTTCCTACTTCGCAGCAGGTGTTTCCGTGTGCCAAAGCGGCCGCGTACTCCGCCGCACCCATCCCAGGTTAACCAGGATTAACAACGCCGTGGAAACGAAGACACCCGCATAACCAAAGGTCCCCGAAATCGTTGCTCCAATCATTGGTCCGAAGATGTTTCCCATAAACTGGGCGGCCTGGTTGAAACTAAAAATTCGGCCGGAGAAATGCGCCGGCGAGTACTTTGTGAGCAGGGTTTGGACCTGCGGAAGGAGCGCTGCGTCGGAAATCCCAACGAGAAACCGTAAAATTCCAAATTCCCACACGTTATGCACAAAAGCCTGGGGCAAGAAGACGCAAAAAGCAAAGATTAATCCCCCGAAGAGAACCTTATGCGTTCCAATTCGATCCCCTACCTCACCCAATATAGGAGCCGTAAAAATCGTAGCGATTCCCGGGAGTGCCGCCACAATACCACTTGCCAAGTTAACGCTTCCATGCCCGTGAAGAAGTTGCTGCACGTACAGGCTAATAACCGGTGAAATGGAGTTATTTCCCGCCTGAATGATTAACGTGGTAACAAACATTCCAATGACCAGGTGCGGGTACTTTAACTGGCCGAAAAGTTGACGGGTGTTCACCATTTTTTCGCGGGAAACCGGCTGAAAGTTGCTTTCATGAACACTGAAAATCGTTCGGATAAAGACGAGGGCGTATGCCATCCCCGTAATAAAGAACGTGGCCCGGTACCCAAACAAATCTGCCAGAGCCCCACCAAAGAGGGGCCCCACTAGCATTCCGGCAGTCGTCCCCGTCGCAAGGGTACTCATCGTTTTCCCACTTTGTTCTCGCGGAACCATCGAAGCAAGAAGCGCAGAGGTATTTGCCACGTAACCAGCAAAAAAACCCTGAAGTAACCGGAGCAACACTAATTCCTCAACGTTGCCCACAGTTCCCATTAACGTCATCGTCGTGCCCATACCCGCAGCGGAAATCAGCATAACCGCCTTCCGGCCCCGCTGATCAGCAATTTTTCCCCAGATTGGCGCCATCCATGACGATACAAGAAACGTGGCCGCAAAGACTAAGCCGCTCCACATGTTTAGTTGGAAACGGGTGAAATTTCCTAACTGACGAATGTAAAGGGCCATAAAGGGCATAATTAACTGGAAACCCATACCGATTATAAAATTATTCAACCACAAAACGTGGAGATTATGTTGCCATTCTGGCAACTGATGGTGTTTCATTGAATTACTCACTCCTTACTTACAATTAATTAGTATAACCCCAATATAGTAGTGATTTTACCGGCGACTGTCAAGCAGCTCAGTCTTAATTAGTACTTTAATGGTTTCTTTTCCGAAAATACTTGTGATCATTAACATCTTGTTACATAATGATACAGATGTATCAAAATATCCCATTCAATACACTAAAAAGAAAGCTGGAGATTTATTATGGCAAGCCGGATTACCCGAACCACCCGTCAGTGGCTCATTGACGCCCTGTTTCAGTTAATGAAGCACCAGGATTACGCAACAATTACCGTCGAGCAAATTTATACGACCGCAGAGCTTTCCCGCAAGACGTTTTACCGGAAGTTTAAGTCAAAGGATGACGTTCTCAACCAAGCGATTGCTGACTGGCAGAAGGACTTTGAAGCAGCCATGCAAGCGTCAGCGCCCACGGATTGGGCAGCATTTAGCAGCGCCTTTTTCCTTTACTGGAACGATTACCGGGACCAGTTAACGGTGTTAGTCCAACACCACTTACAAGGAATGTTTCTGGCAAACATGCCGGCATGCGCACCCACCCTTCCTTGGCTGTGTTCCCAATCCGCTTCTCGGCAAGCCTTTCTTCTTACGGGATTAGCGGGCATGCTGGTTGCATGGTGTACGTCAGAAAACCCAACGAAGGGTTTAAATATTGCCGCCCTTCAAGCAGAAGTTACCGTTTTGATGGCGTAAAAAAAGAGATTGAGACGACGGTTTCAACCTCTTTTCTTAGTTATTCAGCTACATCGTTGGGGGCGTTTATTTGTGCCTGCACCCGCTTTACGGCCGCTTGGAGGGCCTTATAGTCCCGAGGTCGCAGATAATATAAACCGTACTGGTTATCCTTCCGCGGAGCCGTGTTTAAAATCAACTCTTTGGGTTGCTTAGTTTCCACGGACAGAAAGGAAATTCCCATCATGTTAGTGAGCGATAACCGGTTTAATTCATCAAAACGGAGCCGAATCTGGCCGTTTTTGCGGAACGGAATAAAGGTGTTGATAACGATTTCACAGGCTGTCTCGTCAATCATCACGAGGGGGCGCTTTAGGCACAGGATAATTCCCATAAACGGGAAAAATACCACCGCTAGTCCAAAGAAAACAACCCCGATGATGGCGATCAGGGAAGATACATCCATGACAACCGCCGAAACAGCCGTCATCCCAATTGCCAAAATTTCCATTACAACCCATAAAAGCCACGAATCGTTAGCCGTAGTGCGTTGTTGCATCAAATCATCCTCTCTATCTAATTAACTATTTTATTCTATCATCAATTAGAATGGTTATCACTATCGGCATTAAGGACGTACTTAGTTGCGCGAGCCCGCCATTCGGCTCCCGTATATCCTAATAACCGTTTATGAAGCGTTAAAATATTAGCTGGATTAATTTCAATGAATTCAGCATTCTCGTAAATTAACGAAAGAACATCCCGGTACCTGGCAATTTCCGCCTCGCTTTGGTTAGCAGGTTGGATTTTATCCGCCATAATTGCTCGCAACCGATTAAACGTCGCCTTCATGTGGGGATGGTAATTCGCTACATATCCCCGCAACTCGCAAAGGTGATTTAGTTAGGCGTTCATTTCTGGGGTAATTACCAAATTGTTCAATTTGAGATAGTCAAATTCTCTCATCAGGTGCTTCTTTCAGTATCATTTCTTCTTAAATGATACAGAATACAAAAATGGATTACTCCTCACCAAAGTAACCCATTAATTTTATTGTCACTAATAGTGTTATTACCGCCGCTCCTGCAATTTCTTGTTTACCAAAGCAACAACGTGGTGGTTAACCAGCAACGCAATGCTCCACGCAATAACATACATCGCCACAAAGCTGACCGTGTACCCAGCGCAGGCCACTAACGTTCCCGGAAAGGCGTGCAACCAAGCCAAGTTGATTAATAAAATTCCGCCCCAAAATACCACGAAATGCAAAAAAACGGCTAAGACTTGCGGGAGGTATTCCTGCACAACAACAAAGTATGAAAGTAACCCGCCAAGGGCCCCAAAAACAAAAAGACTTCCGAGTTCTGCCCGGCTAATCACAACCGTTGTTTGAAAAACAAGCGCTCCTAAAACCTGACAACATACCGCAATCATGGCTCCCAGAACCATAATCCGGAAAAACATTAATCCCTTCCGTTTCATTTTCCTAACACCCTTTCCTTAACCTGCTGCCAATAGCGCCGTGATACGGGAACCCAATCTCCTTGTTTCAAGATAGCCACGTAGTTCCCCGTCAAAACGTTTTTAAAGTGATCCACCGCATCAAGGTTCACGATGGCACTCCGTGAAACCCGAATAAATTGCGGCTGGACTAGTTGTGCAGCGAGCACCTTTAATCGCTGCCGGACCGTATACGTTTTGGTAGTTGTATGAACGGTTACGTAGTCACCCGCAACGTCTACAAAGGTAATGTCCGCTAGCTGAATCGTGATGGGAACAGCGTCAACCGTTAGCGTCAGTGGTGTGGCGGCCACAACCCGAGAAACGGCCCGCATTGTTTGGGCAACTTGTTCATCCAAAGTTGCGGCCTGCACCGCTACCCGAGGCTCCCGCAGTGCTGGTACTTGTTGAAAAACAACCTTCATTTTCCTAATTCCTTTCTGTAATGGTTTACTTAATAGTACCCTACTTCACCTCCCTGTCACCGGTAGTATCGCATGGTTTCCAAAGTTTGGTGGATATTAAGCGATAAACGGCACCGCTTTCCCGGTAGCTGGTTGCTATTAAAAAAACGCCTTCCCCTTAGAAGACGTCATTCCATTGTTCTATTTTTAAAACTAATCACTTATTTTCTACACCAATGCGCTATCTTGGTATAGTACTGGGCAAAAATCTCCGCAATCATAAAGCCCACCGCAATGGCCCCCGCAATCATTAGCATGTGCACGAATAATACTTGTGCTTGTAACACGCGCCCTGCGATGAGCGCTCGCAATGCTTCTAAGGCAACCTCCCCCGGCACTAGGGGCATCAGCGCCGGAATGGTAAAGATGGTAACGGGCATCTGAAGCCGGTGGGCGAAAATCAACGCAACGATTCCGATAATGACGGTTGCAACAAGACTCGCCCCCACCGCACTGTGATTAGCATGACAATAATATACCAGGTACCCTAACCAGCCGGCCATTCCAGTAAAGCCCGTTGCAATAAACGCGTTTTTAGGAACGTTTAAACACACCCCAAACCCCCAGCAACTAAGAAAACTGGCAACTAACTGAAGCCAAAAACTACTATTCATCGCAACCACCCCTTAGAAAAACCGGAAAGCCAAGGCAATTCCGGTTCCCAATGCCGCCGCACAAAATAAGGCTTCAAGTCCATGGGCAACGCTTGTCAGCAGGTGTCCTGCCAATAGGTCCCGGAACGCGTTAGTAATCGCAACCCCCGGAACTAGGGCCATTACCGCCCCAATCACAACGTTACCGGCACTTGGAACCAGATGTAAGGCAAGTGCTTCTTGGGCAATTAACCCAATCACGAACGTTGCCAAAAGTTGGCTAAAAAAACTAATCCGTAATAACCGTTCAACCGTTGAATTAACAACGTAACCGGTACACCCCGCAACTGCCGCACACAGCATCGTATTTGCATGGTATCCCGGAATACAGATGGGAATCATCATGGCGCTAATTACCGCCACTGCAAGGAGTTGAAAAAACAGCGAATACCGGCGAATGTCATGATCAACTTCTTCTAGGCGCGAATGGAGCTCTTCAAGGGTAAGCTGGTGGGCGGCAAACTGGCGGGATAGCCGGTTTACCTCGTGCACTTTTCGGAGATTAGTCACCCGGTTAAAAATTGCCCGTTGCTGCATGGCCCGGTTATGCTGGTTGCTCACAAAAATCCCGGTCGGCAGGGTAAAAACAATCTCATCATCCACCCCAGCACTCCGCGCGATATGCTGCACGGTATCCTCAACGCGATACGTTTCCGAGCCACTAGAAATCATAATTTTCCCGGCAAGCAGACACGTATCCTGTAAGAGTTTTGCGGTTGTTGTCATTATTTTCCATCCTTTACATTTGAACTTTCTTCGATAATCATCCGCCACCTTCTGCCAAATGAAGGCAATTATTTCCTGTAAAAAACAACTAAGAACCGGTTGACGAGTATCTGGTCAGTGCAAAATGCCAAAAAAGAAGAACCCCTCCCAAACAGCCAAGCCCAACTAATGGACTGAGTCCCACCAGCCAGTTAGTCGTAAAACCAAACAGATAGCGAAATGGTTGGTAATTAATACACCCAAACGGCAGGATAAATGTTAGCAGAAACCGCACCCCACCTGGCAATGAATTTGTGGGGTAGTGTAAGACATCAGACCCGCTCCCCATCAAGAGGGCCGCAATGCTAATGGGATTAGTTGTAAAAATTGTTAGCGTTCCAAAAAACAGGTAAATTGATAAAAAAAGCGCAATTCCCCCAACGATGATCCCCACTAAAATAAAAGGCGTAAGCCCGTTCCACCGGGGATGTGCGGCTCCCAGCGCAATCCCAAAAATTAAAACAGCTTGTACTAAACGCCCAACCCGCGAAAACTCAAAGGCGTTCCCCATTACCTGCAACAAAATTGGCATTGGCCGTAAAAAGTAAACGTCGAGTTTCCCGGAACGTACGATTTTACCCAGGTCGTTAATCCCCTTTCCCCCCATCTCAGCAATGGTGTAACAAATATTAACCGTGGCGTAAATGAGAACCGCTTGCCAAACACGGTATCCCCGGACGTTTCCTAACGAATGAAATAGGATTAAAAAACTCAGGATAAACGTAAACTGGGCGATGAATTCACCAATCAGCAGTAGAATAACGGACCGGTTATACTCCATTTGTGCACGAATTGTCCGTCCAAGTAAACAAAGGTATTTTTGCATTCCTATCCCCCCTGAATAACAATGCGGTGAAGGCGGTGATCCAACCACCACCGCCCACCGGCAATTAGAACGACCAACCACACAAGCTGGGCGCCAACGCCCCCGTAAAGTTGGTGCCAGCTAAGCCCACCGGTAAGGTACTGAAACGGAAACGCCGCTCCGTACCAGAATGGAAACAGCCGAAACACTGCCTGCATCCCGGTGGGGAAAAAGCTAAACGGAATCACCGTTCCCCCCATAAATTCCATGATGGATCCAAATACTAGCAACGAGCCGGTAATCGAATATGTATAAAAAACAGAAATATACACTAGAAGTGAAAGGACCACATTTAAGCATAAGGCTAGGACGATGAGAAACAGAAAAACAACCCACTGAATCAACGTAGCGTGCACGTGAAATCCCCAGTGCCCTGGGAGCAAAACGGCAATCATGATAACAGGAAAACTCGCCAGGTATAGTTGGCTAACCCGACGACTAAGTAACCGGGTAAACCAAGAAAAGTAGATATCAAGGGGTTTAATATATTCATACGCCACGTTTCCACTCTTGATCATCGTATTCAGGTCGTAATCCACCACCCACGCCGAAACAACCGGGTAAAAAAGATTAATAAGCCATAAGTAATTGCTAGTAGCCGTTAAATTAGAATGCTGCGCTGCACTAAACGCACAGATAATCGCAATTGACAAAAGACCGCGCAAAAAATACAATGGCATACTCATTGTTGCCGAATGGCGGTACTGCCATCCCCGCTTAAATTCAGCGACGGCAACGCTAAGATAGCGGCGCATGAGCAACTCCTCCTTTCACCATGGCTTGCTGATAAAAACGGGCAATTACTTCTTCGGTTGAAAGTGCAGCAACTTGGTAAGCGGTAACGTCAGGATGACTGGCAACTACGGGAATAAGGGTTTCAAGGGTTTGTTGATCCGCCACTTCAAGGGTTACCAGTCCGGGAAACTCTTGAATTACCTTACATTGCTGCCATTCCTGATGAATGGTGGCTAAAATAGAAGCATTTTTTTTCGTTTTTAGGGTAACCTTATGAACGTCTGCAAACCGGCGAATAATCGTTTCAGGTTGGCCATCGTACAGTTTGATTCCCTTCCCCACAACGATAATTCGGTCAGCCAACTCACGAATGTCGCCCATATCATGCGTTGTTAACACCACCGTCAGTCCCGTTTCCACGTTCAACCGGCGGATAAATTGATGCATGGCAATCTTTGAAACCGCATCAAGGCCGAGGGTGGGTTCGTCTAAAAAGAGAATTTGCGGGTTATGGAGTAAGGCAACCACCAGCTCACAGCGCATCCGCTGCCCCAGGCTCATTTGGCGAACCGGAATAGATAACAAATCACTAATTCCGATTGTCTTGGTGAGACGGGTTAACCGCCGCTGAAACTGGGCGGCAGGAATTTCGTAGATGGTTTTCATCATGGTAAAGGAATCGATTACAGGTAAATCCCACAGAAGGTTAGAGCGATTCCCAAAGACAACCCCAATTTGGCGAACAAATTGTTCCCGGTTAATCAGGGGATTAACCCCCAGCACACGACAACTACCCTTATCAGGTTGTAAAATCCCCGTCATTAGTTTAATTGTGGTTGATTTTCCCGCCCCATTTGGCCCAATATAACCCATAATTTGACCAGTTGGCACCGTAAAACTCATGTCGTGAAGTGCTTCATGGTGCTCATATTGAGGGCGGATAAGGTTTTGCCAAAGACGACGGGAACGGCGTTTGCGCCGATACGTCTTAGTAACATGGGAAAGTTCAATCGCAGTTGTCATCGGTGCCTCCAGATTGCTAATACCGTAATAGTATGATTGCTTTCATGATACTTAATAATAGCATCGTATTCAACAAAATAGTTGGTATTAATACGAACAAATCATTATAAATTCTCGTCATAGTTTATAACTTACGAATTTTAACACTAAAAAAACCCTTGGCCACCGCTAGCCAAGAGCCTCTCTTTAATTTGATCGCTATTCTTACTTCCGGCGCCGTTCTGGAATCCGGGCAGCCTTTCCGTGAAGTTCACGCAGGTAGTACAGCTTAGCCCGCCGAACACGACCACGCCGAACAACCTCAATCTTGTCAACCCGGGGTGAGTGAACCGGGAACGTCCGTTCAACACCGACCCCGCTACTCATCTTCCGGACGGTGTACGTTTCACTGATACCTTCACCGTGCCGCTTGATAACAACCCCTTCAAAGACCTGGATCCGTTCACGCGAACCTTCAACGATCCGGGCGTAAACCCGCACCGTGTCTCCTGCACAAAAATCCGGGATGTCATCACGTAATTGTGATTCCGTAATCTTCTTGATTAATGGATTCATAATAAAATCTTCCTTTCACCGTCATTCTTGTCCCATTCACTGACAGCGGAATGCCGTTAATGTGTGGCCATAGCCGCCAACTAGTATACCACGTCTTATTTGTCCTGACAATTCGTTTCTTCCTTGATTTCCCGTAAAAGATGCCGTTCCTCCCGGGAAAGTGCATAATTTTCCAGTAAATCAGGCCGCCGTTCAAGGGTACGCCGTAGTGCTTCTTTTGTTCGCCACCGGGCAATTCGTTGATGGTCGCCACTAAGCAAAACGTCCGGGACCTTTAACCCGCGAAAATTGGCTGGCCGGGTGTATTGAGGATATTCCAGCAACCCCGTCGAAAAGGAATCGTCCATGGCGGATGAATCATTTCCCAAGACATCGGGAAGGAGGCGAACCGTGGCGTCAATTATTACCATCGCCCCCAGTTCTCCCCCGGTTAAAACGTAATCTCCCAGTGAAATTTCGTCCGTCACGCGAGTCCGAATCCGTTCGTCATATCCTTCATAGTGTCCGCAAATAAAGGTTAAATGTTGTTCATGAGCCAGTTCTTCGGCCACGTGTTGGTCAAAGCGCCGTCCTGCCGGATCTAATAGAATTACTTTCCCGGGAGTTGGCGCTTTTTGCTGGACCGCATCAAGTGCATCAAAAATTGGTTGGGCTTGTAATAGCATACCCGCGCCGCCACCATAGGAATAATCGTCAACGTGGTTTTGCCGGTCAGTCGTGTAATCCCGAAAATTAGTGACTTCAATATCAAGAATTCCCTTCTCAACCGCTTTACCGACAATTGATTCTGTTAAGGGGCCGGTAAACATTTCTGGAAACAAACTTAAAATATCGATCCGCATTATTCAAGCCCCTCCAGTAAATCAATAATTACCCGGTGATGCTCAAGGTCGACTTGTTTAATAACGTCCTTAATAGCGGGTAAAAGAAGATCGTTTTGTCCTTCCCGAGCAACAACCCACACATCGTTCGCACCGGGAGTCATAATTTCAGTAATCTTTCCCAAGATACGGCCATCCTGCGTTTCAACCTGAAGTCCCACGATATCGCGGTAATAATAGTTACCCTCTGCAAGGTCATCCTGTTGTTCAGCGGTTACCTTAAGGTTCCCCCCCTTCAGCTGTTCCGCGAGGTTCATATCAGTAATTTCCGCAAACGTCAGTAAGTCGAACTGTTTGTGTTTGCGGTGGCCCGTAACCGTTAATTTGCGGGGTACCTGTCCCGGAACAAAAACGGTGAGGGTTGCTCCCGGGACAAACCGTTCTTCTGGAAAATCAGTCGTTGCTAATACCCGGACCTCTCCCCCGGTTCCGTGAGTATTTACAATTTGTCCAACCTGGTAATAAGCTTCCATTTATGGTTTCCTCCGTACGATAAAAGGTTCCCACCAGATGGTCAGGAACCTTTTATTAATCATCAACAATATTCAACCGGATCCGCTTTGAACCGGATAAGCGAATACTATAAATAATCGTTCGAATTGCCTGTGCAACCCGCCCGTGTTTTCCAATCACCCGCCCAATGTCAGCGGGTGCAACCGCTAAGTTCAGGTTAAGAAAATCGGGTTGATCATCAAGGGTAACACTTACATCATCCGGTTGGGTAACCAGTGACTTAACAAGCGTTACCACCAACGTCTTCACGTCTTCGACCGTCATTGCTCTACCTTACTTCTTTGAAAACTTAGCTTCATGGAACTTCTTCATGATCCCCTGCCGGGAAAGGATGTTCTTAACCGTTGCAGACGGCTGAGCACCGTTATTTAACCAGCTCATAATCTGGTCTTCCTTCAGGGTAACCGTTTCTGGGTCGGTTAACGGGTTGTATGTCCCGACTGATTCAATGAACCGCCCATCACGTGGTGACCGGGAATCAGCAACGACAATCCGGTAGAACGGCCGCTTCTTGGACCCCATCCGCTTTAAACGAATCTTAACTGACATTCTGTCCACCTCCTACCTAATTACTCAACGGGTAATAATATACCAAGAATTTGGATGCCTGTAAAGGATAAATTCTTGACAGCTCTTATTTATTTCCGTTTTTTCTTTTTTTTCTTGTTTTTCCGGTTCGTCTTTCGGTTTGCCTTCTTAATTTTCTTAAGTTTATTCTTCTTCGTTTTACGGACCATTCGGTTCATTGACATCTTGGCTAATTTTCCAGTCATACCGCTACCGAAGAGGTTTTCCATTCCCGCAAAATTTCCGTTTGAGACCTTGTTCATCATCTCGCGCATCTGCTTGAACTGTTTAATCATCCGGTTGACTTCCTGAATTGGCCGGCCTGCTCCCCGGGCTAGCCGCCGGCGCCGACTTGGATTTAACAGATCTGGATTCTGCCGCTCAGCCGGGGTCATTGAATAAACAATCGCCTTTTCATGCTCAATATCCTTCGGGTTAAACTGCATGTTCTTAAGAGCTGGATTATTCGCCATACCCGGAATCATCTTAATGAGATCATCCATCGACCCCATTTTTTGTACCTGTCCAACCTGATCAAGAAAATCATTAAAGTCAAAAGTGTTAGCCCGCATTTTTTCTTCGAGCTGTGCTGCCTGGTTCTCATCATACTCCCGCTGAGCTTTTTCGATTAATGTCAGCATGTCACCCATGCCAAGAATTCGGGAAGCCATCCGGTCCGGGTAGAAGACGTCCAGGTCAGTCATCTTTTCTCCCTGCCCAACAAACTTAATTGGTTTGCCGGTTACCGCCCGGATTGATAGGGCCGCACCGCCCCGAGTATCACCATCAAGTTTGGTAAGGACGACCCCGGTAAGATCAAGCTGGTCGTTAAAGCCCTGGGCAACCTCCACCGCATTTTGCCCGGTCATCGCATCGACCGTCAGTAATACTTCATTCGGATGCACTAACCCAGCAATCTGCTGAAGTTCGTGCATCAGTTTTTCATCAATTTGCAACCGACCAGCCGTATCGATAAAGACGTAATCGTTTTTATTTTCCCTAGCAACAGCCATCCCTTGCCGAACGATCTCAACCGGATCAACGTTAGTCCCTAGTGAAAAGACCGGCACGTCAATTTGTTTACCAATGACCTGCAACTGGTCAATGGCCGCTGGTCGGTAAACATCAGCCGCAATCATCAACGGCCGCGCATGCTGTTCGTTTTTTAACTTCAGGGCTAATTTCCCGGCCGTGGTTGTTTTTCCGGCCCCCTGAAGCCCGACCATCATGATAACTGTTGGGATCTTTGGGGCTTTGTTCAGCGGAACGGCCTCTTGACCCATCACCTTCACCAGTTCCTCATTTACAATCTTGATGATTTGTTGGTCAGGACGCAAACTATCGAGGACTTCAGTGCCAACCGCGCGCTCCCGCACGCTCTTAATAAAGTCCTTGACAACCTTAAAGTTGACGTCGGCTTCTAATAAGGCCATCCGGACTTCTCGCATAACTTCCTTGACGTCGTTTTCGGTAATCTTCCCCTTCCGGAGTTTTTTAAATGCGTTTTGAATTCGTTCCGTTAATCCTTCAAATGCCATGTGGTTCACCTACGCTTCTTCTATTCGTTCTAATTGGGCAATCAACTGGTTAAGCTGGTTATCATCCGGATAATGCGCCGTAACGTACTGCCGGAGCCGATCAGTTTGGCTACTTTGATTAGTAAAATGCTGGTACAGATGCAACCGTTCCTCGTAGTTTTCAAGAAGTTGCTCTGTGCGCCGAATGTTATCATACACCGCCTGGCGCGAAACGGAATAATTTGCGGCAATTTCTCCTAATGAGTAATCGTCACGGTAGTATAGATCGATGTATTCCGCCTGCTTGGCAGTTAATAACGGTTCGTAAAAATCAAGCAGGGCATTAATCCGGTTTGTTTTCTCGATTGCCATCTAATCATCCTCAACAATTTTGGCGGTAACAAGTCCCTTAAACAACCCGTAAACAAATTCCTCAGGGGTAAAGTCCCGCAGATCATCCATTTGCTCACCCAAGCCCACTAACTTAACGGGCAGATGTAGTTCATTCCGGATTGCCAACACAATCCCTCCGCGGGCTGTCCCATCCAGTTTCGTAAGGATAATTCCCGTTAAAGGCGTAACCTCCCGGAACTGTTTAGCCTGAGCAAGGGCGTTTTGTCCGGTCGTTGCATCTAAGGCCAGCAAAGTTTCGTGGGGCGCATCCGGCACCTCACGTTTGATAATGCGCCCAATCTTTTCTAGTTCCTTCATCAGGTTAACCTTATTTTGCAGACGGCCAGCCGTATCAATTAGCAAAATATCGTAGTTCTCTTCTTTAGCCCTTTTTACGGCGTCAAACACCACTGCCGCCGGGTCGCTACCCGCAGGCTTTTGCACAACGGGCACCCCTACCCGGTCACCCCACGCAACCAACTGCTCAATGGCCCCGGCCCGGAAAGTATCCCCAGCCGCAAGTAATACCTTTTTCCCCTGCTTCTTAAAGCGATGGGCTAATTTTCCGATGGTCGTCGTCTTACCAACACCGTTTACCCCCACAAAAAGGTAGATTGTCGGCCCTACTGCCGCAAAGTGAAGGGTGTTGTCCTCATCCTTTCCCTCTGCGTCGTAGATCTCGACCATGCGTTCAATAACGGCGTTAGAAACATCTTCCTTACTTTTTGCGTTCCGAAACTTTACTTCATCCCGCAGAGCATCACTGATTTTCAGGGCCATTTCATAACCCACGTCGGCCTCGATTAAGGTTTCTTCAAGGTCATCAAAGAAATCTTCGTCCACCCGGTGAAAATTAGCAAGGAGTTGTTTTAACTTCGCTCCGAACCCGTGCCGGGTCTTGGCTAATCCCCGGTCATAGTGTCCTTCTTCAACGGTTTCCGTTGCGGGCGTAGATGAAGAACCTTGTTCGGTTACCGTCGGCTTTCCGGGCAACTCTTCCACGTTATCCGCAACTTCCTTTTTTTCTGACGTAGGTGATTCGTCCGAAGACCGCTGACAGGACTTCTTGGAAACCAGCCCAGCAGCAGAAAAGGATTGGTCTTCTTCTCCCTGTCCCTGGTTTTGGGAAGCAGTAGTGGTTTTCTCATTTTTACCTGGTTCTAAAAGAGGCGCGGCCTGCTTTTGGGATACCCGTGCCACTTTTTCTGGTGTTTCATTCGCCGCTGGCCCTTCCGGTGAAGACTGGGTTTCTACGGGCGTTCCCTGATCCGTTTCCGTGAAGGAAACACGTTGCTTTTCGCGCTCCTGTTCTTGATTGCTAGTTTCCTTCGACGTTCCCCGAAATGCCCGTTTCAGGCGGTCAAATAATCCCATGAAAATCCTCTCCGTTCGTGCGTTTTTCTGAGTAACATTCTACCAAACTTTACTCCCGATTTAAATTCACTGCGTCATCAACAGCAATGGAAACCATCTTTGAAACACCGGCCTCCTGCATCGTTACCCCGTACAGGACGCTCGCATTCATCATGGTTCCTTTTCGGTGAGTAATCACGATAAATTGTGTGTCAGTATCAAACCGCCGTAAAAACTGCGCGTACCGGGCAACATTAGCGTCATCCAGGGCAGCCTCCGCTTCGTCCAAAATAACAAACGGAACCGGCCGCACCCGTAACGTTGCAAATAGTAAAGCAATGGCCGTTAGGGCTCGCTCTCCCCCCGAAAGAAGGCGCATGTTTTGCTGCTTCTTTCCTGGTGGCTGAGCGGTAATCTCAATTCCCGTTTCTAACAAATTATCCGGCGCCGTTAATTCTAGGTCGGCTTGTCCCCCACCAAAAACCTGAGGAAAAATCTGTTGGAACGCTGTCCGGAGTTGTTCAAACGCCCCTTTAAACTTAGTAACCACTTCGCCATCCATTTCATTAATGGTAGCTGTCAATTGATCACAGGCTGCCTGTAAGTCAGCCTGCTGGTGGGCAAGGAACTGATACCGTTGATCAACCCGGTCGAACTCTTCAATAGCGCCCAGGTTTACCGTTCCCAATTCATCAATTCCTCGTTTAAGGAGTGGCAATTGCCGGTTAATGACCGCTAAATCGGTCTCGTGTTTTGCTGCTGCAGCCGCCTCATACGTCACCCCATACTTAGTACGTAAGGTCTCGAGGTGGTGGTCCATGAGCTCCTCACACGCTGCAAGGGCTGTTTGACGCCGCTGAAACTCATCGCGTGCATCCGCGGCCAATTCCTGAGCCCGGGTGAGCTGGCGTTCAATCGCAGTTACCTGAACGTGGAGCTGTTGGCGCGCTTCCTTAGCGGCGGTCATCTGAGCAGTAGCGGCCACTAGCCGCTCATGCATGGCGGTCACCTTTTGCTCAAGGGATGCCGCAGTATCAGGTGAAATAGGTTGTTTAACCCCAGCAAGTTCCTTTTGCTGTTCACGAATCCGTGTGGTTACCGCCATTAGCCGTTGCTTTGCGTCCGCGAGCCGGTCTTGCTGGGCGGTTAACGCCGCCTGCTTTGCCGTTACCGTGGTCGTTGCGGCCGTGTACTCAGCGGCTTGTTTTTGCCGGGCAACCGCCTTAGCCCGTTGCTTGGCGGTCAGTTCATCAACCTGCTGTTCTGCCTGGTGTAAAGCCGTCGTGGTGGTCGCTAATTCTTTTTCTAATTCCTTAATCCGGCGGGCAGTGGCCGCTGCCGTCTGCTGGGACTTAGTTTCAGCGGCAACGGTTTGCTGCCACCGGGCTACCGTCCCTTCAGCGGTGGTCATAGCCTGGTTTTTAGACGCTAAGGTTGCCCGCAGGTGTTCAATATCCTGGGTTAACCGGGCACCCTGTTGCCGTTGTTTTTCCACTTGGATATGCGTTTCTTCAATTGTTTGATTGAGTGCTTGAAGGCGCGTTTGCATCATTTTTACCTGGACGGCTAACTCGTCTTGGCGCTGCTTTTGCGCCAGAATTCCCCGGCGCTTGTGCTGCATCGCTCCCCCGGTCATCGCCCCGCCCGCACTAATCAAATCACCGGCGAGCGTCACGACCCGGACCCGGCGGTTTAAGGTGTTACTAATTCGGGTAGCCGCCGCTAAATCAGAAGCTACCACCGTTGCTCCTAAAAGGTGAGAAACTACCCGAACATTCTCCTGCGCACTGGTAACCAAATCGGCAGCCACTCCCTGAAACCCATCAATTTGAGCAGCCCGCGCCTGCTGCTCAGGAGTTAGTTGCCGGGACGTAACCGATTGGCGGGGTAAAAACGTTGCCCGGCCAGACCGGTGCAGCCGAAGATACTTAATGGCCTGTTGGGCCACAGTCTGATTGGTAACAACGATGTTTTGTAACTGACCACCAAGCACCGTTTCGATGGCCATGGCATATTGAGCTGGGACGGTTAACACATCAGCAACAGTGCCAATTACCCCGTCAAGGTGGGCCTTCATCACTACTTGTACTCCCTGGTAGTAGCCGTTATAATTTGCGGCCATTCCCCTTAACGTTTCCATCCGAGTGGTCGCCTGCTGGTAAATTCGATCAGCTTGTTGGCCCTGCCGCCGAAGCTGCCGTTCCTTATCCGCAGCCGCCTGAAGCCTGGTGGTGAGTTCCTGCTGGCGGGTTGTCATTTCCTTAAGCCGCTGCGTTGTTTGCTGAACATCCTGCTGCATTACTGCCAATCGTTTTTGAGCCTCTTCGAGGTGGTGGGTGGCAGTAACTTCTTGGGCGTTGGGCTCGTTTTCCTGGCTTTGACGGGTTTGTAAATCCGTAATACGGGCATTGGCAACGGACCTTGCCGTTGTTAACTTAGCTACTTGGGCCTGAGCTCTTTTAAGAGCAGCGGCTAATTGGTCATCGGCACATTCTGCTGGCGCAAGCGTCGCCACTCGTTTAGTGGCCGTTTCATATTCCTGGCGAAGTTGCGTAACAACCCGTTGTAGTTGCTTAACTTGAATGGTTTGCTGCGCTTGTTCCGCCTCCAGCCGGACTAATTCCTTCTTTCCAGCTGCAACCCGTTCCTGCTGGAAAGTCGCATCCTGTTGCTGAACCCGCTGTTCACTTATAAGATGCTCGTGCTGCTGGGTTAGGTGCACAACATTCTCTTGAAGCTGATCAAGCACCCGTTCCTTTTCCTGTAATGTTGCCCGTACTTCCGCGACAGCCCGTTGCCGTTCACGCCGGTCATTTCCGGTTTTAGCTGCTAATTCACTGGCCTGTTCAACGTCCGCTGCTAATTGAACCCGCCGACGTTTATTTTCCTCAAGTTCAACAACCAGCTTACTTTGATATAAGTAATCGTACTGCTCCTTCTGGTGTTGGTAGTCACGGGCAATACTAGCCTGCTCCTTAAGGGGCTCCCGTTGCGCTTTTAGTTCGGTAATAATGTCAACTACCCGATCCAGGTGTTCTTGGGTGCCCACCAACTCCTGCTGCGCCCGCTTCTTTTCTTGCTTATACTTCAAAACACCGGCTAATTCTTCGACGATTACCCGGCGTTCTTCTGGCTTACTATTAAAAATTTTTTCAACACGTCCCTGTGAAATAATCGAAAATGATTCCTTTCCCAGGCCTGTATCCAAAAAAAGGTCCACGATATCCCGTAACCGCACCTGACGGCCGTTTAACCAGAACTCACTGGTGCCGTCCCGGTATAGCCGCCGGATAACCTCAACGGTTTCGGGTTGGTGCGGTAACAGGTGGTCGCTATTATCAAAGGTTAAAACGACTTCAGCCCTATTTAATGGCGAACGGGTACTCGTTCCGGCAAAAATGACGTCGGCCATTTTCCCGCCCCGTAAACTCTTAGCAGACTGTTCACCTAGCCCCCACCGAATTGCTTCGGTGATATTACTCTTCCCGCTCCCGTTGGGGCCCACAATTCCGGTTACTCCGGGTTGAAAATCAATTACTGTTTTATCCGCAAACGACTTAAAGCCGGTTAGCGTCAGTGATTTCAATTTCATTAACGTTCTTCACTCCGTCCGTTGACCATTTCGCGCAACGCTTGCGCCGCTGCTGCTTGCTCGGCGGCTTTCTTTGAATGGCCCGTTCCTTCCCCAATTTGGCGGCCATCCGCCCATACGGTCATCGTGTACTGCCGGTCATTATCCGGTCCACTAGCTGCTTTTAGGCGATATTCAATGCAACAATCCCCGTTCTCTTGCAACCGTTCTTGCAATTCGGTCTTATGATCAAGTAAGTGATCAAACCACCCCATATCAAGCTTGGGAAAAACTACCCGACTAATAAACCGTACAACGGCATCCTTCCCCTGGTCGAGGTAGAGCGCTCCAATAAACGATTCGAAAATATCACAGAGAAGGGACGGCCGTTGCCGGGCATTCGCCTTCTCTTCCCCCTTCCCGAGCCGAATATATTCATCAAAGTGACACTCCTTAGCAAACTTGCTAAAACTATCCTCACACACCATGGCAGCCCGCAACCGGGATAACTTCCCCTCCGGCATTGTCGGATACCGTTTAAACAGGTATTCCGAGACACACAATTGCATAACGGCATCCCCCAAGAACTCAATCCGTTCGTAGTATTTGAGGTGCTCTTTGGGATGCTCATTCACGTACGATGCCTGGGTAAAGGCTTCATCCAATAAAGCAGGATTATGAAAATGGATGCCAAAAGTGGTGGCCAAGTGATGTTCGAGTCCAATAATCACGGTCGCATTCCCCCTATTCGGCGTGGCTAGCCGTTTCTTCCTTCTGGGCAGCCCGTTGAGCGGCAAAGAACTGGTTAAACCGCGGTAACATTTCACCGTTAATCATGTCCCGAATCTGCTTGATTGTCGCGTAAACCGCCCGGGCATCACTTGAACCGTGAGCCTTAACAACCGGTGCCTTAACTCCGAGGAGAACGGCGCCACCATACTGGGACTGGTCCATCATGACCTTTACCTTATTTAAACTCTTTCCCATCAGCATAGCTCCTAACTTTCCGGCAATTCCCCCGTCAAGAACTGCGTCCTTTAAGAGGTGCATGCAAGCCGAGGCGGTGCCTTCCATTGATTTAAGTACGGCGTTACCGGTAAACCCATCCGCAACAACGACGTCACACACTCCACTTACAATTGCCCGGGACTCAACGTTTCCGACAAAGTTAATGCTTGCATCAGCAGCAATTAACTGGTGGGCCGCAACCGTTAACTTACTTCCCTTATGTGGTTCTTCTCCATTATTCAACAGACCGATTCGCGGATTCTTAATTCCCCGAACAGTTTCGGCGTAATACTTCCCGAGAAGGGCATACTGGTACAGCTGTTCTGGCTTACTGTCAGCATTAGCCCCGCTGTCCAGTAAGTTAAAGGATCCCCCCTTCAACGAAATTACCGGCAATGTCGACAGCAATCCCGGTCGTACAATCCCCCGAATTCGCCCAACAATCAGGAGACCAGATGCTAAGAGCGCCCCCGTATTTCCACACGAGAACAGGGCATCCGCTTCCCCCTCCTTCACGGCATTGGCGGCCATCACCATTGAAGACGTCTTCTTTTTCCGGACCGCCTTAACCGGCTCATCGTTCATGGTAATGACTTCATCCGCCTGCTTTAGCGTAATTCGTTCGTCGTTCTTTAAAACAGCGCGCACCTTAGCTTCATCACCAAACAAAATAAACTCAACGTCGTTAAATTCATTCCGGGCCCGTTCAACCCCCGCAACAACACTTGCTGGTGCGTTGTCACCGCCCATCGCATCAACTGCTAATTTAATCATACTTTCTCTTCCCTTCACGATACTTAATTTACTTCTTTTCTATTTTACCCTAAATTAACACTAATCGAAATTACCTACCCGTAAAACACGGTCTCTCAGGTAACTACGTAACGTTGCATACGCCGGATTAGTTGTAAAGTCCGCCGCAAACACCACCGCATGAGCTGCCTGCTGCGCAACTTCAAGGATAGTTAGGTCCTGAACCGGATCCCCTACCTTAAATGCGGGCAGTCCCGATTGACGCTCGCCCATTACTTCACCGGGCCCACGTAATTCCAAATCCCGCTGGGCAATCACAAAACCATCGGCTGTCTGAATCATCGTCTCAAGTCGCTTTTTCCCGTAATCCGTTTTAGGATCCGCCACTAACAAACAGTACGACTGGACGGCTCCCCGACCGACCCGCCCCCGGAGTTGATGAAGTTGCGCTAGTCCAAAATGATCAGCATCAAGAATCATCATGGTCGTGGCGTTAGGGACGTCCACCCCAACTTCAATGACCGTTGTGGAGACCAAAACGTCAATTTCATGGTTCTTAAATGCCCGCATTACTGCGTTCTTTTCGTCCGCACTCATTTGTCCGTGGAGTAATCCTACGCGGTAGCTAGCAAATCGTGTTGTTAGTCGTTCATAGACGGCCGTGGCGTTTTGCAACTCAACCGCATCGCTTTCCTCAATGAGCGGAGAAATAACATAGGCCTGCTCCCCAGATTGGAGGCGGGTTTCGATGAACCCTAAGCCGTCATTTAACTGGGCTTTCCGCAACCAGGTGGTCTTAATCGGTTTCCGGCCTGCCGGTAGTTCGTCAATAATGGAAACATCCATTTCACCGTACGCCGTGATTGCTAAAGTTCGGGGAATCGGTGTCGCGGTCATCGCCAGTACGTCGGGGTTTCCCCCCTTTAACCGCAGCGTCCGGCGCTGGTTAACCCCAAACCGGTGTTGCTCGTCGGTTACAATTAGCCCGAGATTATGAAACCCAACTGGCTCCTGAATCAACGCATGCGTTCCCACAATGATATCAACGTCTCCGTTGGCCAAGTGTGCCAGTAATTCCCGCCGTTGGGCTGCCCGGGACGCTGAACTTCCTGTAAGCAATCCCACAGTAATTCCCAAGGGTTCAAACAACTTAGCAAGCTTAGCAGCGTGCTGTTCGGCCAGAATTTCAGTAGGTGCCATCAGCGCCGCTTGAAAACCTGCACTAACCGCAGCCGCCATGGCTATCGCAGCAACAACCGTTTTCCCTGATCCAACGTCCCCCTGCAGTAACCGGTTCATGTGAACGGGCCGGAGCATGTCCGCACAAATTTCGTTTACCACCCGCTTTTGGGCGGCCGTTAATTCAAAGGGCAACCGGCGAATAAAGTCCCGCAGGGTAGTGACGTCATACTTAATTGCTAACCCCGCTTCATGCTGGTTCCGGCGCCGCACGTATTGAAGTTCCACTTGAAACCGAAAAAATTCTTCAAAAATCGCCGACCGGCGCGCCCGTTTCGCCGCCTGCATGGTGGCCGGAAAGTGCATATCATGAATCATCTGTTCCCGTGGCTCTAAGCGGTACTTTTGACGGAGACCTACTGGAACCACATCATGGATAGCGGAATGAAACCGGTCGTACGCTTGCCGGACGAGCTGCTCAATGGCATTGGCTTTGATCTCATTGGAAGCCCGATAGACCCCCTGAAAACCGCGATCCTTAATCTTCTGCAGATTAATCAGTTTCATCCCGGTTAGCCGTTGGCGGGCCGCATTATATTTCCCGTAAACCCCAATTTCTGCCCCAAGCGTTAGTTGCTTTTTGAGGTATGGCTGGTTAAAAAACGTCACCATGATAACTGCTGAATCAAGAATCAGCCGAAAATTTAATCGGCTTTTTCGGCGACCAAACCGGGTTAAAACCGGCTCGGAACCGACAACTCCCTTGAGAGTTACCTTCTCTTCATCCGCAATTTCATCAATCTTTTTCGTGGTGAAATCATCGTACCGGAACGGGTAATCAACCAGTAAATCCTCAATTGTGTTAATCCCCAGTTTATTGAGGGCCTGTTGCTTCTTGGGCCCGACTCCCGTTAGCACGGTCACGGGCTGGGCAAGTTCGTCCATACCATTCACCTCCACTAAACCACAAAAAGGGTGACCGGCCACACGGACCAATCACCCGGAGGGATTTTTACTCAACTGAAATCAGGTACGGGTAAACCGGCTGATCACCCGCATGGATTTCAACCTCGAGTTCATCATCCAGGGTTAAAACGGCCGCTTTAATCGCCTGTGCTTCCGTTTCACTGCCGTCTTCCCCGTAAATAATCGTTACAATTTCGCTGTCTTCATCTAACATGTGACCAACCATTTCCACAGCCGCTTTCTTCTGGTCGGTATTTGTCACGACGATGGTACCATCAACAATTCCCATATAATCGCCTTTGTGAATTGCTCGCCCGTCAATCGTTGTATCCCGGACAGCAACCGTTACCTGACCGGACTTAACGTCGTCAAGGTTAGCGGCCATGTTCTTTGCGTTCTCCGCAAGGGACAGATCCTTATTAAAATCAAGTAACGCCGTCATCCCCTGCGCAATGGTCTTAGTAGGAACAACGGCAACATCCGCGTCAACCACTTCGGCGGCCTGTTCTGCCGCCATGAAAATGTTCTTGTTGTTTGGTAAAATAATGACCTTATCAGCCTTTGTCGCCTTAATTACAGCGACAATGTCAGCCGTACTTGGGTTCATCGTTTGGCCCCCACTCAGAACATTGGTTACCCCTAATCCGGTAAACATCTTAGCAATCCCGTCACCGGAAGCAATCGCAATAATTCCGTAGTCCCCCGCAACCTCATTTTTCTGTGGAGCGGGCTGGTCTTCTACGCCGTTTTCTTCCAAGATAGTTTCATGCTGAAGGCGCATGTTATCAACCTTCACCTTAATCAAAGCCCCGAAATGCTGACCATAAGATAGTACTTTACCCGGATGTTCCGTGTGCACGTGAACCTTAACAACTTCGTCATCAGCAATTACCAGGAGGGAATCCCCCAGTTTATTCAGGTACCCCCGGAATTCATCATAATCAAATTGCTTATCAACAAGCTTCCCGGCCCCTAACCGCACCATAATTTCAGTACAGTAACCATACTTGATGTCTTCCGGATTAAGCTGGGTCTGAGCGGCCTCCTGGTGCTTAGCGCTCACCATGCCTTCCATTTCGCCCGGGGTCGGTTGGTGCGTTTCATCAACCGCAACGTTTCCGGTTAAGGCATCCGCAAACGCTTGGTAAACAAACGTCAACGCCTGCCCTCCAGAATCAACCACGCCAACCTCCTTTAAGACAGGAAGCAAATCGGGAGTCGCTGCCAACGCTTTAGCCGCACCCGCCGCCGCCGCCTGCATAACCTGAGCCGCATCGTTTGTTTGCCTAACGGTATGACGAGCAGCCTCCGCCGCCTTCCGGGCCACCGTTAAAATGGTCCCTTCAGTAGGCTTCATCACCGCTTTATACGCCGTTTCAGCCCCATTTGTAATGGCGTCAGCTAAGTCCTGCGCTGTTAACGTCTTTTTCTTGCCAACTGACCGGTTAAATCCTCGAAAAATTTGAGACAAGATTACCCCAGAATTACCCCGAGCACCCATTAACAATCCCTTAGCCAGGGCCGTCATCAGCTCGCCAACACTCGTTGCCGCCGATTCTGCGACGTACTTTGCACCGCTCGCAAGTGACATACTGGTATTTGTCCCCGTATCGCCATCCGGAACGGGGAAGACGTTCAACTTATTAATAAAATCAGCATTTTCATTGAGCCGCCGGGTACTAACCGCGACCATTTTACGAAATTCAGTTTCAGTTATTTCGGAAACCTTCAAGACCATATCCTCCTACCTACGCTCAGCTTCAACGTCGATCACGCGAACGCCTTGCACAATTACGTTCACCGCATCAGCAGTGATTCCGAGCATGGATTCCAGGTTATACTTGACCTTATTCTGGACGTTCCGGCAAACCTCAGAAATCTTCGTACCGTATCCCACAATAATGTAGACGTCCACGGCAATCTGCTCGCCATCCTGCCGGACAACGACACCCTTGGCAAAGTTATCCCGCTTCAGGATCTCGTTTAGGTTATCCCGAATCTGGTTTTTGCTGGCCATCCCAACAATACCAAAAACCTCAGTGGCCGCACCGCCAACAACAGATGCAATTACGTTGTTATCAATATCAATGCTCCCAAACTGGTTTTGAATTTTAACTGCCATGAGCACCCAGCCTCCCTTAATGGTCAAATAATCATAGTACGATAATAGCACAGCCCCCGACAGATTAAAAGTTACGCTTCATCCCGATTACTAAAAATAAATCCTGCCAAGCAAATTTACTTTACACTTTTCCTTGCAATCGTTAGGATCCTATGATAACTTTATTAACTGAATGAGCAAGTACTACTTGCAATCTAGTGCTAAGGGAGGATTAACGATGGCAAAGGATTACATCACTGGCCGGAAGACCACCTTCGGAAAGAAGCGTTCCCACGCTTTAAACTCATCAAACCGGAGCTGGAAGCCGAACCTGCAGAAGGTACGCATCATGGTTGATGGTAAGCCGAAGAAGGTTTACGTTTCAGCCCGGGCGCTTAAGTCAGGTAAGGTTAAGCGCGTATAGTTAGTGAAAGGCTCCTCTCCCTTAGGAGTCTTTTTTATTACTAAAAAGCATGTATTCCCTCTTAGTCGTTGGAAATGCATGCTTTTTCTTTGTCCACTATTTTCTGACAATGTCCTTACTTTGAATTACGCACACTACCCCCTGCGTAAAACTCATCTGAGCCGTTGCGGCATTAAACTCGTTGCTGACAAGGGCCCGAGCGGTAGTAAACCGCGCTTCCGTTAATGGATACTTTAACCCACGCAGTGTCAGTCCCATAACGGGCATTAATGGAATCACCGCAAGGTAGTTCATTTGGTTTTCCGGCACTAATTTATGCGTTCCCGGCAGGTAAAACTGAACTACGTTTTGCCGGTCCCGAAGCGTCACATGAGGAGCTAACTGCCGTAATTCAGGGCGCAGGGGAAACAAGATGTTAGCTAACAGGTGGTCTAACCGTCCTCCGGTCGCCCCGTATACCGTAATGG
Source organism: Ligilactobacillus sp. LYQ139 (assembly GCF_045033025.1). NCBI lineage: Bacteria > Bacillati > Bacillota > Bacilli > Lactobacillales > Lactobacillaceae > Ligilactobacillus > Ligilactobacillus sp. LYQ139. The sequence continues at coordinate 109,035 of NZ_JBJFZW010000001.1, forward strand.
CCGCTTGGGGCATGGTTGTTGCCAACCACCGCAAGGCTAACTCAGTATCGGTATCATCTTTCTCTGGGGGAGCCTGCACCAGAGTATTTGCCCATGGCGTTACCTGCTTAACCGCCCAGCCCATCCGACCAGCGGTATCAAAATCACCGATTGCTGCAACCATTCGGCAGTGGTGACGAACAAGTGCCACCGCCCCCTTATCAACGCCAAGCCACTGGCCGGCACGAGCAAAAACATTTTCCGGAAGAAACTCTGCTGGTCCCCCGACTAACACGTTTACCTGTTGCATCATATACCCCCCCTATTTTTTCCGTACCGGGGCCGTTGATGAGCCAGCCAGTCCTGAAACTGCACGTAATCAGCATACCGCTGTTGATCAATCTGACCGTCATCAACGGCCGCCTTTACGGCACAGGAGGGTTCGTTAAGGTGTAGGCATCCACGAAACTTACACCCTATTTGCCTGCTAGTAAACTCCGGAAACAACCCAGGAACGTTTTCCCGGGTAAGATTCCGAAGCTCAAACGATGAGAATCCTGGTGTATCAGCGATTAACGCGGTACCAACGGAAAGAAGTGTCACCCGCCGTGTCGTGTGTTTTCCCCGGGAAAGCGCCTTAGATACGGTTCCCGTTTCCAAAGCTAATTCGGGCGCTAACTGGTTGAGGAGCGTTGATTTTCCCGCACCGGTTTGCCCCATTACCACCGCTACCTGGTTCGTGAGGGTTCCGCGCAACGCCGTAAGCGTGTCCTGGTCATCCATTTTTGCCGGGAAAAAACACCGGTAAAATTGCTGGTAATACGCGACCTTTTCCGCCAGTTTAATTCGCTGCTCGGGAAGCATTAAATCCCCCTTCGAAAAGTATAGTACCGGTGTAATTTGTTGGGCCGTCAGCATAATCAGCTGCCGGTCCAGTAGGTTTTGGTTAAAGGCGGGCTCCACTGCGGCTGTGACCACGATGGCGCAATCAATATTCGCTACTGGTGGCCGCACCAATTCGTTCTTCCGGGGAAACACCCGCAAGAGGTAACCGTACTCCGTCCCCTTATCAACCTTAAACTCAACCCGGTCACCTACCAGAGGAGCACAGCGTTTTTGCCGGAGTTTCCCGCGGGCCCTGGTTCGATACATGTGCCCGCCGCTTTCCACGTCATAGTAGCCACTTAACGATTGCCGCACCTGTCCTTCCATTTAGTTCCTCCTTAAAGTCCCGGGATTGCTGACCGGGACTTCCGTTGTCGTCTGCGTCATGCTTCCCGGCTTAACCGCAACAACAACCCGCAGCACAGCCCCGTGCCGCACGTATACCCGAGGAGCCGGTTGTTGACTAATTACCGTATTATTCGGGTAATCGCTGGTTGATTTATTAATAATCACCAGCCGCAAACTCTCCTCCGTTGCATACCGTTTCAGGTGTTTAAGTGACCATCCCGTCACGTTCTTAACGTGAAACAACTGTTGGCCGGTATTAACGGTCAACGTCACCGTTGTCTGCTGAGGAACAACGCGCTCCCCCGGGGCAATACTCTGATCCATAATTTGGCCCGCCGTCATCCCAGGAACGTACACGTTTTGACGGAGCACCGTCATTCCCTGGTGCTCCAAACGCCGTTTAACCTGGTTAAACGACTGCCCCTGATAATCGCCGAACCGTTTGCGGTCCGCTCCCTGGGAAACAACTAACCTCACGGCGCCATTCCGGCGAACCTTCTTCCCCTGACCGGGGGTCGTCGTAATTACCTGGCCAGCTAAGTAATGGGAATTATATTGCTTTGTCACTCCCGCAACGCGGAGATGTTTTTCCTGCAACGCAGTTCGGGCAGTTGCAACTGTCATGCCGGCAACTGCCGGAACCTGCTGGGGAACTAACGCCCACACAGCGCCGCCACCTAAAATTCCAAGCAGAATAACCCCAACGCCTGCAATGGCCCACCGCCATCGCCGGGGATGGTGACGCCGGTGGTTTGCCTTATGAGAAACGGGAACCTTGTCTTTTTTTGAAGAAACTGGTCGCTCTGTTGGCGTGTTGGGCTGGGCTTCTACCGCCGGTGCCGGTGCCGCCGTATTTAACGTTGGTAATACCTTTGTTTCTTCGTTTACATAGGAGCGCGGTTCCCAGCGTACCTCTCCTTGCCGCTCAAATGACAGGGCAGAATCCAAGTCCTTCTTCATTGCGACCACCGTCGGGTAACGATCCGGTCGTTTCTTAGCCGTGGCGTGTAAAACCACGTTTTCTAATGATTGGGGGATTCCCACATCATACTTTCGTACGGACGGCATTGCTTCTTTACTGTGCTTAAGGGCAATTGCGACGGGAGTATCCCCGTTGTACGGCAACGTATTGGTTAGCAACACAAACAGGATAATCCCCAGGGAATAAATATCAGACTGCGCCGTTACCGCTCCGCCCCGGGCTTGTTCTGGTGAAATGTAGTGGACCGACCCTACCATGGCGTTAGTGCGTGTCATGGTGTCAGCAAGTGCAATGCCAAAATCCGTCACCTTTACATTCCCCTGATTATCAATCAAAATGTTTTGCGGTTTTAAATCCCGGTGGATAATATTGTGCGCGTGGGCTGCCGCCATCGCGTCCAGAATCTGGTCCATAATCCGGATCACTTCCGTGTACCGGAACGGGAAGTGCTGGTTAATATATGTCCGCAAATCAGTCCCTGCAACATACTCGGTCACAAGGTACTGCATGCCCCCTTCTTCCCCGTAATCATAGATGGTTACAATGTGGGGGTTCGTAAGTTCAGTTAAGGCGTACGCTTCACGCTGAAACCGCCGCATTGCGTCCGGATTATCCCGGAGATCCAAGCGTAATAGCTTCACGCTTACGTCCCGATTAAGGATCAAATCCCGCGCGCGGTAAACGTTGGCCATGCCGCCTTCGCCAATGAGCGCATTGATCTGGTACCGTTCGTTTAAGATGTAGCCGATCTTCATCCTACTCGCCTCCTTCATTCTTAACCACAAGCGCCGTAATATTATCAGTTCCCCCCGCAACGTTAGCCGCTTCTACCAGCCGGTGAACCGCCGCCGTAACCGTTGGCGCCGTTGTCAACAGTTGCTCCATCGTAGACTGGTCCACCAACTTATAAAGACCATCCGTACACAAAAGCAGCTGATCTTCATGAAGAAACGGAAACGTTGCGACGTCCGCTTTAACCTGGTCCGAAATTCCTAAGGTTCGGGTAATAACGTTCTTATGGGGAAACGTCGCCACTTCTTCTGGTTGCAATTCCCCCGCTGCTAATAATTCATTAACCAGGGAATGATCAGTGGTAAGTTGTTGTAGCCGTCCCTTTCGAAAAACGTACGCCCTGCTGTCCCCAACATGGGCAACCACAAAATCCCGTGGAAAAATAAAGGCACACACCAGGGTCGTCCCCATCCCTGCAAGGTCAGGGTATTCCCGCGACCGCTCAATAATAGCGCTATTTTCCTGGGGAATTACTTGCTGAAGCCATGGTTCGATGGCACTAGGGGTGGTGAGAGTTGTTTGCTGAAACTGAAACCCAAGGCTAGAAACCGCCATCTTAGACGCAATTTCCCCCCCCTGATGTCCTCCAAGCCCATCAGCAACGATTGCTGCGGTCACACCGCCCTGATTAGTAACAAGCTGCACGGCATCTTCGTTATGCTGCCGTACCCTCCCGGTAATCGTTTCATAATCCACATCCACTAAAACCACCTCCTACTTAATGCGCCGGAGAGCTGCAATGAAGAACCCGTCCGTCATGAAATCATCCGGGTAAATGGTTAAAGAATCCGTTTCCCGGTCGGTCTTAATCCCCTTGGTCGTTTGTACTCGCTCAAGGGTATACTCGGGATGGCGGGCAAGGAAAGCCGTCACCGTTTTCTCGTTTTCCTGCTGCAAGATGGTGCAGGTACTGTATACTAACCGGCCGCCAACCCGCAACGTGGGAGCGACAGCGTCAAGAATTGCTCCTTGAATAGCGTGCAACTGCTTAGAATCCGCCGCCGTTTTCATGTACCGAATTTCGGGTTTACGCCGGAGTAATCCAATCCCCGAACACGGCGCATCCACCAAAATCCGGTCAAAACAACCAGGAGTAAAGGTGGCGGCTGCTCGCCGCGCATCTAATTGACGGGCGTTAACCCGTGCGGCCACCCCACACCGGGTAGCATTCTGCTTAATTAACTTTATCTTATGGGCATGCAGATCAAGGGCCGTAACTCTTCCGGTAGTTAACTTCCCGGCAATTTGGGTTGTTTTCCCGCCCGGGGCCGCACACGCATCTAGCACTTGATCCGCTGGACGAACCATGAGGGCATCCACCGCGAGCTGTGCACTTTCATCCTGAACGGTAATCAATCCCTGTTTAAAAGCCGCGGTTGCCGGAACAAACCCCCCTGTCACCCGTAGCCCTACTGGTGTAATGGGACTTGGGGTTACCGCTAACCCCGCACGTCGCAGCGCCTCAACGACCCGGACGCGCGTAGCCGGATGAACCACTCGTACACTCTGCACCGGGGGGTCGTTAATTGTTGCCAACATCCGCTCTATTCGGGAGAACCCGTGTTCCGCAACCAGCTGCTGTACGAGCCACTGCGGAACGCTTGCCGTGATGCTAAGCTTTTTTACCGGATCAGCAATTACACTGAGCGGTCGGACTCCCTGGCGCTGAACGGCGTGGAGAACCCCAGTTACAAACCGGCGGATTCCCGCATGACCACGCCGCTTAGCAATCTCAATCGTTTCGCTAAACACCGCCCGGTCAGGAATCCGATCAAGGTAGTGCATCTGGTACAGGGCACTTAACAACAGCTCATTAACCCAGGGAACTAGCTGCTTTCCCCGAATAAACGGGGTTAACCAATATTCCAGCGTTAACCGGTGCTGTAATACCCCGTTAAAAAGCTGCGTTAACAACCGTTGATCCTTTTGAGTAAGAGGGTGATGGCTGAGGACCTGGTTTAAGGTGAGATTTGAATAGGCGTGCTGCCGCATTACCCGGTCAAGCATATCAACCACAAGGTTCCGCGGTGTTTCATTAATCTGCATCGGTAATTACCTGCATTCCTTCCTTAATCTGTTGGCCGCCCCCGTTCAGATAAGCCGTAATATCCATTCGGGCCTTGCCTGCCGGTTGCAGTTCGTTCACTTCGTACTGGGTCCCTTCAGCGGCCGCAAGGACAAGCCGGTGCTTTGTCCGGATAGTGACGGTCCCACTTGGAGCAGTTGTCACCTCACTTAGGGGAGTTACCCGCCAAAGCTTTGTTCGCTTCCCGTTCATATGCGCAAAATATGCCCCCGGCTGAGGCCGCAAAGCCCGCACACGCCAATCAACCTGCGATGCGGTCAGCGCAAGCGACAGCTGCTCCTGTTCAGGCCTAATTGTTGGAGAAAAGACAACCTGCGATTCGTCCTGCGGAACCGGGTTAACCTGCCCCTTAATCAGGCGGGGAAGCGTCTGGAGCAGAAGCGTCGCCCCCACGCCACTCATCCGCGTAAAAATCGTCCCCGTGTCATCGTTAGGTCCGATTGGCAACGACTCTTGCGCAAGAATGTCCCCCGCATCCATAGCCTTCACCATATACATGATGGTAACTCCCGTTTGCTCATCTCCGTTCATGATAGCATACTGCACCGGCGCTCCCCCGCGGTACCGGGGAAGCAATGACCCATGAACGTTAACGGCCGCTACCTTTGCCGCCCGGAGCAGTTTTTCCGGTAAAAATTGGCCGTACGCCGCGGTAATAATGAAATCAGGCTGCATGGCAATAATTTCTTCCATGGCCGCACTCCCACTAATTTTTTCTGGTTGAAGCACCTTTAAGTTGTGCCCAAGGGCAACTTGTTTAACGGGCGAAGCAACAAGTTGTCGCTTCCGTCCCACCCGCCGGTCTGGTTGGGTAACAACCGCCAGAAGGTCATATCCCGCGTCAATTACCGCCGTTAAAATCGAAGCGGCAAACTGCGGCGTTCCCATAAATACTACTGATGTCATTGCTAACTCCTTCCCCTAAAACCCCTGCGGATCACGGTCAATGATTAACTGAATGTGCTGCCGACTAAGCCGTTGGGTGCGCAAAACAAGTTCTCGGAGGTCCGCCTGCAACTGGGGTTCTTGTTTGTACTTAATAATTAATTGGTAATAATACCGATTATTTACCCGCGTTACCATCTGCGGGGTGGGACCGAGTAACCGTGCTTGCGGTGACAAAATTCGCGCTAATGCTGCCCGAATCTTCGTAAGAACCTGCAACACTTGTGCTTCCTGCGGCCCGCTTGCTGTCAGCTGAATTGTGTAGAAGTACGGCGGGTAATCGTTTTGGTGCCGCACCTGCATTTCCCGCACAAAAAAGCCCTCATAATCCTGCTTACCCGCCATTTGGATTGCGTAGTGGTCCGGATTAAACGTTTGAATAATGACTTCGCCGGCCTTTTGTGCCCGACCAGCCCGGCCACTCACCTGGGTAAGCAACTGAAACGTCCGTTCACTTGCCCGAAAATCGGGTAAACTTAACCCCGTATCTGCGTTTAAGACGCCCACTAAGGTAACATCGGGAAAATCAAGTCCCTTGGCAATCATCTGCGTTCCCAAAAGAATATCCGCATCGTGATTGCCAAACTGCGTTAAGATTCGCTCATGCGCGCCCTTTCGCCTGGTCGTATCAACGTCCATTCGTAAAACCCGCGCTGCGGGAACTAACTGGTGTAACTCTTCGGCAACCTTTTGCGTTCCGGTCCCGTAAAACCCAATGTAGCGACTCCCACACTGCGGGCATTTTCGGGGAACCGGTTGTTCGTGCCCACAGTAGTGACACTGCATCCGCCGCCGGTCGCGGTGAAACGTTAATGAAATATCGCAATTCGGGCACTGAACAACGAACCCACATTCGCGACACATCGCAAACGCGGCGTACCCGCGCCGGTTGAGCATTAGCACAACCTGTTCGTTGCGCGCAAGACGCTCCCGGAGAGCCGTAACCAGTTGTGGCGAAAAATCCGCCACCTGCGTTTTCCCCAGCACGTGCCGCATATCAACGAGCTCCACACGGGGCAAAGCCTGACCGTTAATCCGGTGCGGTAGCCGCAGCCACTGATAAACACCCTTTTGTGCCCGGGCCCGGGATTCAAGTGCCGGTGTTGCGCTCCCAAGCACGACGGGACACTGGTGATACCGCGCTCGCCACAAAGCAACGTCCCGGGCATGGTACCGGGGCATACTATCCTGTTTATAACTTCCTTCGTGTTCTTCATCAATGACAATGACGCCAATGTTTTTCAATGGGGCAAAAACAGCTGACCGGGCGCCTACAACAACCTTAGCCTCTCCCCGGGCGATTCGCCGCCACTCATCATACTTCTCGCCCACTGACAACCCACTGTGTAACACCGCCACTTGGTGCCCAAACCGGCTGCGAACCCGGTTTACCATTTGCGGGGTCAGTGCAATTTCTGGAACGAGCATTAATGCGGTTCGCTGGTGCTGAAGAGCAGCGGCAATTGTCCGGAGATAAACCTCCGTCTTCCCGCTTCCCGTCACCCCTTCAAGTAAAAAAGGCGTTGGCGTCTTGTCCTCTTCCGCAGCGGTAATTGCCGCAACGGCCCTTTCTTGGTCCGGAGTCAGGTGGGGCATCCTTGTTTTCTTTACCGGCGCATTAAACGGATCACGGTACTGCTCAACCTGCTTACGAACAAGCCACCCCTGTTGTTCAGCGGTCCGCAGGTGACTAGTTGTTAAGTTCGTCCCCCGTAGAAACTCCGCCTGAAGAACCGGTGCGTCAAGGTGTGCTAAGCGTTTGAGTAATTCCCGCTGACGAACAGCGTTGGCCCGGACGTGCGTTGCTAATTCGCGGTATTCCGCAGTTGTTTTGCACGGTACAACCTGCGAAACGGTCTTCTTGTGCCCACGCTCAATCACATGGTAATCAACCTTGACAACCCCGACTCGCTGCAACTCAACAATCGTCCGCATCATCGCCGGGGTAAGGCGGTCATCATCAAACGCTATCTCCTTTTCCTTCCCGAATAAAGCCCGCACGCTTGCCGGCACTTTCTCCGGCGCAATAAGCGTAATTATTTTCTGGTACTGGGCGCGCATGGCAGCCGGTAACATAGCCTGCAAGCAACTAATCTTAAAGGCAAACGTCCGTGCAACTAACCAGTCAGCAAGGCGGAGCTGTTCTTCTCCCAGAACAGGACTAACATCAACTAACCGCGTGAGGGCACGGAGTTGCACCCCCTCTGGGGCTTGATCTCCCGTTTCAACGATAAAGCCCTGGACTTGCCGCTTGCCAAACGGCACCTCCACCCGTATCCCCGGAGCAACAACAGTCGTCAATTCTTCGGGTACCCGGTACGTATACGGCCGGTTAGTTTGCTGAGTTGCAACATCGACAATCACCCCAACGTACTTACTGATGGTCACTCACCTGCCCTAAATGCCGTGCAATGGCCTGAATAATTGTTGCCGCGATCGTTTGCTTTGAAGCCTGCGCAACTGCCTGGGGCGTCTCTTCAGGAGTAAAAATGGTCACCGCATTTTCCCGGCTCCCAAACCCGATCGCTTGCTTCCCCACATCATTTGCCACTACCATATCAAGCTGCTTACTTTGAAGTTTGGCACGGGCATGTTCTGCCACCGCCGTGGTTTCCGCTGCAAAGCCCACCACATACTGGTCTGGCCGTTTGTTTTGCGCCACCGTTGCAATAATATCTTTCGTCTGGTGCAAATGGAGGGTTAACTCAGCGCCATTCTTCTTGATTTTTTGGGGCGCAGGATGTTCAACGCCGTAGTCCGCGACCGCTGCAGCGGCAATAATTATGTCTGCCTGGGTCTGGCGGGCAAAAACGGCCTGCGCCATTTCCGCACTTGTCTGAACCGCAACCAAGGTAACCCCCGGAACCGGAGGCAGCGCAGTCGGTCCGCTAACCAGCGTGACTTCCGCCCCCTGATTGCGGGCCGCGGCTGCTAGCGCATACCCCATCCGCCCACTTGAAGGGTTAGTAATGTACCGTATCGGATCAAGATACTCCCGGGTCGGACCAGCAGTTACCAGGACATGCTTCCCGGCAAGTGCCGTGCCAGGAACGAGTTGTTGGTAAAGCCACGTGCTAATTTCCGCGGGTGCGGGTAAGCGCCCCTTTCCAGCATAGCCCTCAGCAAGCATCCCCGTAGCAGGCTCCATCACCCGAGCCCCGTCCGCCCGTAACCGGGTAATGTTGCGCTGAACCGCTGGATTAGCATACATTTGATCGTTCATTGCGGGGATAAAGAGCCGGGGACAAACAGCCGCACACAGGGTTGTTGTCACTACATCATCCGCGATTCCCAGGGCAACCTTACTCAGAACATTTGCCGTTGCTGGAACCACGACCATTGCATCCGCCCACCGTGCAAGTTCAACGTGTGCGAGGGGCTGATTAGCCGGACCCAAAGTAGTTACCACTGCATGGCCCGTTAGCGTAGTAAACGTCAGGGGCGTAACAAATTTGGTCGCTTGGTTGGTCATCATTACCCGCACATCCCAACCATCCTTTATTAGGGTACGCACCACGGTAGCTGCCTTGTACGCCGCAATTCCGCCGGTGACTGCTACTACAATGTGCTTTGACATGCTCCTTTCCTCCTTAAATAATTGCGTTAATTATGCCTTCATTTTAGCAAGATTTACGGGTAAAAAAAAGAACCGGTCACCCGGTTCATCACTGCCTACTTTTCCTGGTCAGCACCCTTAATCTTCAGCTTACCAGCCGCGATTTCTTCCAGGGCCCGCCCCACGTTCTTACTTGAATTATACTTACTTAACAGTGGTAAAGCTCCTAGATCGAGTTCGTGAGCCCGTTTAGCAGCCAGCATCACCAGTGAATACCGGGAGTCAACCTTCTCTAATAACTTATCAACTGATGGGTATAAAATCATTTGAGTTCATCTCCTAAGTGTTTCTTGTAATCAGGTAAGAAGCGCTTCACCCGCCACCGTTCTGCCCGAATAATGGTTTTGATCTTTTCCGCAGCCTTATCAACCTCATCGTTCACAACGGCGTAGTCGTAATTCTGCATCATTTCAATTTCACCCTTGGCCTTGTTCATGCGCTTATCAATCGTCGCCATGTCATCAGTACCCCGGTTAATAATCCGCTGCCGGAGCTCCATCAAATCCGGCGGTGTCAGGAAGATAAAGAGTCCAGCCGGACACTTCTTTCGCACCTGCATCGCGCCTTTAACCTCGATTTCAAGGAAAACATCCTTTCCGCTATCCAATTTTTCGTTAACGTACTTCAACGGCGTACCGTAGTAGTTATCGACGTACTGGGCATACTCCAGCATGCCCCCGTTTGCAATTTCCTGCTCAAACTCCTCCTTCGAAACGAAGTAGTAGTCCTTCCCGTTGACTTCCCCCGGGCGCATTTTCCGGGTAGTCATTGAAACAGAATAATCAAACTTATTATCGTCCTGTTCGAAGATCCGCTTCCGAACCGTCCCCTTGCCGACACCCGACGGCCCGGATAAAACGATCAACATTCCTCTTTTCGCCATACTTCCTCTTCTCACCCTTAATCAAACTTATTGTAACCATCATACGGCGGAATGCCCCATTCTGACAAGGGTTAGGTTACAAACTGTCAATGTTTTGTAACTTAATCGTAATTTTCTGTTGCGATTTCGAACGCTCGTTTGTATAATAAAGTCATCATCTTGTTAAGAAGGGGGATAAGTTCATGTTAACGCGTAAGTCGATTGCGACCTTTTTACACCAGTTAAACTCGCAGTTCGAGTATTTCTTTTCGCCGGAAGCGGCGGTTCAGCGTCAGGTTACCACTGAAACCACGCCACTTAGTCAGTTGGTTGACGGTCAAACACCCGTCACCGTGACCCTCACAACGGGTGAAGCTCCACTCCACGGCATTCTTAATTGGCTAAACGCCACTGATGCGTTGGTTCTGACCGTCCCCGGGGAAAAAGTTAAGCGGATTATCCGCCCTAGCCAAATTGAGCACGTTGCGTATGATAATTAAATAACCCAATTGGAGGTCGTGGTGAGAGCTACGGCCTCCTTACTTTTTCGCATAATTCAGTACAAAAAACGATCACAAAAGATTGGTACTAGTCATTCGACCCTATCTCCCGTGATCCGTATGGCGGGCTTCTTCCACCACGCCCGTTGTTTGTTTTAAACCATCCTTATTTTCTTTGCTTTTCTAAAACATAATATCGTTATTCTGGGTAAACCATTGCTTATCCGCTTGTCGTAACGCCGCCGGATCCTGTAATAATTGCCGGTACTGTTCAATCTGATGGCGTTGAGAAGACGAACACTGTTGTTCGTCAATATGCCGTAAGCACTCCACCAGCACCTCATGTAACTGCTTAAGTCGTGTTGGCGGCGATAACCTTGTTCCGTCTGGGCGGGAAAAGTAAATATTTTTGCGACATAACGTCAGGGTTTTTAACCAGTCCGCAGTGATTAGCGTGGCAGTCGCCGGACTGTGCCATTGATTCAATAAGGAACAAAGTGCTGCCGTTTCAGTTGCCCGAACAGCCAGCCGGTGTTCATCATAGTGATTAACCGCCGAACCAACCCGTTGCTGATAATGGTAGTACGCACTTGGACTAGTAAGGACCACCGAACACTGATAGAAATACTGGTAATTTAAAACCGTATCTTCGCCCACCGGTAAATTCTGAAAAGTAAGCGGTTGTAATAACGTCTGCCGGTATACCTTATTACAGTTATAAAACATCCCGTCAGCAGCATATAATTGGGGAAAAGCAGCAATGAACGCCGCTTGGTCCATCTTCGGTGGCAGGTTTAAGTGCGACTGGCGTTCTTGGTTGCCCGGACCATCAAACGCAATGTCACTGATAATTAAATCCGGCATTTGTTTTAAAAGCGGGACTAACCCCGCAAACGCCGTCGGATCAAGGACGTCATCCCCGTCAACAAACGTAACGTACGGCGTCGTCACCCGTTGGACCCCCACGTTTTTGGCATGCGCAGCCGACCTATGCGGGGTAGTTACCAGCGTAAAGCGGGAATCTCGCGCGCATACTGCCTTTGCAATTGCACCTGTTTCGTCCGTTGAGCCGTCATTTACAATGATGACCTTAAATTCAGACATCGTTTGCTGCTGCAAGCTTGCCAGGGTTTGCTTAAGGTACGCCGCCACGTTATAAACAGGCATAATTACCGTTAATTCTGGCATCACCGCACCTCCTTAATCTTATCTTTGCCACAGAAAATGAATCAATAACTGGTCAACTTGGTGATTGGCGTGCAATCGACTATGCTGAGCCTTCCATCCCGAAATCATGACCGTACGGTACGATTTAGCCCGCACCGTAAGGGACCGCATTGCGCGGGAAGAATTATTCCCGACCGTCCCGTCTGCATTTGTTCCGTTAATGTTGCCGTAAATATTCAGCACCCGGATTCCCTGCGGATAGGTTCGCCGAAGTTGCGCAATTCGTTGATATGTAGCGGTTGGATGGGTTGGTACGCCCTCCTTGGTTAACGCAGAATTACTTCCGGCCATCCGAAGTACCCCGTTAAACGGTCCGGCAATTGCCACCTGCTTTTCTACCCGCGGCAGGTTAGGATCACTCCCGTACCGTAACAGGTAGGTCATAATATCAACGTTTCCCTTTGAATGGCCCACGAAGTTAATCCGCTGAACGTGATCGTCCCGTTGAAGTTGGACGATAATTCGGTGCAACCATGCCGCGTTTTGGGTTGATTGGGATTCCCGGTTAGCCGCAAATTGCACTTCTACGATGGGATTCTTAGCCTGCCGGTTAAACGTCCGCGACAAACGCACCTTCCCGCGAGTACTAACATCGGCGCGCACCACCGTATGAGTCACCCCAGCGCGTTCAGCAGCCTGCACCATATGCTGTTCCGCGTGCGCACTACTCCCATAGCCGTGCACGAACAACGTTACCACCTGAGGTTGTTTTTTCCTCGTTTTGGAAGCGTACGCTAACCGTGCTCCTCCTACCATGCCAATTATCATTACCATAACAAGTCCAAGCAACCCGATCCGTTTACCGTGGTTCATCGTTGCACCACCCCTTAATCAGTAAAATAACCAATCCTATTTTATAATTATTCTATTAAAATTGCTATTTTCAATTCCCCGACCATATAAAAGCGGTAACAAACCAGGAGGGAACACCCGATTGCCCGGAAGAAACAAAAAGATCGGGACCTTTTTCCCAACCTTTTCCTTAAATTAGACGTGTAAATACACTTTAACTAAATCTTCGTAATTCCAATCATGATGGGTTCATCCCCCCACCAAACACAAAAACCACCAGCTAAACAGGAGACATCCACCGCATAATGGACGCTCTCATCACCTTATTAGTGAATTTTTCCCGTACTAGAAACTTACATTCCCCAATTCACGGTAAAAATCAACCTTTCACCATTAGTGGTGCCAACTGCTCCTCAACCTGCAAACGTGTTACTCCCGTCGGAATGAGCGACGCTGCAACGTACGCGCCTTCAATCAACGGAACATTATAGATATGAATTTCCTTATCGGTGAGTTCGCTCGCCATTTCCAAGTTCATCTTAGCACTGCCAAGGTCGTAAAAAGCCAGGATTGTATCCGCCGGGTTATCCGCAAAGGCAGCGGTGATTTTTTCCATACTAGTACCAATCCGGCCATCATCGGTTCCCCCCGCAAACGTAATGGGGGTTTCTCCCGCGACTTGTTTGAGCAACTGAACGACACCCGCGGCAATTTCTGGCACGTGGGACACAACGGTAATTCCAAGCATTATTCCACCCCCACGTCTAATAAAGCAGTAAGCAGGTATCCGGTGGAAACCGCCCCGGGATCAAGGTGACCCTTCGCCCGTTCACCAAGATAAGAAGCCCGGCCCTTGTGCGCAACGAGATCGCGAGTGTGTTCAACCGCCGTTTGGATAGCTTCTTCCGTAAAAGTATCATCCTGAATCTGAGGAACTACCACCTGCCAGACATCAACCATCGTTTTATCGCCGGGGTGGGCACCACCCCGTTTCATTACCCCGGCAGCCGCGGCAGCAAGCAGTTCGCCCGCATCGTTCGTTACCGCACTCTTCTTCGCCATTTCTAAGAAGGCCGTGCCGTATAACGGTCCCGCCGCCCCACCAACCTTACTAATTAATGCCATAGCCGTTTTCTTTAGGGCTTCAGTAAGGGTCACTGGTGATGGTTCAAGAGCAGCCATGACCGCATCCATCCCCCGCACCATGTTACTTCCGTGATCACCATCGCCAATCGCATCATCAAGGTCATTCAGTTCTTGTTTATGCGCCGTAATAAGTTGTGCAAAATTTGTCATCCACTGAACGTCCTTTTCAACCGTTAGTTTCATAATTTCCCTCCTACCATGCAATCGTTGCAACCGGATAATTCAGGTACTCCAGCCACTTTTTATCCGCCACTTCCATGATGGTCAGGGAAATCCCTGCCATGTCAATTGACGTCATATAATTTCCAACCTTCATAAACGCTGGTTTAATTTTCTTGTTCGCTAACTGCGTCAGCAAATCGTTACTAAAGATATACTGCTCCATTAGCGGCGTGGCTCCCATACCGTTAACGAGCACCGCATAGTCCTTTTGCGCATCGAGATGCAGGTTGTCATCAATTTTACCAAGGAGTTCGGCAACCAGCTCCTTGGACGGCTTAATCTTTTCCCGCCGGTATCCTGGTTCACTGTGAATCCCCACTCCGTACTCAATCTCATCGGCAGCAAGTTCGAATCCCGGCTTACCCACTTCGGGAACGGTCGCCGCGGATAGGGCCACCGCAATGGTGTTAATGTGCGGAAGGACTCGCTGGGCAAGCTGCTCAATTTCATCAAGGCTCGCTCCTTGATCCGCAGCCGCTCCTAAAATTTTGTGCATCAAAACCGTTCCAGCGACGCCCCGGCGACCTTGAGTATACAGGCTGTTTTCAACGGCAATATCATCGTCAATGACGATAGATTTAACCGGAATATCATCCATTGCTGCCATATCCTGTGCCATCTCAAAGTTCATTACATCACCGGAGTAGTTCTTAATTACCAAAAACACTCCCTTCCCGTGATTGGCTGCTTGAATGGCTGCGTAAATCTGGTCGGGAGTAGGCGACGTAAAGACCTGTCCCGCTACTGCCGCACTCAACATACCTTTTCCAACGTAACCAGCGTGAGCGGGTTCATGACCACTTCCACCACCGCTTACGATGCCAACCTTCCCGACCATCGATTGTTCATCACTCCGGACAACGGCCATCATTTCGGGGATCTGTTTGATATATTGCGGATATGCTCCCACCATTCCCCGCAGCATTTCCGGCACAACATTTGCTGGATCATTAATAATCTTTTTCATGTCCACCGCTCCTTTCAGTTTCATTGTATAATAAAGCGTTTTCAAATGCAGCTTCAAATTAAGCGGTGTCGTTTATCGTCACCGCCTAATCAAATTCATTTAATTCAAAACTAACCTTGGTTCCTACTCTTCGCCGTCTTCCTTTTCAGCTACTACCGCATCGCTTTTCGCTTGCGTTGGTACTTCATCCATAATCCGGTTGTACTTCTTCTTGAAGAAGATTAGGATGAAGACCGCTGCAACAACGTACAGTGCGCCCGCAATGTAGTATGCAGTTGCATATCCGGATAATGACTTAAAGAGGAAGAACGTACAGAATAGTCCGGAAACAACTCCCATCAATGAGTTAACCAACGACACAACCGAACTAAAGGCTGGCCGTAAATCCTTTGACACCATCGCCATCTGCAATGACTGCTGGATTGGTGCCGTTGCGTTCGCAATACCTGACCGCAAGAACAAAACCACGCCAACAATAACAACGGCGACCGTTCCGGTTCCTAAGGCGCGCCCATTGGCCATTAGAATCATCATCGGAGCAACGGTAATTCCTGCCGCTGCCATTGAAACAATTGATCCTAGTTTCTTTTCCAGGAATGGCGCTAACAAGTAACCCAAGAACATGGCAGCGTTCTGGAACGTATTAACCGTGGCAGCTACCCCCCGTGGCATGTGCAGGTAATTGTTCAGGTAAATCGGGAAGTACGGTGTTACCAATAACGCCCCAAACCGTACAAGCACCAGGTATAATACCCATATCAATACCGTCTTAGTCATTAACTGCTTAAAGTTACTTGGACGCTGAGCTGCTTCGTCCCGTTCCCGTTCAACAGGGGTTTCACGGTAGTCACTTGGCTTCTCCCGGAAGAATAGCGCGAAAATAAATGCTAATCCTGCAAGGACCGCTGCAATTACAATCACCCACCGGTAAGCAGTTGTGTAGTTCGCTAGCATTACACCATGCATGGCTTCCTGGTGAGCTGATAAGGCTGATGCTTTTCCGTAGGAAATATGTTGCAGCAGTGCAAAAAAGTACACCACCAGCTTTCCGCCGAGGAACGTCAATACCGTCTGACATACCAGGTTATCCACCAGTATGTACGTCATCCATTTGGTCTGCTTTTTCCGCGGAATGTATACCGCAAACATAATTGGGTACAGGTAATCATAAATCCCAATCGTAATGGTTGAAGCAACACACATAATGATAATCAACGGCACATTATTTGTTATTACGGTAACTACTAGTGCAGCAACCGTAATTGGCGGCGCGATTAACATAATCTTCTTAAACCCTGTCCGGTGAATTAGGGCAATTAGTAATGAAAGGATTAACGTTCCAATTGAACTGTACAGGTTAAACCCCTTCACTAACTGGGGAGCCACAATTTGGTAATACGACATCAGTGCGTAGTTTGTAATCCCCGTAACGGCTCCTAATAACCCGTAAATCCAAACATAGAGCCATACATTGCGTTTTGCCCGGCCAGACCAGGCCGCTTCGCTATCCGCTGATAATGTGTCCATAATCATCAGTCCTTTATTATAATTTACTTGTCATTTACTCATCGACACATAGACTTATTTTACTCTTTTATCACTAAAATGCAATTCATCATTAAATTGACAACAAAAACGGAATACTACATTTGTATTCCGTCGCTTTTATTATCTGTTTTTATGTTAACCAATTCTGCCGCAGTAATTAAATATACTAACCGATATTTTTAAATTATTCTAATTTACCCGTTTCTAATTAATCACCTTCATATTTCCTAGAAGTAATCCGTGCGTATCCGATTAAGCCAAATAATGCAATTAAAAATAAAATGCTTCCTAAAATACCCACAATACTTGTCAAACTATAAGTTCGACTAAATAAACTAATCGTCCATGAACCAACCGTCATTAACAAGGATTCACCAAAATAGATAACGGACATTGCGGTAGCTCGGATTCCTTCGTAAGACATTCGCTGAATTTCCGCTTCAAAAATTGCATTCCACAGTTCAAAAGCAATGTTAATAAACATCAATCCGATTAACACAAACGATAACTGGTGCCAAAGAAAGCTTCCAAAGCATACTAGACATCCTAATTGCAATACAAACGATAAAACTAGCGGTTTAATAATCTTTGTTATTTTATAGAGAAAAGCCAAAATAAGTCCTGCAATCAATGCCATCAATCCGAAAATAAACCCTGCTTGGGCAACGGAAAGGCCTCCCTTAGTCAGCATTAATGGCCCGTATTGATGACTAATCGTAACGGCTGCTGATGAAGTACACATTAACAGAATCACCCACCGAAATGCTTGGCTTTCGCGCACAAACACCCCGAACCGGTGCCAAATCTGCTTAAACGACTGTAAGTCTTCCACTTCATCACCACCAAAATCAGCGGGATTAATGCTTAAGGCCGTAAAGAAAGCTAACGCCCGAATTAAAATACAGCAGGTAAATAAAGCCATCCATGAATATTTTGCAATCACTCCGCCTAAAGCGTTACTAATTGCCATTCCAAAAATTGCTACCATGTTAAAGTAACCGGAATATTTTAAAAATTTCTTTTTCTCAGCCTCCGGCACTGATTCGTACATCAAGGAAACGTCCGTTCCAGAAATAAGCGCTAACCCCAAAGCAAATAAAACAAAGCCAACGTACAATAGCCAATGTTGGTCCGGGAAGAAATACGTAATTAAATACAAAATACTTAACGTTTCCCCCAACAATAACGCATTTTTATGACCTAACCGATCAGAAATAATCCCCGTTGGAAATTCAAAAAGAAACTGACAAATGGTAAATACACTTTCCAACAGTGCAATTTCACCAACAGACCAGCCCATCTGTTTTAAATAAATCATCCACATGACCAGCTCTAACATAATATTAGACAGGCCATTATAAATTATTACCTTCTTCATTATTAATTTTCCCCTTTATTGTTATCATTAAACATCCGCTTTCGCTTATTTTAATAACCTATTAGGAGGCCAATTTACCAGAACGGTATTAGTCTCCATTTCAACATCATGTACACCAAGAAACATTATCACTCGCTTAAAAATGGGACGTCGTTCCATGAATCGCTTCACAATTATGAAGCGATTCTGTCGGCGTCCCATTATAAGCTACATTTAACTCCCAAACGCAACTACTAAGCTGTTACCGCAGCCGATCGCTGCTTGTAATCATGCGCCTCTTCAGCAGTGCACCACACAAAGTGTTGGGGAGTAATTTCGCGTAACTTCCGCCCCTCCACCTGTTTTTCAACACTTGAATCGTAATCCTTCCGGTGCCGTGCCCGCTCAATATGCGGATCAGGAACCGGAACCGCCGAAATCAAACTTTCGGTATATGGATGAAGGGGATGTTCGTACACTTCATCTGCCGGACCAACCTCTAATAACTTACCGTGATGCATTACCCCGATTCGATCAGAAATATACTTAACCATGGATAAATCATGGGCAATAAACAGGTACGTAATCCCACGTTTGCGCTGTAAATCCTTCATTAAGTTAACAACCTGTGCCTGAATTGAGACATCCAACGCAGAAATGGGTTCATCAGCAATAATGAACTGCGGATTAACTGCTAAAGCACGTGCAATCCCAATCCGTTGCCGTTGCCCTCCCGAAAACTCGTGCGGATACCGACTAGCATGGTCTGAATTCAACCCTACTGTTTTTAGCAAGCGGGCAACCATTGCATGCCGTTCTTCCTTATTTTGGGCAAGGCCATGGACATCGATCCCCTCTGCAATGATGTCTTCTACAGTCATCCGCGGGTTCAATGAAGCCTGGGGATCCTGAAAAATCATCTGGGCCTTTTGGGCAAAGGCCAACTGTTCCTTCCGCCCATGAATTTCACTGATATCTTGCCCATCAAACACAATCCGCCCAGCCGTAGGGTGATCTAACCGAATAATATTCCGTCCCGTTGTCGTTTTACCAGAGCCAGACTCCCCAACAAGCCCAAACGTTTCTCCCTGGTATACAGAAAAACTGACGTCATCAACCGCCCGAACAACCTTTCCGTTGCCCCTTTCAAAGTAACGTTTTAAATGTTGAACCTCAAGAATTTTTTGCGTCATTAACAGGAACCTCCTTACTATTCAACTTAGCAAACTGCGCCCACCGGCGTTGAATCTCTGGCGGCGGTGTCACCTGGGGAGCATCAGGATGCAGTAGCCACGTTGCCGCAGCATGGGTTGCTGAAACCTTGAAAAACGGGGGTTGCCGCCGCTGATCAATTTTTAAAGCGTACGGGTTACGGGCAGCAAACGGATCCCCCACGGGAGGATTAATTAAGTTTGGCGGAGTCCCCGGAATTGCATCTAACCGATCCTTAGTAGCTAACGTTGGCATTGAATTTAATAACCCCCATGTATATGGGTGTTGCGGATTATAAAAGATATCATCAACCGTCCCATACTCGAGAATCTGTCCGGCATACATTACTGCTACCCGATCAGCAATTCCCGCAACAACCCCTAAATCATGGGTAATAAAGATAATTGATGTCCCGAATTTCCGTTGAACTGTCCGCATTAAATCAAGAATTTGCGCCTGCACCGTCACATCGAGTGCAGTCGTTGGTTCATCTGCAATTAAAATTTCAGGATGGCAAATCAATGCAATCGCAATTACAATCCGTTGCCGCTGTCCTCCAGAAAACTGGTGCGGATAATCATGCGCCCGTTTTTCAGCATTAGGAATTCCAACAAGCTTTAAGAACCGAACCGCTTCCCGCCATGCCGCTGCTTTTTCAACGTGCTTATGCTTAATCAGTGGTTCAGCAACCTGCTTCCCAACCTGCATCGTTGGGTCCAACGACGTCATCGGGTCCTGGGCGATCATCGCAATATCTTTTCCTCGTAATTCTTCAAGTTGATGCTTTTTCATATGAAGCACATCATTTCCGTGGAAAAGTACCTGTCCGTCCTTTAGTTCAGCATTTTGCGCTAACAATCCCATAATTGCCTTTACGGTCACTGATTTTCCCGAACCAGACTCACCAACAATCGCTAAGGTCTCCCCGCGATTAAGGTGAAAGCTAATTTTTCGAATCGCCTGAACATCACCAGAATAGGTGTGAAACGTGACTCGTAAATTATTAACATTTAAAATAGTTTCTCCCATCGCGTTACTCCTTTGTCTTTGGATCAAATGCATCCCGCAAACCGTCACCTAATAAATTGAAAGCAATCATTAATACACAGAGAACAATTGCCGGGAACCACATCTGGTACGGTAAGAACTGAAAATTCTTTTGCCCTTCGTTTAACAAAACCCCTAACGACGTTTCTGGTGCTGAAATCCCGATTCCAATAAAGCTCAAAAAGGCTTCAAAGAAAATAGCATTTGGAATCGTGTACATTAACTGAATAATAATAATGCTCAGTAGGTTGGGAACCAAATGGCGCCAGGCAATTCTCCACGGAGACTCGCCCAGTGTCCGGGCAGCCAGTACGTATTCCGTCGACTTCAATTGTAAGGTTTCAGCCCGAACCATTCGGGCCATTGTCGTCCAACTTGAAATGGCAATTGCACAAATAATTGAAGTTAATCCTGGTTTAAGAACAACCAACATCAACACCACAATAACCAAATTAGGGACAGCAGAAATAATCTCAATGATTCGTTGCATAACGTTGTCAACCTTGCCGCCACACCAACCTGATATAATTCCGTATGACACCCCAATAATCACGTCAAAAAACGATGCCACAAGGGCGACAATCAGTGAAATCTTAGTCCCATAAACAATCCGTTGCGCTAACGAGCGTCCCATATTATCAGTTCCCAATACAAAACACTTATTCCGTGGAACACCCGCAGCCTTATATTCATCCACCCAATGGCCGTTAACCTTTTGTTTTCCGTTTAAGCCATTGATTGGACATCCCGGCACCTTGGCGGGAAGATTTGCATAAGTTGCATTAGAATGTACAAGGGTTTTCTGGGTAATAAAAGGACTTGAACCAAAGGCTGTTAGTGCCATAATCACAATTACAACCAGGGAAACTAACGCTCCCTTATTGGCTTTTAACCGCCGCCATGCATCCTGAGCAAAGGTTAGCGACTTACCAGTTACCTGTTCAGTTTGCTCAGGATTTTGTGTTGATACCCGTTCGAAGTCATCTGCTAGTAATTGACTACTTTCTGTCATTTATTCTCGCCTCCCGTTAGCCGAATTCGCGGATCGATCAATCCGTATATTAAGTCAGTTATTAAGATAATTACAACCAGCCCAACGGAGAAGAGCAGCGTCACGCCCATGATTGTCGGATAATCGTTTGTAATAATTGACTTAACGTATTGCTCACCAATTCCTGGAACAGAAAAAATGTTCTCGACTACCATTGAACCAGTCATCAATGCAACCGCATACGGTCCCATTAACGTGACTAACGGAATTAAACTATTACGTAAGGCATGTTTAAAGACAATTTCATACTTACTTAGCCCCTTAGCCTTAGCCAATTGAATATAGTCTGATCCTAAAACATCAACCATCTTAGTCCGAACAAACCGGGCCGTTTGCGCCAGCGGGCCAACCCCCAGTGCAATTGTTGGCAAAACTGTATGTGAAAAGTTTCCCCAGCCAGCAACCGGTAACCAATGGAGCTTTAATCCAACATAATACTGTAATAGGATTGCCAATACGAAACTCGGGACGGAAATTCCAAGAATGGCAACTACCGTCGCGGTTGTGTCCTCCCAACCGTTCCGGTGGACGGCTGCAATCGCACCAATTCCAATTCCAAAGAACACCCCAAAAATCATTGCTTGTAATCCTAATTGTGCTGACGCCCCAATCCGACTTGCAATTAACGCGGTTACGGGCTGATTGTTAAATTGAAATGACGTTCCCAAGTTTCCATGAAGCAAATTTCCCATATAAATCAGATATTGCTCCCATAACGGCTTATTTAACCCATACTGTTGCTTCATGATATGCAACTGAGCAGGAGACAGCTTCTGCTGGTTTGTAAATGGTGTCCCCGGCATCAACCGCATTAAGAAAAACGTAATTGATGCAATCAAAAACAACGTCACTATCATTGCTAAAATTCGTTTTAATAGATATTTCTTCATGAACCTCTCTCCTTACTTAGCAATGTACGTATTCTTCCAATTGTATTTCACTCCATCGTGATGAACGATTAAGCCCTTTACCCGCGGATTAAGTAAAATTGATTGGTTCTGCTGGTACAGCGGCGCAATACCTTCCGAATCCATCAACACACGTTCTGCATCCACCATGTCCTGCCAGCGTTGGCCACGGTTTCCTGCATCTACTCCCTGTGCACGCTTAATGTCCTTATCATACTGAGGGTTCTTCCACTTACCATCGTTCTGTGGGTTGTTGCTAGTCAATAACTGCATAAACGTAATCGGGTCTGAAAAGTCTGCCCCCCACATCGTAATCACCATGTCGAAGTTTCCGTTAGCAGACCGCGATAGCCGTGTTTTAAAAGGTACGTTGTTTGTTGTTACTTTTAAGCCTGGTAAGTGCATTTCAAGCTGACTTTGAAGGTAGTCTGTCGATTGCTTTCCGGCGTCCGTATCATCACTAAGTAGCTCTAAGTTTAGGTGTTTAATTCCTTCCTGCTTTAATCCCTTACGCCAGTACTGCCGGGCTAACCGCTGGTTGTATTCCACCGCCTGAGGAACCTCGGCTTGGGCCGCAAAATCTTTTCCGTTGTACTTAGCAAGCCCTGCACTGACAAATCCTTTAGGTTCAATAGAACCATCGCCCAAAATCTGCTTTACAAATTGCCGGCGATTAATTGCCAACGCAATTGCCTTCCGGATATTCGGGTTTCGAAGGGCCCGTACGCGCTTTTGATTAAACTCTAAGTATGCTGTCGTTGCACCCTGCAAAACATGAAGATCCGGGTTCCCCTGGAGGTGCTTGGCTTGTACCGAGCTAAGTGGCGTCATATCGAGTTGCCCACTTTCATACAGGTTGTAAGACGTTGAGGTACTCTTATTTACATTAACGACAATTTTGTGTAACCGAACATGTTTTCGATCCCAGTAAGTGGGGTTCTTAACCAACTTCCAACTTAAATTCGAACCGGTCCAACCAGTTAACTTGAAGGGACCGTTATATACCATATACTTTGAAGCCGTGCCGTACTTGCTTCCGTAGCGTTCAACTACCCGTTGGTTTTGCGGAAAGAATACCGGGAATCCCATTAGCAGTTTAAAGTATGGAATTGGTTTACTGAGTGTCACAACTAATTTATAATTTCCCTCTGCTTTAATTCCTAGCGTTTGGGGTTTCTTTTTCCCGTTAATAATTGCATCTGCGTTTTTAATTCCCGAAAACAGGTATGAATACTGACTCGCTGTCTTAGGGTTAACCGTCCGGCGCCAAGAATAAACAAAGTCGTGTGCGGTTACCGGATCACCGTTTGACCATTTCGAATGACGCAACTTAAACGTATACGTCTTCTTGTCAGGTGATACGGTGGTCTGAACTGCAACGCCTGGTTCGATCTTGTCATTCTTTCCAATCCGATACAGTCCTTCCAAAGTATTCCCTAGACTATCGAAACTAACCGTATCAGTTGCTAAGGATAAATCCATTGTTGGCATTTCAGCCGTCTCATCCCAATTTAATGTTTGGGTGTCAGCTGAACGTTTAGTATGTGACTGGCACCCACCAAGAACTAATCCTAATGCCGTCAACACACTAAACATAATGAGGAAACGCCTTTTCATTTAATCACCCCTGTTTATACTAAAGTTGCATCTAATTAGATTAGTCATAGAATATACCGAATTAAATTAAAAAGCAATGGTATTTGCCATTTTTCTCTAATTAGTTGCGCTGGTAATTTTTAATTTAACGTTCATGATTAACGCATAAGACAAAAAAATATCCAACAATAGTTCGTATATAGGTTGAAAAACAACCTGTTTTTGTTTTATTATACGGATATAGTAATTAAAAATAAGTGAGAAAGAAGGAAACTATATGTCATCATCACATCATCACTATCATTTATCACTTGGACTCCAGATTATCATCGGACTAATTGTGGGAATTCTTTTGGGATACTTTTTCAACGGAAATAAATCCTTCATCTCGTTTGCCAATGGTTTAGGCACGATCTTCATCAACTTAATCTCCATGATTGTTCTTCCCATCGTGATTACCTGCTTAACCGTTGGAATTGCCAACCTCGGTGATATAAAAAAACTGGGACGCATCGGTTTGAAGACAATCATTTACTTCGAGGTGCTATCAACGATTGCCTTTATTATTGGCCTAATCATTTCCAACATTTCGCACCTAGGAGCAATGATCGACCTTTCTAAGTTAAAGGCTGCCGATATATCCCAGTATGTTCACGCCGCGAAGACCACTTCCGGTGGTTTTGGGGCGTTACTTCTTTCCGTTGTCCCCAAAAACATCTTTACCGCAATGTCGACCGGTAAAATGCTTCCCGTTATTTTCTTCTGCGTGTTCTTTGGATTAGGAACAGCAGCCATTGGTGAGCGTGGGCAAATCATCATTGACTTTCTCAACGCCGTTTCCGCTGTAATGTTTAAGATTGCCAACTGGATTATGCACTTCGCACCGTTTGGAGTGGCAGGCCTGATGGGAGCCACCGTTGCCGAAATGGGAATTGGGACCCTAAAGCCCCTCCTTCTATTCATTGCGATGGCCTATGCGGTCATGGTTGGGTTTATTCTTATTGTTCTAGGAATCACTTCCCGCCTGTTCGGCTTTAAAATTACGGAACAGTTACGAGCCGTTAAGAATGAACTTATCCTAGCGTTTACGACGGCAAGTTCCGAGGTAACCCTCCCCGGACTCATGCAAAAAACACAGGATTTAGGAATCAGCAAATCCATTGCATCGTTTGTTATTCCAACCGGATACACGTTTAACCTTGACGGTTCCGCACTGTACCAGTCATTAGCAGCGATCTTCATTGCTCAGGCTTACCACATTCACCTATCCCTTACCCAGCAACTCACTCTTCTAGTTGTTTTGATGGTTGCTTCTAAGGGAATGGCGGGCGTTCCTGGTGCTTCCTTTATCGTATTAATGACTTCCTTAGGCACGGCGGGGATTCCTGCTGCAGGAGTTGCACTAATTGCGGGAATTGACCGGCTAGTAGATATGGGCCGGACGGTAGTTAACGTAATTGGTAACGTAACGGCCACGTTAGTCATTGGTAAATCAGAGCATGAATTTAGTCAGGATAAACATGACCACTACATCAAAAACTTAGACGCTAAAGCGTAAGGTAGCGCTGATTACAACAATCCAATTATCTTAACAATTTTCAAACTAAAACACCCCCGGCTAACAATAGCCGGGGGTATTTGTTCAGGGAATCGCTGCATTGTGAAACCACCCGTTTCACAATACTTTAAATCTAAAAGCGGAAATAGTTAAAGCCAACCGCTATTTTATCTGATTACAATCATCATAATAAAGAATCGCGCCAAATAAAATGCCACTAAACTATTTCCTACCAATACGTTGTTTCATCCCCATTTCACTAGTGTTACTCCTCGCCTTCTCCTTCAATCCGGGTTTCAATGATTGTTGGCTTTGCGAAATCCTGGTCAAAGTTTAGGTCGAAGTGCATGTGATCCTTCCCAATAATGGTATTCGGAAAAATGCTCGTTGCGTTTTCCTTATACTGTTCCGGATGCCGCATTGCCTGCGAAAAATGCGTGAGAACGAGCTCCTTAGCGTGGGCGTTTTTAGCGTTAGTAGCCGCGTCTGCGAAAGTCATGTGAAGCTTCTTTTGGGCCTTAGCTTCATCCTCATTGGCACCAAAATTAGCACAACTAAAAATCATGTCCGCATCCTTCATGAACTCTGGCAATTCCGGAACTGGCCGCGTGTCAGTAATCCACACAAACCGCAGCCCCTTCCGCGGTGCTCCTAAAACCATTTGAGGGGTGTACGTTTGACCGTCAAGTTCAACCGGTGCTTCACTCTTTTGAAGCTTTCCCCATAATTGCTGCGGAACGTTGTTCTCCCGCGCCCGCTGGGGGTCAAACTTCGGCGCCCGCTTAATATCAACCCGGTAAGCAAAACACGGCCGCGTATGCTTAACGAAAAGCGGCGTAATGCTGAGGTCACCGTGGATGTATTTGTTATTAATTACAATCGGCTTCCCCGGCTCCGGGTCCTCAATAATGTTAATGTCGTAAGCTAGCCATGGCATGATTACCCGGAAGCCCTTCATGACATCCTTAATTCCCTTCGGCCCGATAATCGTAATTGGTTCGGTCCGGCCGGTATTGCTCGTCGTTCCTAAGATTCCTTGTAGCCCAATCACGTGATCGCCATGAAGGTGGGTAATGCAAATTACATCCAAGTTCTTAAAGCCCGTCCGCGCAGCCCGCATGGACACCCCGGTTCCTTCACCGGCATCCATTAAAATTTCCCGTCCCTTATAATTTAAGACGGCCGCTGATAAGTACCGGTCAGGAAGCGGAATACTGCCGCCCGTTCCGAGTAACGTTGCTCCTAACATCACTAGTTCCTCCTCGTTATAAACTCCCCTTTATTATGCCGCGGAAAGGCACGAAAGGACAGTAAAAAGGGTTGGCGTAGTGGTTCAACTACGCCAATCCTTCGTCTGATTACCGTTATGAAGATAAGGGCGTGGCTTCGCACCTTACCTTAATCGGGCTCCGCCTAAAATCCGTCACCTAAGCCTGCTCCCTTGACCGGGCATTCGCCCGTTCTTCGCGAGCTTTGCTTAGTGTTCCGGATTTCTTAACGGCTCCGCACCTTGTTAAAACATATTATCAAACAAACTCAGCTGGTTCTCGTCTGGCAACTGGTCTAATACGTGGTTTTCCGTCATAAAATCAATAATCGTTTGCGAAACGTGCCCACGCTTCATCAGGTCTTCCTTAGACAAAAACGGCTTTTCTTCCCGGGCCGCCACGATTTGCTTAGCGGCGTTTTCCCCGAGTCCCGGAATCGCCGAGAACGGTGCAATCAACGTATCCCCGTCAATCAACCACTCTGAAATAGCGGAACGTTCCAGGTCAACCATCTGAAACTTAAAGCCCCGCTCAAGCATTTCGTTCGCTAACTCAAGAACAACCAGAAGCGTTTTATCCTTAGCCGAAGCATCGTTTCCCTGCTCCTCAATGGCTTGCATCCGCTCCTTGACGGCATCCTTTCCCCGAGCCATTGCAACAATATCAAAGTCGCGCGCACGCACGGAAAAGTAGGCACAGTAGTACACTAGCGGGAAATAAACCTTGAAGTAGGCAATCCGCAGCGCCATCAAAACATAGGCGGCAGCATGCGCCTTCGGGAACATGTACTTAATCTTTAAGCAAGCTTCCAGGTACCATTCCTTCACCCCAGCGTCCCGGATAATCTTTTGCCATTCTTCCGGAATTCCGCGGCCCTTCCGCACGTGTTCCATCGTGTTAAACGCCACGTCGTTTGGTACGCCCCAGTGAATCAGGTCCATCATGATATCATCCCGACACCCGATAACCTCCGGCATGGTGATTATTCCGTTTTTAATCAAGTCTTCGGCGTTGCCCAGCCACACGTCGGTTCCGTGAGAAAGACCGGAAATCTTCAATAACTCCGCAAATGTCTTGGGTTTTGTTTCCTCCAACATCCCACGAACAAACCGGGTCCCAAACTCAGGAATACCCAGTGTTCCGGTTTTTGAGTGAATCTGTTCCGGGGTAACGCCCAACACTTCCGTTCCCTGGAACAACTGCATCACTCCCGGATCGTCGGTCGGGATTGACTGCGGGTCGACCCCCGACAAATCCTGCAGCATCCGGATCATCGTCGGATCATCGTGCCCTAAAATATCCATTTTCAGGAGTGTATCGTGGATGGAATGAAAATCAAAGTGCGTCGTTTCCCACGAAGCGTTCTGATCATCCGCCGGATACTGAATCGGCGTAAAGTCGTAAATTTCCTTATCGGCCGGCACAATCAAGATTCCGGCCGGGTGCTGCCCGGTCGTCCGCTTAACCCCGGTTGCCCCCTTAGCAAGGCGGTCCACCTCGGCGCCGCGTAAATTCTGTTCGGTATCCCGTTCATACGCCTTCACGAACCCGTAGGCCGTCTTATCAGCCACCGTCCCAATCGTTCCGGCCCGGTATACGTTATCCGCGCCAAAGAGGACTTTCATGTAGTTGTGTGCGATTGGTTGGTAATCCCCGGAGAAATTCAGGTCAATGTCGGGCACCTTATCCCCCTTGAATCCCAGGAAGGTTTCAAACGGAATATCCTGACCGTCCTTCACTAGCGGCGTCCCGCATTCCGGACAATCCCGGTCTTCCAGATCATACCCGGAACCATATTCTCCCTTAGTATAAAACTCGGTCCACTGACACTTCGGACACCGATAATGTGGAGGCAACGGGTTCACCTCAGTAATTCCCGCCATCGTGGCAACTAAACTCGAACCAACGGAACCCCGGGACCCGACCAGGTACCCGTCCTTATTTGATTTCGCCACCAACTTCTGGGCAATCAGATAGTGCACGGCAAACCCGTTCCCAATAATACTGTCCAACTCCCGGTCAAGTCGGTCAGCTACAATTGCCGGTAATTTATTGCCATACAACTCGTGGGCCCGCTCCATCGTCATCCGTTTAATATCGTCTTCGGCCCCCGGCATTTTCGGCGGGTAGGTCTTATCCGTTACCGGTGAAACGTTGTCATCAACCAGGGCAACGACCTGCTGGGGAGCAGTAACAACAATTTCATGCGCCGTTTCATCCCCCAGAAAAGCAAAATCATCCAGCATTTCGTCCGTCGTGCGAAAGTGCAAGTCCGGCCAGTCCTTAAGCCGGTTTAACGGGTTAGCTCCTCCCTGAGAATGAATCAGGATCCGCCGGTAGATGGCATCCTCCTTATTCATAAAATGAACGTCCCCAGTCGCCACAACGGGTTTATCTAACTCATGACCCAGCTTCACCATGTTACTGATAATCTCTTCAAGACGCGCGTTGTCCTTCACTAATTCCTGCTCTAACAACGGCGCGTACGCAGCCTTGGGTTGCACCTCAAGGTAGTCGTAAAACTTCGCTTTTTCCCGTGCAACCGCATACCCCTTTTGCATCATTGCAGTAAAGACTTCGCCGTCCGCACACGCTGATCCCACTAGCAAACCTTCCCGGTACTTTTCCAGCAGTGCGCGCGGCACCCGCGGTACGCGGTAGAAGTACTCGGTCATTGACGCCGATGTAAGCTTAAAAAGGTTCTTCATTCCTGCCTGCGTCCGGGCAATAATAATGGCGTGAAACGGGTGTTCGTGCTTATACGCCCCGTTCTCTCCTACGTGATCATTAAGTTGATCATGAAACATAATCTGATACTGTTCTTGCGCATCCTTTAACATGGCGTAGTAAATATAGCCCGTAGCTTCCGCATCATAAATTGCCCGGTGGTGGTGTTCTAAGGCCACGTTTAACTTTCGGGCTAACGTGTTTAACCGGAACCCGTTCATCTCCGGGTACAGGAACCGAGCCAACGGAAGCGTATCAATCCACGGCTCGCTAATCGGATCAAGATCGTGGCGGGCATACCCCGTATTCATGAAATCCACGTCAAACGTTGCGTTATGCCCGACAATCACGCATCCGGCACAAAAGTCCTTAAACATCCGAAAGACTTCACCCTCCGACTTGGATCCCCGAACCATCTCGTCGGTAATACTGGTTAGGTTAATCGTTGTCTGCGACAGTGGGTGCCCAGGATCGATGAACTCTTCGAAACGATCAACCACCGTACCACCCTTCATCTTAACGGCAGCTAGTTCAATCACCTTATCGTACTGAGCCGACAGCCCCGTGGTTTCGGTATCGAAGACGACGTAGGTCGCATTTTTTAGATTGACGTGAGCATCGTTATACGCAATGTTTTGCCCGCCGTCAACAACGTTTGCTTCCAGCCCATACAGCACCTTAACGCCGTGCTTTTGGCCGGCAGAATGGGCTTCTGGAAAGGCCTGCAAGTCTCCGTGGTCGGTAACCGCAATGGCCTTATGCCCCCACTTGGCAGCCTGTGCTACGTAGTCAGTGATTGAATTGGTGGCATCCATCGTGCTCATCGTCGTGTGGAGGTGAAGCTCAGCGCGTTTATCACCTTCCGCTGTGTCTTGCCGTTCCGTGTGGTGGATTTCATTAATATCGCGGGCCATGATCACCAGGTCACGCAGGTAGGAGTCTTCCTGCACACTTCCCCGCACCTTAATCCACTTTCCGGCCGTCAGGTTAGCAAACTGAGCTTCATCCTCTTCACTATTAGAAAACTTTTTAATAACAAACGAAGAACTATAGTCCGTTACTTCGAGCGTAATAATCTTTCGCCCGGAGCGAAGGGCCCGCACCTCAGCGTTAAAGACGTACCCTTGAACAATCACGGAGCGTTCCTCTTCGGTGATTGCACCCATCTGCGTTACGGGAATATCATCCTTGATTTTCCGCCCCAAAAGCACTGGCCCTTCAGCTTTTAGTACCGTCTTCTTTTTTTTCTTAGCGGCTCGCTGTTGGGTTTGCTGCTGGATAGCTGCCATGGCTTTCTTGGTTAATTCCGCATCACTTTGTGCCCGTTTCTCCTGGTACTGTACGTGATCCGCCTGTTCACCAGCAATAATCACCGGCTTAATCGTGTACTTAGGAAACCCCACCTGCTGGTAGCCAACCGCAAGTCCCTGCAACGTTGTCTCACTCAGCAACGCTGCCTGGTTAGCGTCCGTCACCTGAAGGTGTAAGGTTTTCCCTACCAATTTGGGAGCCCGGCCACACACCTGGTTAACCACCTGCTCGTTTGCGGCACTATGCGCCACCACAAACGGCCAGTAGTCCTGAACTTCCTGCTCAGTTACCGCCGGCTCCACGGGCTCCACGCGCAGGGTAACATCTACAATTCCCTGAAAAGCCGCGTTAACCTGCTGATGAAAGCGCAAAAACACCTTAAACGGAATGACCCGCTGAACTCCCAGAACGATTTCCCACCGTTTAGAATGTTCGTGGACGATCACCTGGTTAACCGTTGCGTCCGTCAGCGCACCCGTGGGATCCTCCGTTGCATTCCACCCGGCCTGCGTACATAACTTTTCAAAAAGCGCGTGCTTATCAAGCGCCATTCACGTTGCCTCCTTCAGAAACATAAAGCCCCGGACTGGCCAACCGACCACACTACCGGGACTTACCTTTTATCCTAATTTTCCTATTCAGCCTGCTTCAACAGGATTGCCAGTGAGTTTTGTAACTCGGCGACCTTAACCTCAATCGGCTCAGCGGCCCGCCGGAGTTTAACCTCAACGATTCCATCGGCTGCCTTCTTCCCCACGGTAATCCGCACTGGCAACCCGATCAGGTCGGAATCAGCAAACTTGACGCCCGCCCGTTCCTTCCGGTCATCAAGCAAGACACTGTAGCCGTGGTCTTCAAGCTCTG
The DNA here is from genome assembly GCF_045033025.1 of Ligilactobacillus sp. LYQ139. Lineage (NCBI taxonomy): Bacteria > Bacillati > Bacillota > Bacilli > Lactobacillales > Lactobacillaceae > Ligilactobacillus > Ligilactobacillus sp. LYQ139. The sequence goes on from NZ_JBJFZW010000001.1 coordinate 140,831, forward strand.
ATGTAATCCTTTCGGCGAGCGTCCGTTGCTCGTCGTTTTTAATGTTAACCGGAACAACGTGGACGTCAAACGGCGCAATCTGGCGCGGCCAAATAATCCCGTGTTCGTCATTATTTTGTTCAATGATGGCAGACAGCAGGCGGGAAACCCCGATTCCATAGCACCCCATCTTAAGCGGAACGTCCCGGCCGTTTTGGTCTAACACCGTTGCGTGCATGCTCTCCGAATAACGGGTTCCCAGCTTAAAGATATGGCCGATTTCAATCCCACGGGTAAACTGCAACGTTCCCTGCCCATCTGGGGATAATTCGCCTTCCGCGACACTTCTGAGGTCGGCAAACTGCTCAACGTTAAAGTCGCGCCCAATATTCGCGTTCTGATAGTGGAACCCGTCTTCGTTGGCCCCAACGCTGATATTCATCATGCCCGCAACATCCTGGTCGGCATAAATCTTGATGTGGTCATCAATCCCGACTGGCCCCAGCGAACCAAACGATGCCCCGTTCATGTACTGCTGCGCTTCCTCCGGGGTTGCAGGGCGTAAGTCGTTAGCTCCGAGAAGGTTTGTAAACTTGGTTTCATTTAACTGGTCATCCCCCCGCAACAGGGCAATAACTGGTTTCCCATCAGCAATGTACAGCATTGTCTTGATTAGATTAGTCGGTTTCTCGCCAAGGAAGGCCGCCACTTCATCGATTGTCCTTTTGCCCGGGGTCGCCACCTTAGTCAATTCCCGAACCGATTCATGCGACTTTTTCGCCACCCGGAGATTCTTTGCCATTTCCAGGTTAGCCGCGTAGTCACTCTGATCGGAGTACACCACCGTGTCCTCCCCGATTGGAGCGATTGCCATAAACTCCTTAGAAGTTTTTCCGCCCATCGCCCCGGAATCCGCAATAATTTCACGGTAATCAAGCCCACACCGGTCGAAAATATTGTGGTAGGCCTGATCCATTGCCCGGAACGTTTCGTCCAAACTATCATCATCAACGTGAAATGAATACCCATCGAGCATCAGAAACTCCCGCCCCCGAAGTAGTCCGTAACGTGGCCGGTCTTCATCCCGGTATTTCATTTGAATCTGATAGACCGACAACGGCAACTTTTTGTACGACTTAATACTGTCCCGTATAATGGTCGTCATCGTCTCCTCGTGGGTTGGTCCGAGAATGAAGTTCCTTTCGTGCCGGTTTTTAAACTTAAACAACTCCGGCCCGTACGTCGCGTACCGTCCCGATTCCTCCCACAGTTCAGCGGGAACAACGGCAGGGACCAGCATCTCAACGGCATCAATCCGCTCCATTTCTTGCCGAATGATGGCCTGGATCTTTTCCATCACCCGAAAAGCCAGGGGCAAGTACGCATACATCCCCGCAGAAATCTGCTTGATGTAGCCTGCCCGTAACATGAGTTGGTGACTCACTGCCTCGGCCTTCTTCGGTGTTTCCTTAAGTGTCGGAATTAACATCCGTGATTGTTTCATAGCTATCCCCTTCCGCTTCCGCGTATCAATAATCGCCTCCTATGATACCAAATTTTACCGGCTTCCTCCAGCTACCCCGAAATTACCAAGCAAGATATTTCCCGTCACAAAAATATCATGGGATAATTGGTTCACCAAAATAGACAAGGAGGAATTAGAATGATTGCAACCGACTTAATTAAGCCGCTTGTCACCCAGTTTTGCGATGACTACTTAACGGCAACACCAACGCTTCCTGAGCCAACCACCCTCTGGGAAGGGGCAAAGGAACGCGGGTTACTTGACCAGCCCCCAGCCCCGGTAATGACAGCGCTCCTTGAACGCACCGCCCCAGCAGTCCCCCGGTGGAGTATCCACCTTGCTGCTCACTGGGAGTTAGGGATAAATCCCCCAATGACAGCCCCAATGCTTCAAGGTGCCCTTACCGATGCTACTCCCCACAAACGACGCGAATTTGAACGCATGTTAGTTACCATTGCAGGTGCTTTGCAACAAGCAATGACGGGATACCTGGTCGAATACGGGAAAAACGTTCCCCACCAAAACGGCAACTTAGCCATGCAACCCGCCATGCAATACCAAATTACTCGGTTAACCGCCATGGCCGCCAGCACACAACGGCACGCCGGCTTTTTAAATTCCTTGACGTTAACAACCGCCAAACAAGATGATGAGCAAGACGAAGCCCTAACAGTTGCCATGATTACGGCGGGCACTAACCAACGAATCATTACCACCCGGATGGCGGCCACGTTCAAGGCATTTGGGATTCGTAATCAGGACCAGTGGACCAGCTGGGTCGCCGGTAGTCAACTTCTCCAAACATTGACAGTACTTAACGACCAGCGGGCAGCCACCGTCACGTTTGCCGCAATGCACCGCCAACGTTAATTAAGGAGGTCTCAAAAATGAGTATTATCGTATGCGTTAAGGGGGTTCCGGTCAGTGACCATGTGACCATTGACCCGCAAACCCACCACCTTGAGCGAACCACAACGGCAATCCACCTTGACCCGGCTGACCGGTATGCGCTGGCCGCGGCTAAGCTGCTTCGCTCCACCCCGGATGAGGACATCATTACGGTATGCATGGGCGCTCCCAATAACGAACGCCTCTTACGAATAACCCTTGCTATGGGAGCAACCCGCGCTATTCTTCTAACCGATAAGGCGTTTGCGGGGGCGGATACGCTAGCAACTGCAACCGCCCTCACAGCCGCCATTCAACATTGCAAGGCAGTCCGGCTGGTAATCACTGGAACCCAGTCCACTGATGCAGATACCGGTCAGGTGGGCGGAAACATCGCCGCTCAGTTAGGCTGGGAACTTCTCCCCAACATCACGCGCATTGTGCCGGCCGAACCAGCAGTGGTTACCAGTCAACTCGGCACCACCGCAACAACGATTACCCTAACTACCCAGGCAGTTTTAACGGTCGGAACGGCGGCAACGTTCGCTCCAGCAGCCATGACGGTTGCCCAAGCAGCGGCACTTAATCCGACCCGCCAATGCCAAACATGGGACTCCACCGCAATCGGGTGTGCCCCAACAACGGTTGGTCAGGCTGGCTCTGCGACAACTGTAACCACGCTGACACCGGTTCACCCTACAAAGCGTTCGACAACCACCCTGGCAACTGATGCAACTACTGCCGTAACCCAGCTAGATACCCTTATTCAACAATCACGGGAGGTAATCAAATGACAACAGGATGGCTTTTTGGTGAATATCACAACGGCCACTTCGCTCCGGGTGTGTTGGAGTTAGCCGCCCACACCCAGAAGTGGGATGGGGTGACCCTAAACATGGCAGTTCTCGGGTCGACTGGGGACCATCCCGCTCTCCAGCGCCAACTCCAGGACACAGGGATCGCCCACGCCACGCTCATTCCAGTTCCGGATGACGCCACCATTGCCCAACAAGCGGCCGTTTTAGCCGCCCACATCCGGACAATTGATCCAGCATTTGTGCTCTTTAGCGCAACCCCACTTGGCCGAAGTGTGGCCCCGTATGTTCAAGGACTCCTTCACACCGGCTTGAGTGCAGACTGCACGGACCTAGCGTTTAAGGATGGGCAACTCGTTCAGACCAAACCGGCCTATGGGGACAACGTGGCTTGCACCATCATGACCACCACAACCCCGGCCATGGCAAGTGTTCGGCCGGGCGTTTTCCCCACTCCTTCAGCAGTACCCGCAACATCCCTTCTTCAGCCCCAGGTAACGGTCACCCCGTTTCCCGTGCCCCTGAGCCAGCTGACCGGTGAAAAAACGGATACCGCCCCTACAACGCCACACCACCCAAAGGAGGCTACCCGAATCATTGCTCTGGGACGGGGAGCCGCAACTCCTGAGGGGCTCCGGTTTGCAAAGCAACTGGCCCACCAACTGGACGCGGCTGTTATGACTACCCGCCCGGTGTCACTTCTTCCAGGCTTTGGTGTGCAGGCGCAAATCGGCCTAACGGGCCAAACCATTCACCCCCGGCTCCTCATCACATTAGGTGTATCAGGTTCATCCCAATTCTTAGCAGGCGTTAAAAATGCCGGCACCATCATTGCGGTGAACACCGATCCCCACGCACCAATCTTTGACTACGCGGACTACCGCTACGTGGGCGATGCGGTGACGTTCATGCAGGCGGCGTGCAAAGAGTGGTAATAAGAAAAAATGTATTAAAACAAAAAGGTTGGGATGTATAAGTCCCAACCTTTTTTATCGGTTCATTTTTATTACTTAGAAAAAATACCGGCGCAAATCGTTCCACGTTACCAAAAACATTAGCACCATCAAAAACCCAAACCCAATTAACGTGAGGGTCGCTTCCACCTTCTGACTAATTGGCTTCCGCCGGACCGCCTCCACTAGGTTTAACAGGATTTTCCCCCCATCAAGGGCCGGAATCGGCAGTAAGTTAATGATTGCCAAGTTAATTGAAAGGAACGCCGTGAGACTCACAGTACTGATTAACCCCTGCTTAGCGGCGTGTTCGGTATACGAGAACATGGCCACCGGTCCCCCTAAATCGTTCAAGTGAAACCCGTGCGTAATCATCGTCCCCAACGCGCCAAAAAGGGCCTTAGTCATCGTCCACGTCTGGGTAAAACCGTACCCCACCATTGCAAAGAAGTGGTGGTTTAAGACTACTTTACCCATAATCCCAATCTGGCCAAGCCGTTTCCCGTTTTGCTTAACCACCTTAGGCGTCAATGTCGTCTTCCACTCCCGGTGGCCCCGGCGAATGGTAAACGTCGTCTTCTGACCGCCCCGTTGTTCGATTGCGTGGGTCAGTTCTGTCCAGGTGGTAGTTTGGTGATCACCAACCCGGAGAATTTGATCGTTTGCGCGCAACCCCGCCTTCTGCGCCACCGAGTGAGGTTCAACGCTCCCAACAGCGTTGGTTACCTGGGGGGCACCACCGTGCAAAAACGCAACCAACATAAACGCAGCAATTGCCAGCAAGACGTTATTAAACGGTCCCGCCACGTTTGTTAACATTCGTTTCCACACGCTGACTGCCTGGTACTGGACATCACGGGGCGCCACTTGCACCGGCGTGCCGTCCGGCTCAATCACCGTCGCATCCCGGGCAACCGCAAACCGGTGCACCTTTTCTTCGGCTCCGGTTTCATACCCCTCAATCCACAACTCGTCTTGAAGGTCCCAGTCCGTGATCTCCAGCGGCAAACCGGTTAAACTCGGGTGATCCCGGCGCAGGTCAATGGTCAAAACAACCTCATCCTCATCCGTTGTCAAAAGAGCCGCCATGCCCTTTTGAAGAGCGTCTTCGTCATCCAAGCCCGCCATCCGGACGTAGCCGCCCAACGGAAGAATCCGAATCGTATACGTTGTGCCGCCTTTCCGGTACGCAAAGAGTTTGGGCCCCATTCCAATGGAAAATTCCCGCACAAGGATTCCGGAATGCTTCGCAACGTAGTAGTGCCCGAACTCGTGCACCGTTACTAACACCCCAAAAACAATAATAAACGCAATAATCGTGACAATCATTATCGGCGTCCCCCGTTAAATTAAGCCAAAAAGGTGCATCAGCGGTAATACGAATAGTAATGAATCAAACCGGTCTAAGATCCCACCGTGACCCGGTAAAATCTTTCCGGAATCCTTTACCCCGTAATGCCGTTTGAAGGCCGATTCAACCAGGTCCCCAATTTGACCGGCAACTGACAGCACCAGCGTGATCAGGAGCATGACCGGCAAGGAGTACTTCTTAAGTGGGAAGAAGAACAGGTAAAGTCCCACCAGAATCACGGCTGCAACGGTTCCTCCGACTGATCCTTCCCACGTTTTGTTGGGGCTCATTTTCGGGGCCAACTTGTGCTTTCCAATTTGCCGGCCAATCATGTAGGCCCCACTATCAGTAATCCACACGATTAACAACCCGTACAGGATTGTTGCCAGCCCAACGTTCCGGGCGACAATCATGTAGTGGAACCCCAATCCAGCATATACGGCACACAAAACCAACGCCCCAGCATCGTCAAACGAGAACCGGTTCTTGGATGCCACCGTGTACAATAACAGGATCAGAGCAAAGAAATACAACAAGCCACCGTGCGTCATTCCCGGGATAATCCGTAACCATGAATCCGGCACCAGCATCCCCATCATCATCAAAAAACTAAGGCCGGCCTCTAAGGATACCAAAAGCTTCTTTTTCATCGTCAACATTTCCGCCATTGCCACCAGCCCCATTGCCACTACCAGGATACTGAATGGCGTCCCGCCACAAACCAGCAGCGGAATAAAGATAATCATGGCCACAATGGCCGTAATCACACGTTGTTTCATTTATTTTTCGTCCTTTCCGTCATCAAGTCCACCAAAGCGCCGGTGCCGCTGTTGGAACGCAACAATGTTTTGCACCAATTCCTCAGAAGTGTAGTCCGGCCAGTACACGTCCGTAAAGACCAGCTCACTGTACGCTAACTGCCATAACAGGAAGTTAGAAATTCGCTCTTCCCCACTCGTTCGGATTAAAACGTCCGGATCGGTATCCGGAGCAAGGGAAGCCGTCATCAGGTGGGCACTAAGCGTTTCTTCGGTAATTGCATCCGGCGTAACTTTACCGGCCTGCACTTCCCGGGCAATCTGCTGAACCCCAGTAACGATTTCCGCCCGGCCACCGTAATTCAGCGCAAAGTTGAGTACCATCCCCGTACAATGGGCCGTCTGGGCAATGGCGTCGTTGACAGCCTGCTGTGTGCTTACCGGCAACTGGTCCGTGTATCCCATTACGTTCACCCGCACGTTATTTTCAATTAGCTCCGGGACAAACGTACTGAAAAATTTTACCGGTAAATCCATCAGGTAGTTGACCTCCGCATCCGGGCGCTTCCAGTTTTCCGTGGAAAACGCGTAGAGTGTCAACACCTTAATTCCCAGGTGACTGGCCGCCTTTGTAATTTCCTTAACAACTTCCATCCCGCGCTTATGCCCCGCAATCCGGGGTAAGTGGCGTTTCTGCGCCCACCGGCCATTTCCATCCATGATAATTGCAACGTGGTGCGGGATCCGCTGGCGATCAAGTTCTGGGACTGCTGTATTCTGCCGGTGGTTTTTAAACCCGATTTCCATCTCGTTCCTCCTTTAAGCAAACGCAAAAGAAAAAACAGGGGCCGGCCGGGACCGGCCCCTGTTATTTTCCTTCTAACCTTCAAGGACTTCCTGCTCCTTAGCGGCCACGATATCCTCAACCTGCTTGATTCCTTCGTTGGTAAGTTGCTGGGCCTGCTCTTCTAGGTCATGCAAATCGTCATCCGTTAGGTCGCCGGCTTTATGCGCTTTCTTGAGCTTATCCATCATTTCACGCCGGACGCGTCGAACAGCAATCTTGCCCTCCTCACCGGTGGCCTTAACCTGCTTGGCGAGTTCTTTTCGCCGCTCTTCGGTCAACTGCGGGATTACCAGCCGAATGGCCGAACCATCATTCATCGGCGCAATTCCTAGGTCAGATGCCAGAATAGCCTTTTCGATATCCTTCAAGGAACTCTTATCAAACGGCGTGACTAAGAGAACCCGCGCTTCCGGAATGGTAATCTGGGCAATCTGGTTTAACGGCGTCGGTGCGCCATAGTAATCCACCATAATCCGGTTTAAAAGGCTTGCATTGGCCCGCCCAGCACGAATATTACCGAGTTCCCGCTGGAGGTTTTGCTCAGCCTTCTTCATTTTTTCTTGTGCGTCCTTTAATACTGGATCCGTAACCTTCATTTTTACTTGCCCTCCACTGTTGTTCCAATTGGGGCGCCCTCAACAACCTTCTTGATGTTACCCCGTTCGTTCATGTTAAAGACCACTAACGGAATGTCGTTCTCCATGGATAGGGATGAAGCCGTGGTATCCATTACGTGAAGCCCGCGGTTAATGATGTCCATGTGGGTCAACTTATCAAACTTCGTGGCCGTTTCGTCAGTCTTCGGGTCAGCCGAGTAAATCCCGTCAACCCCGTTCTTAGCCATTAAAATCACGTCCGCATTAATTTCAGACGCCCGCAACGCTGCGGTGGTATCCGTTGAGAAGTATGGAGAACCCGTTCCAGCGGCAAAAATCACAATCCGGTTCTTTTCAAGGTGCCGGATCGCCTTCCGCCGAATGTACGGCTCAGCAATTTGCCGCATCTCAATCGATGTTTGAACCCGGGTTGGTACGTCAAGTTGCTCGAGGTTATCCTGCAATGCCAGGGCGTTCATCACCGTTCCTAACATGCCAATGTAGTCCGCCTGGGAACGTTCCATTCCCATCTGGGCCCCGGCTTCCCCGCGCCACATGTTACCGCCGCCAACAACGATGGCAACCTGCACGCCAAGATCATGGACATCCTTGATTTCCCTCGCAACCTTCATGATCTCCGGCGGGTTAATCCCCCGGCCCTGTTCGCCGGCAAGAGCTTCCCCACTTAACTTTAACAGTACGCGCTTATACTTTACGTCCGTCATGTCCGTCCTCCTCAAGGTTTGTTCCATGTTCGAAAATCCGAACCATCAGTGGTATTCTACCATATCTCTAGAATTGATGAACACAAAATCAGCCGGAAGAACGATTACATTTATAAAAAGATGGACCCACCTAAGAAAGACCGTGTCCCGAAGCGCATTCTTCCTTGCTTCTTCCAGATAATCTGGCGCCAAAATAAACGGACTGATTAAGGTTATCCCTTCGAATCCCTACTGCGCGCGATCCAAAGGATGACACCTTCACCACACCCATTATACTATTTTGTAAATTCTTATCTGACTACCCTTCAACATGATTATCCTTGCCCAACGTCGCATTATAAATCGGGGTTGGCATTCCAAAACCACCAGCCACTGGAAGCAATTGCCCCGTAATGTAGGACGAATCATCGCTTGCCAAGAAAACCGCCGCCTTCGCAATGTCTGTCGGCTTTCCTGGCCGGTTCAACGGCACGTTCTTGATAAACGTGTCCCAGAACTGAGCGGGCATATTATTAACGGCGGCGTCAGTCGCAATCAGCCCCGGCATGATCGCGTTGCACCGGATACCATCATGAGCGTATTGCGTGGCCACCTGCTGGGTTAGCATGTTAATCGCCGCTTTGGACGTGCCATACGCCGTCCGGGCAACGTCCGGGGTTGCTCCCCCAACCGACGAAATGTTGATAATGCTGCCCCCGGTCTTTTGCTGCTGCATCTGCTTAACAGCATACCGGCAGCTATAGTAAACGCTTGCTACGTTAGTCTTTAAAATTGTAAAGAACATTTCCGGGTCGCCCGTTGTCACCGTCAGGTCCTTTTCAGGATCCGTCCGGCCAAAGTTATTCACGAGAATATCCACGTGCCCTTCTTTTTGGGCTACTTCCCTAATCATTGGTTCGTACGTCTCAAACTCAAACGCGTTGTAAATTACGTGCCGGTACCGGTCGTTTTCTGCGTGTAACTTTGCAACCAGGTTACGGTTCTTCTCGCTATCCCGGACAGCCATATAAACAATGGCGCCCGCCGCCACCATTTCTTGTGCAATCGCAAAGCCAATTCCGCGGCTGGATGCCGTGACAATTGCGACCTTATTCGTTAACGCGGTCATACTATCACTCCCATAGTTGATTATTCGTACTAAATTCCTGATTCATTATACCAAACCACCTCCAAATGAAAAAGCTAGCTGCACACCACCGTGCGGCTAGCTTAATAATTTTTTCAAATTTTAGACCAACTACTTCGTCCTCCGCTGGTAGACCACAAAGGTGTGCGGGTACCGGTTACGCTCATCAACCTTTCCGGCAACCCGGCGAACTTCTTCAAACCGGTTGTAATCAAGTGGCGGCATCGTCGTGTCAGCCGGAAACTCAGCCTCAATTCGCGTAACGTATAACCGGTCCACGCGCTCAGCATACATGCGAAAAAGGGTTGCGCCCCCAATAATGAAAACCAGCTCATCATCATGGGCTGCTAACCAATCATCCAGTTGGTCCTGGGTAAACACAAACTCCACCTGCGAATTACCCGCATACTGGGCTGCCAACTGCTGATCGTGTGTTAACACTACGTGGTGGCGGTGGGGCAAAGGATGAGGAAAACTTTGAAACGTCTTCCGCCCCATCACAACCGGATGATTAAGCGTTGTTTGCTTAAAATATTGCAGGTCATCCGGTAACCGCCACGGGAGGTGGCCATCAACTCCGATGTGATGGGCGGAATCCTCCGCCCAAATAAATGCAAGCATCCCAGCACCTCCTAAACGGCCACGGGCGCCTTAATTGCGCCGGCCGGGTGGTAATCCTGAACCTTAATGTCGTCCAAATCAAAATCAGCTAAGGCGTGTTTCTCCGGGTTAAGCCACAGCGTTGGCGCGTCCACCGGCTTGCGGCTCAGTTGTTCTTCTACCTGCTTAAAGTGGTTCTTATAAATATGGGCGTCTCCGAGCGTGTGCACAAAGTCGCCAACTTCAAGGTCTGTTACCCGGGCCACCAGGTGCGTGAGGAGCGCGTAACTGGCAATATTAAACGGCACTCCCAAAAAGATATCCCCACTCCGCTGATACAACTGACAGCTCAGTTTCCCGTCCGCCACGTAGAACTGGAAGAGCGTGTGGCACGGTGGCAGTGCCATTGCCGGGACATCTTCTGGGTTCCACGCCGACACGATCAGCCGCCGGGACGTCGGGTTCGTCTTAATTTGTTCAATCACGTTGGCAAGCTGGTCAATCGTCGTTCCCCGCCGGGTTTGCCAGTGCCGCCACTGGGCCCCGTAGACGTTTCCAAGACTGCCATACTTCGCCGCAAACGCATCGTCGTTCACAATCCGCTCACAGAACAGCTTCTTTTGCTTCTGATACTCCTCGTTAAACACCGGGTCCCGCTGAGAACGCAGCCCAAAGTCGGTCATATCCGGTCCCTGATACTCAGCACTCGCAACCCACTTCTCAAAAGCCCACTCGTCCCAGATATGGTTGTTATGCTTCAACAGGTACTGAATATTGGTATCCCCGTGAAGAAACCAGAGAAGTTCACTCTTAATCAGACCTAACGGTACCCGCTTTGTGGTCAGTAACGGAAACCCGTCTGCTAAGTGGAAGCGCATCTGGTAGCCAAACAAACTCCGCGTTCCCGTACCAGTCCGATCATCCTTACTATGTCCGTGTTCATACACGTCCCGCATCATTTCCAAGTACGGCGTTTCAACAATTGCCATGCATCCTACCCCTTTCGTTAGTCGACGTACGCACTCAGTTCATCCCACCGCGCCATCTTCGCATCAATCTGGGCGTTGAGATCATCAAGCTGTTGTTGCAGGACCGCCAGGTGGGGGTAATCAGCGCCCGTGCTGGCCGCCATCTCCTGCGCAACGGCCTGCTTTTGTTCCTCAAGTGCATCAATCTCTTCTTCTAGTTTATCAAACTCCAGCTGTTCCGCGTAGGTCAGCTTCTTTTTCGGGGTGTCCTGTGTGACCGGCTCGTTCGGTTTTGGCGCATCCTTGGGGTTTGCCTTCTCCTTATTCTTAACCTGGGCTGTATTTTGCTTAGCCGCTAAGTACTCCGTAAAGCGTCCGGTGTAGCGCTCAATGTGCGCATCCCCCTCAAAAATTAAAAGCTGATCCACTACCTTATCCAGAAAGTAGCGGTCGTGGGAAACCGTAATCACGGTCCCCTTAAACTGCTCTAAGTAGTCTTCCAATACCGTCAAGGTACCAACATCCAGGTCATTTGTCGGTTCGTCAAGCACTAAGACGTTCGGCTGGCTCATCAGAAGCTTGAGAAGATATAATCGCCGCTGCTCCCCGCCAGAAAGCTTCCGGATCAGGGTCCCATGCATGAAACGCGGAAACAAGAACTGCTCGAGTAGCTGAGTTGTGCTGATCCGCTCGCCGTCCTTATTAACAACGCTCTGGCCAACTTCGTTTAAGTAACTAATAACCCGTTTATCCGGCGGTAACTTCTCCATGTGCTGCTTATAGTAGGCTAACCGAACAGTCTCACCCCGAATCACCGTGCCCTGATCAAGGGGCTGGGCACCAACCAACGCGTTCAAAAAGCTCGTCTTCCCGGCGCCATTCATTCCGGTAATTCCAATCCGGGCGCCTCCCTGAATCAACAGGTTAAAATCCTGCATAATGGGATGGTCGCCCAGCATCAACGAGGCGTCCTTTAACTCCAGCACCTTTTTCCCGAGACGCTGCTGCCCCAAGTTAATGTTGACCTGGCCGTCCACCTGAACGTTTCCCAGGTTATCCGCCAACTCGTGAAAATGGTTAATCCGCGCCTGCTGCTTGGTCGACCGTGCCTTCGCCCCGGTCCGCATCCACGCGAGCTCCTTCTTGTAGAGCTGTTGTTGCTTATGCTCCTGGGTTAACTCGCGGTCAACCCGCGCCGCCTTTTGCCGCACAAAGTCCTCGTAGTTCCCGGGATACTGGTACAGTTTTCCAAACGATAACTCAAAAATCTGGGTCGCCACCTGATCGAGGAAATACCGATCGTGGGTGACGATGATTAACGCTCCCTTATACCCCTGAAGGTACTCCTCCAACCACGCAATCGAATCAAAATCGAGGTGGTTGGTCGGTTCGTCCAAGATTAACAAGTCGGGCGCCTGCAAGAGCACCTGCGCCATGCCAATCCGCTTTTGCTGCCCCCCCGATAACGTGCCAACCTGCTGGTCAAAGTCTTGGATGTGCAACTGGGTCAGGATGGCCTTGGCTTCGGTATCCGCGTTCCACGCATCTTCCTGGTTCATCCGTTCTTCCGCCCGCACGTAGCGCCGCTCGGCTTGCGAATCATCGGGGTGTTCCCCGTACGCTGCGACCGCCGCTTCGTATTCGCGGATGGTTTGAAACACCGGTGCTGCCCCGTCAAAGACGGCCGCTAGCACCGTTTTGTCCGGATCCAGTTGGGGAGTCTGCATCAGATAGCCGATCCGGTAGTCGTTGGGTTTAACCAGCTGCCCAGAATCGGCCGGATCCACCCCACTCAGGGCGTTCATCAGCGTCGTTTTCCCGGAACCATTCGTCCCGATCACACCAATCCGGTCGTGTTCATTCACGATGAAGTTCAGGTCATCAAACAGTGTCTTTTCGCCGTAGGTCTTTGTCAGGTGTTCCACCCGTAACGTTTGCATTAGTCGCTCATCTCCTTCAGGACGGTTTGGGCAAACGCAATTAAAGCAGCGTGATCGTTTGGCAACTCACCGGCAACCACGCGGTGCTCTGCCCGTGCAAGCACCCGGCCAAACGCCGGCCCCGGACGCACTCCTAATTCGTTCATCAAGTCCTGCCCGGTTAATCGTAATTCGCGCTTATCCTTGATTGGTAAGGCATCATACTGAACCAGTAGCCCCGCCGGAACGGAAATGCCAAGTAACCCGGCAACCACCTTCGCCCGTTCCAGGACTGACCGACCTACCGTATACGCCGTCCAGGCATCCATGCCCCCTGCCTGCAACTTCGTCAACGCCGTTCGCGCAGCGCTCACCGCCGTAATCGTTTCGTTGGCGCACTTCCACTGCCGCAAGAACCTGACGGTCTGCTTGGAAGTCAGCCCCATCACCGCCGTCAAAAGCGTCCACGCCGCGTTTTCGTCCGGCAAATCAATGGCCGGTAACTGCGCTAGGCGTTCCAGTGCTGGGCGGGCCTGCGCCATGCCCGGACAGTACTGGTACAGGCCCGTTTGCGTAAACTGTTCGATTCCTTGCCGCGGATTCTTTCCCAAGAGGAGCTTGATAAACTCCACGTGGATCCGTTCGACCGCAATCTTCTTAAGAAGCGGCGCGTTTTCCTTGATGGCCGCAAACGTCGCCGGATCCATCCGAAAGTCTAGCTGGCTGCCAAACCGCACCGCCCGCATCATCCGAAGGGCGTCTTCGTGGAACCGTTCGGCGGGTGTTCCCACCGCGCGGATTATGCCGTGCTTGAGGTCGGTCAGCCCGTCAAAGTGGTCAACGACAGTCCCATCAAGGCGCATGGCCAACGCGTTAATCGTCAGGTCCCGCCGCTTAAGATCTTCACCGAGCGACCGGACAAATTCTACGTGATCGGGCCGGCGGAAATCCTGGTACGCCGATTCCGTCCGAAAAGTCGTCACCTCATAGCCCGTTCCGTGATCCAACACCATCACCGTTCCGTGTTCAATGCCGGTATCAACGGTGTGCTTAAAGAGCTGTTTGATTTCAGCAGGATAGGCACTCGACGCAATGTCAACGTCGTGGAGTGGAATTCCCAAAAGCGTATCGCGGACACAGCCGCCAACAAAGTACGCTTCATAGCCGCCCTGCTCAATCGTAGCTAATACTGGTTTAGCCTTCTCAAAGGATGGTGGTAGGTTCGTAATCTTCATTAACTCGTCCCTCCATTCCGCATAATTCACTGCCTCCCATTTTAGCACACCCGCCAGGTTCGTTCCCGGTAATCGCCCTTCACTAGCAGCTATCCCGTATGATACGATATGCAAAGCGACTAAAAATAAAGGAGGTTTTTCTATGACAACAACAAATGACGAACGTTTCCGCCTGGTGGATTTTTTAATGATTTGTGCGGGGACTGCCATTTACGCGTTCGGGCTGGTGTTCATTAACATCGCCAACCGGCTGGCCGAGGGGGGCGTAACGGGAATTACGTTGATTTTACGGTACTGGTTCAGCATTAACCCCGCCTACTCAACGCTGTTAATCAACATTCCCCTGATCATCATCGGGTACCACTATCTCGGGAAAAAATCCCTGATTTACACCGTCTACGGGACGGTCATGCTATCGCTGTGGATCTGGATTTGGCAGCGGTTTCCCGTCATCCACATCAACATTCACCACGACCTCTTTATCGCCGGGGTGCTAGCCGGAATTCTCGGCGGGGGCGGTTCCGGATTAGTTTACCGGTTCGGTGGCACGACCGGTGGTACTGACGTAATTGCTAAGATCTTTGAACACAAGATGGGTATTCCGATGGGCCAAACCCTCTTTGCCCTGGATGCGTGTGTGCTAACCGCCTCATTGTCCTACATTGACCTGCGGCGGATGATGTACACCCTGTTGGCCTCCTTTGTCTTCTCCCGGATCGTTAACTTCATTCAGGATGGCGCATACAGTGCCCGTGGCATGATTATCATGACGCAGTTTCCGGAAAAGGTGGCCCACGCCATCATGGACGAAACCAACCGGGGGGCCAGCTACCTGATGACCGAAGGCGCCTACTCTGGCAAACAACGTAAGGCTGTCTACTGCGTAATGAATCAGGGCGAACTAACCACGGTTAAACGGATTGTTGACCGGATTGACAACAAGGCTTTCATCTCAATTCTGGACGTCAATGAGGTTGTCGGGGAAGGATTCACCTATGCCCCGGAAGACCGCATTGAGGATGAAGCACAAAGTAAATAGAAATTAATTATTTAGCCTAAAAAGGAGACTGCGTCCTTTATCACAGTCTCCTTTTTATTTCAATATGGTCTAGTCCCAAAATAAACGAGCTAAGTAAAAAAACGTACTTTGTTTCATCCCCGCTTACAATTCACGGGTTGTTACCCACACGCCCCGCTTTTGGCCAGATACACCCTAACCCAACAATTCATCCTGCAACCGCAGCATGTCCGGGTCATCCGGCTCAAACCGCAAGGCTGCCGCTACGCATTCTTGCGCGGCTTCGCGGCAGCCCGCATTGCGGTAAAAGAACGCCGCATCGCGCACAAATTCCGCATCAGTCATGAGCTCTGCCCGGGCGGCATCGTAGTGCTGTAAGGCCGCATCATAATTGTCCAGTGCTACATCGGCCCGCCCAAGGTTCCACAACAGGTGGGCGTCCGGGCTGCCCTCCTTCAGGTACGTCGTCAGCAATTCGCGGTTAGCCGTTGCGTCGCCCTGCCGGACCAGCAAGTCACTCAATAAACGCACGCCCGTCACGTTATCCGGATCCTGGTCCACGATGGTCTGTAGGTATTGCCGGGCCAACTTGTCATCCCCCAGCTGTTCGGCCAGCCGGCTGGCCCGCTCATACAGTTGCGGGTTGTATTCGTCGACCCCGATCCCCTCTTGGAGGGTGGCCAACGCCTGGCGCGGATTGCCCTGGTGAACGTAGATGTCAGCCAGGTACGGGTACAGTGTCGCGTAGTCCGGGTTGAGCTCGCGCAGCTTCTCAAAGTTCTTGCGCGCATCATCGTAGTGCTTAAGCTGCAACTGCGTAAATGCCAGCTGGAAGCGCGCATCCGCGTCGAGATCCTCCTCGTGAATCTGTTCGAGGTACCCGAGCGCCTGGGCAAACTTCCCGGCTTCGGCGTAAGAAACGCCCAGCCGCTGAACCAGGTTAACCTGGGCAAAGTGAGTGACTCCCTGCTTAATCAAGCTCAGGTAATACGTCACCGCCTGGCGGTACTGCTTGATGTCAAAATACAGTTCCGCCAGGGCAAACTGAATCACCTGTTCGTCTGGTGCTAACCGCAACGCCTCTAAGAGCTTTTGTTCCGCCACCTCAAACAGTCCCTGCGTCTGATATAGGTCCGCTGCCGCCAACAGCGATTGCAGGTACGCCGGTGACGTTGGGGGAATCTGCGCCAGGTAGTCAAGCGCCTGATCGTCATCCCCAGCATTGACCGCTAATTCCGCTAAGTCTACCCGTAGTTCATCTTCATCCGGATAACGCGCCAGCAACTTCTCATACGCCCGCTTAGCCATGTTGGTGAACCCAAGAGCCGCCAACTCCTCGGCCAGGCTGTGGACCATCTCATCGTCGTCCTTTCGCAAAGCCCACGCAAACTTCTTCTTGGCTTCTTCGTACTGGCCTGCCGTTAGCAAGTCCAGCGTCTGTTCTGAAAAGCTCATGCCATCGTCCCTTCTTTACTGTTATGCGTTGTTTCATTATAGCACGTTTTGGGGTTACGCTAGCGGGAGCAAGACGGTAATCATTAATTGTCCTTGTAATTTGTCCATTTAATTAAATAAATAACTTATTTCGCTGTAAATATTCATTCGATTAAACAAATATTCCATTTTGTCATAAATGTTTATTTGATTAAACACTTTTGCCGCCAAAAAAGAAACCCAGCACAGAAAATGCTGAGTTCCTTCTTAATATTACTTCAGGCGTCTATCGCTCCTAAAACAGCTAATTAATCATCATCGTTATCATCCTGGTCGGCTGGCTGCTGCGAAGAACTACTACTCTGGGCCGCGGCCTGCTTGGCTAAACTCTGGCTCCGATAGTACGTTTCATCGACGGTAAACATTGCACCCCCGGCTTCCAGAATAACCGGGACGTTCTGCCCATTCACGTTTTCCTGGTCAAGGCAGTACGATTCACCGTCACCCGCTGACTGGTACCAACCACGAACGTTAATCCACCGGTGGCCCTGCGCATCCATCCACTGGGCCTTGCCCCAGTGATCCTGCTTCCACGTGTTCTGGGCTTCCTGTGGATTATTAATAATCGATTCGTCTTCCGGCGTCCACGCCTTCATGGTCATGCACTGAAGCGTGTGCCCGTCTTCCGTCAGCTGATTTCCCTTAATTACCAGCGTGTGCATCTTCCCGTCAAACGGATCCACGCCGTACCACGTTCCCTGCATGTTCTGCGGGAAGGCAAACTGCTTCCCCTGATCAGACGAACTGCTGGTTTGAGCAGCCTGCCTACTGCTTAAAGCAATGGAATTCCCCGTCTTATTCTTCTGCGCAACCTTCTTCGTTGGGGTTGCGTGATGTTGCGTTGAACTTGCATGGTGCTGAACCTCGCACCCTGCGAGCGTTATCCCGGCCACCCCGACTAGCGCCAACGCTGTTATCTTATGTTGCATATGTATTATCCTTCCTTGGAATGTCTATGGTTAGGATAGCACAAAAAAGCGGTCGGGATAATTTTCTACCGCTTAAATTGAGTTTCTGGTAGACTGATAGCACAGGTCAACCAGAAAGGAGCATTTTTATGGAGATAGATACTAAAGCAGAGATAGATATTAAAGCGTTCAAGGAATTTATCAACCAATTCCCCGTTTACAACCCGGCTGACCTCGCCGCCCTTTCAGAGGATCCCCGTAAAAATCGAGATACCAAAAAACTCGAACGAGAAAGCCTGGAAAAAGTGCTTAATGATCCGGCTGTACGGGGAGCACTTCGATTGTTGGCGAAAAAATGAACGGGGTATTGTGAGAGTCCTAAACACTATATTAAGAGGTTGTTTTTAAAGCAAATAAATACATTATAAGGAGAACTAAATGAAAAAAACTGCCACCCTATCAATTGCATTATTAACGTCGCTCGGACTGGCTGGTTGCGGAACTGCAACCCACCACCATACGACTACACATCATTCTGAATTACATAGCAGTTCAAATAAGAGCAGCAGTAGTTCAAGGAACATGAGCTCATCTTCTTCCAGCTCAAATCAAAAGGTTACCCCGACTACTACCAACCAACAAACATCCATCCAGACTAACCAACAGCAAGCCCAAACCGCATCTGCTGCTAACTTACACGATTTCGTTAATCGGTACGGGATGTCCCCCGCTGAATATAAAGTTGAACATGAAGGAATGACACCCCAACAGGCACTGGATGCAACCCCCAATAATATGAAAACGGCTGGCGAAATCCAGCTACAACACAGTATGGAAAAAGGAAATTAACATTACTCTATCGCATAAAATAACCCCCAAATCCTAGATAGAAAGTCTAAGATTTGGGGGATCTTATTCGAAAACTATTTATCAATAAATTATGGCCTTTGACCTATTTTTTAACAGGCGTTCCGTCCGGATAATATCCGTTTTCAATGCAATTATTCGCATATTCCATTCGGTTACCACCCGTATTCCGATGGAAAGTTTGATAATTTTGTTTAATTTGTTCTTGGGTTAAGTGGGCATGTTGCGGTACTCCCTCCGCCTTATTGATATCAATACCCTCGTTCGGATGAGCAACACCGCCCGTTTGTTGAGCATTGCTCTGCGTGACTGTATTCTGTCTTAGTTCTGAACTAACCATTGAACTACTTGAACTCTTTTTGGAAGAACTAGAACTACTCTTAGAACTACTTTTCTTAATCTTATTCGACTTTGTAGTTTGCGCTACTCTATGTTCACTATGTTTTTCTCCAGCGTAATAAGTAATTCCACCTACAGCAGCAAGTCCAACTAGAATAATAATAATTTTACCAAATTTACGCATATATTACCTCCATATCAATTTAATGTTGTCTGTTAAAAAATACCCATCGATATCCCCATTACACTATCAACGATTCTCGTGATGACTTTCTAGTTAATATCGATAATCTTTTTAACTTCCTCTAGATAATCATCAGTATATTCCGGAACCAACAAGTCTCCTTCAATTGCATCCAACATTATTTGCTCTTTTTCTTTAAGGCGTTCATAAATGGCATGATCAACAAACCCCGATTCTGCTGCGGTTCCATTAGTCATTAAATAGTAATACCTTGTATATTGATCATCAGGTAATCCTAAACGATGAATCCGATCACGTGACTGCAGCATAAAAGTTAAGTTGAAGTTATATTCAAAGTAAATAGCGTCGTGCACAGTTTGGTGCAACGAAATTGACTCACCCAAAGTATTTGGATTCGAGGTTAGAACTTGACTATCACCACTTCTAAATTCATCAATCATCCCTTCACGTTCACTTTTGGGAGTTGCGCCATAAACCAAGGTTGACTTAATCCCTTCATCAGACAACGCATCTTGAATTTTATGCATTATACCTACAAACATTGCCCAAAACAAAACCTTTTTCCCCTTTTACTAACTGAGTAAACGAAATATTCATAAACCTATTCCTCTCCATCCTGAATTCGTCTTAACTTCTCCTGTACTTCTGGATCACTGGTTGCCATCATGTAGTAAATTCCACTTTCGTTTAATTGTTCAAAATACTCCTCTTGAATTTTGACAATTTGCTTATCATCTTCACGCGGATTTTCAGACTTCGCCTCAACTATCAGGTATTTCGCATCTTCCCCGTCTTCCTCAATCTTAAAGATAAAGTCTGGTGTAGTCGATTTGCCGGTATCGTCGTAACGCGGAATTTTAATTGCTTCCTTAGGTAACTTTCCATAAACAGTAATTTTTTGATTAGCATAACTATGCCTCAAAATATCTAATTCAGTATCCTTACTGTCATACCGTAATGGTGGTCGGGCATATAGGTATTTATCATCTGCTTCAACTGAATCTAAACTATATCTGCCAATTATACCTGCAGACACTTTATCAACGAAATCATCCTTTTCTAGATCATAAACTGATGTTGTGGCACTAAAAGCCAATGGTTTATAGCAATAAGAATTAGTGAATAAGCAAGTAAATTGTCTATTGAAATCATCTATAAGATTTTTCATAGTGATTTCATTAATAAAATATCTATCATTATTTATAAATTTCATACCGTTAATTACATGTTTGTTAATTATTGATGGCTGTAATCCTGTTTGTCGCGAAATTTGTTCTATAAATTTACCATAACTCATGGTTTCATATTGATGTATCTCATAATCTCCTTTTGGATCACTAATTATGGCTTCATCCTCAACAGACAATTTTTGTTTGATATTTTGAATTGATTGCTTTACATAATTATCACTATTTGTAAAAACTGCTTCTACGATGCTTTTAATTTTATCTTCCTTACCATGATCAAAAACAATCATTGAGCGTTTAACAAACTTTAACCAGATTTTACGTATCTTATTCCAATTTTCTTTATTTAACTCAATTTTCGTCGATTGTGGGTGCTCCTCCCCATCACAAACCTTATCCACGGCAAGTTTATATTGTTTAATAATCGGATAAAATTCCTCAAGCGCCTCAAAACCTGACATCACTTTACCGTTAATCTCAACCTTTTTATTAAAGTTTCCAGCAAAATCAATTACATGATGCTCCCCCAAATCGTTACGTAGTTGATTTTCATCAAATTCTGGATTATTTTTTTGACAGTCTTCAACAATTAACTTGATTGTTCTCTCATCAAGCTTCTCTTCATTTAGTTGAACATCAACATCACTATTAATTTCGTTTACAAGCGAATCCGCAAAATCCTTTTCATCATAGCCAATTAGAAATGATAAGCGGCTTTCAAACTCATCTTGATGAACCCGGTTACCGTTTTCGTCAACCGGTAGCCGAAGACCACGGCCAACCTCTTGAATTTTACTGTTTTCAGACCCAGAGGTTCTTAACTTAGCAATTACAAAAACATTTGGATTATCCCATCCCTCACGCAACGTCCATTTCGAAAAAAAGAAGCGGCGCGTTATCCAATTACCGTTCTTGTCCTTAAAGCTAAGCATTTTCTCCTTATTTTTCAAAATATCATCAACTTCAGCTTGAATATCATCGTCCTGCTTTTTTAATCCTTTATCACCACTGAAATATCCTGCATAAACTTGTTGATGTTCTGAATTTAGACTTTGAAGGGTTGCCCGCAAAAATTCACAGTATTCCTGTTCACGATTATTGACTGGATGAGAATACTTTCCAAGTAAAGCTCTTAATTTTGTGCGCAACAACTTTTCAAAGATTTTGATTAACCATCCCTTATCACGACCGGTTCCATTAGCTTTTCGGCGGCCATAGCTATCAATACTATCAATAAAAAACAAGGATAATGTTTTAATCTTGGGATTGTTATTTTTTCGAAGAAAATTTTGTTCTTCAATTCTAAAATGCTCGTCAATTGCCTGCTTAATAATTCTTTCTTGGTAGGATTCAGTAAACGTTCCTGGAATTAACTTCATTCCAGGCATGAGCACTAAATCATTAGACAGCCTCCCACCTTTTTTCGCCGAACCGCCTTCATAAGTGATGTTTCCCTCGAAAGCGTTATCGGCTACAGCAAGGTTTTCTCCTATTTGAACAACTCTTTCTTTTTTATTTGTATCTTCTAAAATTAATTCGTTTTTTCGAACAGACTTCACTTTATATGTAGTCTTAATAATTTCTTTATCTAACGAAGGGTAGAACACATCTATCCCTTTAACTAAGCCACGATTGAAACTCTCAACCGCATTTAAATTATATTGAGGCTTTCCCCGATAATACTGTGGCTTTTCAACTGCATCTTTCCCTCTTCCCACTTTCTTTTTGGGAAAGGTTGCCCCAAAGCGAATGATAGATTGTGGTTTTAATTTCTTTATATTCTTATAGCCAGTATTTCCCTCTGCAAAACGGTGCGGTTCATCAATAATTACTACCGGACGAGTCGCAGCAATCGCCTTAAGCGGTGAAGCTTCTCCACCAGCTAAAATCTGATCATAATCATCCCGCTTCATTGAATTGGAATTAAGCATTTGTGCGTTGATCAATAAAACCTCAATTTGGTTTGAATTGGCGCGTGAACTCTCAATGAACTCAGCCAATTGAGCAGGAAAATTCCTTCTACCCCCTCTGGCCTCAAAATCACCTTTATTAATGACATTTAATTGAATATTGGTGTTTTCATAAAATTGACTAAAATGCTGCTTAGCATAGTCACTTTCAATAAAGCTTTTAGTCCCCTCCTTGATACTTGGAGACGGAACAACAATTACGAATTTAAAAAGTCCGCGCTTATGAAGCTCATACATCATCCGGGTATAAACATAAGTTTTCCCCGTTCCAGTCTCCATTTTGATATCAATAAAATGATCTTCCTCATACGCATGTTTAATCAGAGGATTAGCAAAATTCAACGAGTCTTCCTTTAAATTATCAATTGCAGGAAAACTCTCATTAATTCGTTTTAACGCTTCATTTTGGTGCTGTAATTCTTCTAAAACAATCTTCATACTAATACCTCTTAATCAAACTAACCGTCGAATTCAGCTGATGAAGCCCAATATCAAGTTCTTTCATATCAATTATGTTGAATGAATATCCATATACTACAACTGACTGAAATTTCAACTTATTTGTTCCAAGTTGGTTTAATAGGTCTTTTGTTTGTTCAGTATGCCAATTACCATTAATTAGATACAACCGTGTATCTTTGATTCCAAAAGCTTTATATCCTGCAAAATCATATTCAACTAAATCGTCAGTATTAAAATCATAACCATCTTCGGCCAACCAAGTCGTTAGAATGGTGTCTTCACCACTCGCATTTCCAGGTACTCCTAAAGCTGAACTAGAGAAGCTTTCAACCATGTCAGAGACTAACTCATAATTTTCTGGATCAAAATCATAAATTTTATCAAGCGTTTCTTTTTCTGGAGAAACTGCAAAATAATGTTTATACCCATCCATCTCATTTATATTTCTTCTTGCATTGTTGATTCTAAGAGCAGTTATTTCGTCTATAGTATGTCTTTTAACACTGTTTTTATCTAGTAATTTAACTAACTTTCTTGCTTCTTTTTTTACTTCAGTACTTCCATTTTTAATACGATTATCAAGATCTTCTGGTAACTGAACTAAAATATAATTTAAATTAGCATTGTAATCATTGTTGTAGTTCATTACAGCTGATGCAGTTGTTCCAGAACCAGCGAAAAAGTCCATCACAATTCCGTGTTTTTTCCCGCTCCACTTTATTAGTTGTTCAATCAATCGGATCGGTTTCTTTCCGTTTTTATAACTCACTCCATCTTCGGATTTAACATTCATCATATCAGAATAAAAGCCTTTCCAAAGATTGCCGCGAATTGTTGTTCTCGTATATTCTGAGTTATATTCATCATTTTTTCTAATACCTTCATCAAATGACAATAATTGATCGAAGTTATTTTCGCCCTTTAAAATCAAAAGATGATCATTATATTCTAAAATACTTTTTTCTTTTAATTTCTGAATTACGTCCTCAGGTATTTCCAAATTGGCTGGCATTTTCCGATAAATATTATTGGCACTTTCTTTATAGAAGAAGTCCTTTATTTTTTTATTGGTTAAAATTCCTTTTTCTATAAATTCGTGGTTAAGCTTGCCATTTCTTGTACACAAGTTATCTTTTTTAAACTCTGAATAAATTTCGCTATTATAAATGTATTCAAATAAATTAGTAAATTGACTCCCATCATAATATATCGTATAATGCTGATCCCAGACTCTTCCAGCATCATATAATGGAACTCTTTTAAATTCATTCATATTCTTTTGACATGCTAAAATATACTCATAATTTTTTACAATTTTCCCTTTTTTGGCTGCTCCAACCTTATTCCCCTGAGTTTTACTAATTTCAACTCCAATATTTGAAATGAAATTATCTTCACCAAAAATATCATTCATTAATAGTTTTAAATTAGCTTGTTCATTATCATCAATAGAGACAAAAATAACCCCATCATTAGCTAACAATTGTTTAGCCAACCATAATCTTGGATACATAAAAGTTAGCCAAGCGGAATGGCTTTTACTTTCTTTCAAAGCGTCTAATTTTGAAACATCTTCATCTGACATTCCAAAAATCTCTTTAAGTTGTTTATCAGAATATTCAAATTTATCTGGATATACAAAATCATCGTTTCCCGTATTGTATGGTGGATCAATATAAATCACATCAACTTTGTTCGAATAATTGTTTCTTAAATGGCGTAAAACTTCTAAGTTATCGCCCGTAAAGAATAGGTTTTTACTATTTTTATTTTCCTCTTTCTGGTTATGCTCATTGTCCGGAACAATCACAGAAGTAGGTGCATCACCAGCTTGTTTTCGTGCATAATCTTTTCCAATGAAGTTTAGTTGATAACCCTCCGAAAATTCATTGACATTATTTTCTTTCAAAGCGTTTTTAAACTTATTAAGATCAAAACCACCATCGTTGAAAAATTCAGGTAATTTATTTTTTAATTCCTCTAAAAATGCTGTGTTTGGCTTAACATTTTCGTTTTCTTGAAGATGATCCTTAATCACAGCAATCACCTCCATTCAAAAGAAAAAATCCGTTTTTAAGCATATAAAATACACTTAAAAACGGATTAAATTGCTTGACAAATAAGCGTTGACTTACATAATCAACGTGTTGTGTTGTGTTGTGTTGTGTTGTGTTGTGTTGTGTTGTGTTGTATCATTTATTTCTTCCTTTTTGGTTACTGTGCTTGTATTCTACACCGTCATTCATTTAACTTCTAATGCACACCTTTTATCAAAAATGACTCCTAGTTTTATCTCTAGTAATTTCATATACGATTAACCTGATAATTATATTCTACATGATCAATCCCTCATTCCTGGTAAAGATTTCCTTATAAATGACACGTACCAATACCTTCGAGTTATATTGCATTCTCGTTATCAACAGGGTTTGCGTAATTTGAGGAGCTACGGCTCCCCTTTATTACCTAAAACACCAAAAATCCTGTTGATATAGTTTAACATTTAACCATATCAACAGGATCTAGTGTAGAGCCAAAGTAATAGTCTATGTAGCAGAAATGTGTGACTTTAATTAAATAATTTCTGCATAAAACCTATGTTACTGTGAATCGAGATATTCAATCATAATGGCAAAAATAATTTTAATTTCTTACTATACTCAACTAACGAATTACTGCTGAATTTTCATGTACAGCATTGTAACATCAATATTTATTTATTAGCATCAAAATTAAATACACTACTAATAATATGCTTATATATTTCTTCATTGTTAACTATAGCCAATGCTAAATTATCAGTAGCTCGAGAACAATTAACGTAGAATTCGTTCTCTAAAAAATAATAGTCATTAGACACTTTAGTTAACTTTATTGGACGATGGGGATTAGTGTCATCTTTCTTGTATATGAGACCTTCATCTATATAAGTAACAACATTTGAAAATTGATTACCAATTACACCATGTGTATCTTGGAAAAAAGGAATATCCAAATAAGAATCAGCACTTACTTTATTCAAACGATCCCCAGATGGTTTTATAAAAATAAAACCTTCTTCTATTTTCTCTTTAATCCAAGGCTTAGCGTCTCTAGAACTATTAAAGAATCTTACGGTTACATAATTCGACAACTTGCCTAAATCAATTTGTGCCGGTTTATTAACTCCAACCTTATACATAATTTTATCTATAAAGTACGTTATATATAAGTTTGACCTGATTTTTTTGCTTAATGATACTTTGTAATCACATAAATTATTAATAAAATATAACCCATCTTTTTTGCTTAAGCTTTGGTTTTGATCGTAAAACATAATGATTTTTTTATCCGGGTTGTTAGTAGCAAAAGTACCGATCATTCTCGCTTGGTCGAGATATAATCTCTGTGCTTCATCAACAATTATGTAATCATAGGCGGAAAGATAGGTATCATAAATTGATTTCGCTTGTATAAATGTCACATTATCTAACCTACTATTTAAAGTTTTGTGCCCGTCTTTCATAGTACCTGAAAAAATAAATAAAACATTTTTCCCTTCGCGAGATAAACTTTTTGCCGTATCCAAAGCTACTAAAGTTTTTCCTGTACCTGCATTACCCTTCACTCCTAGTATATTTCCTTTATGACGATTATGGAGTATATCATCCTTTACTTGTACTTGTTGTTGGGTTAAATAATAATTATCATTTATAAAATCATCAGTTTTTTTGATAGGGTCAATTAAGTAATCACTTGGACGTAAATTTTCAACTAAATTCTCTGATATGGCGTTGTCTGGACTACCAAGCTCCAAATATCCGATAAATTCTTCAATATCAATCAATTTCAAAGAATCGCTTAAAACGTCATGCGTATAAAAATCGCATTTTTCGTTTTTTATTAAAAATAATACATCATGTATTTGTTCTTCTTGAGGACGTACAATCCTTAATATTCTGTTTTGATTTCTAAATTTCCTTTCAACTTCTTTATATACATTCTGATCCCTAAGAGAACTCTTTAACTCTATATTGATTATTGATGACTTTGTAAACCGTAAAATATCAAAGTCACTAACAATATTAATATCTGTATCAAAGAAAAAACCTGTAATGTCATTATACATGCCGATTCTTTCTTTCAATAATCTGAATAAAGTAATAGTTGTCTTAATCTCTACATCTTTCTGATTACAGTGGAAATAATTTTCTTCAGCTTGTCTTAGTAAATTTCTTCCCGCTAGAGATAAATATTCATTTAATGTGATAGATTTCATAAAAGTCACCTCTTTTAAATTGTAACAGAAGATTATTTCTAATACACACCATAGTATTTAGATACATAAATAGAGTATAAATAGATCTAGTGGGTAGCTTATAAAGCCTAGAATTATGATTAGTTAATCCTGTCATATTATGTTGCATACTAATGCGAAAATAAAAAATACCGTTCTAGCATAGACTATATATTTCATCTATTGGAATAACCTTTTTCATACTAAAAAAACACGCACCACCCTCTCGAGTCGTGCGTGTCCTTCAATATTCACTTAACCTACACCGGCATCACATGAATCATAATCAAGCCGATCACCATCGATGCCAGCAACGTAAAGATTCCCGGTACGATGAAGCCGTACTTGGTGGTGCCGCCCGTTTCGTCGATGTCCGCCGCAAACAGCATCGGTGGCTGGGCCGGAATGACGAACACGAAGTTCAGTGCCTGCACCGTTGCCAGCAAGAACAGCGGCGTGATTCCGAGGCTCAGCGCAATCGGGAAGATGACTGCAACCGTGGCCGACTGCGACATGATGAGCATCGATGCCAGCATGATCAGCGGTACCACGATCCACGTATTGTGCGTGACGATTGAGCCGACCAGCTGCTTTAACAGCACCAGATTGTGCGGGTTATCAAAGAGCGTGGAGCCCAACCAGCCTGGTCCGAGAACGGCGAGTAAGCCACCAAACGCAGATGATCCGATCTTCGTGGCAAAGAGCGCCTTAGCAAAAATACCCGAGATTCCCCAACACGCACACGCCGCCGCTCCCACTAAAATCCAGCCACCATACTGTTTTCATTACACAATCCCCCCTTTACGTTCCCGTTATCTCCCTTGATAGTACCGGTTTACCGGCTTGTATGGTACATTTAGGATAGATGAAATCAAAGGAGGCCTTTATATGGCAATTAACATTTACGACACGGTCAATCAGCTTGCTAAGGAGCTCCCGCAAACCGAGCAGTACGGTAACGTCAAGCTCGCCTTTGCTGCCCTAAAAAACGACTTGATGGCCTATAACACCTACAAGAAATTCATGGATTTACAAGCCAAGATGCGGACTAACCAAATGACGGGCCAACAGCCCAATGAAGACGACCTCAAGCAACTTGAGGACCTTGCCAAACAAATGCAGGACATGAAGCCGGTTCAGAGCCTGATGGAAGCCGAACAAGCCCTCAACCAACTACTAAACGACATTAATAGTAGCTTGATGAAGCCAATCGAAGACATTTATAAGGACCTTGGTCCGAGTCAACCGCAACAACCTAACCAGTCCAAGTAAGCACTAGCTTAGGCTAATTATTGAAACATAAAACCCCGCAGCACATGGCTGCAGGGTTTGTTTTTACGTTAATCGCTTTTTAGTACATCTGGAAGTACTGCTTGCGCTCCCAGTCACTTACCTGCTGGCGGTAAGCGTCCCACTCGATCTTCTTACCTTCCACAAAGTTGTTGTATAAGTGACTGCCAAGAGCATCCTTAATGACGTCGTCCTTCCGGAGTTCCTTCAAGGCGTTGTGTAACGTTGACGGCAGATCAACGATACCATTTGCGGCCCGTTCTTCGTCCGTCATCGTGTAGATGTTACGGTCAACCGCAGCTGCCGGCTCAATCTTGTTCTTCAATCCGTCAAGCCCAGCTGACAGAATAGCGGCAATGGCCAGGTATGGGTTAGCTGATGGGTCAACGCTCCGGAGTTCAAGCCGGGTACCCATCCCCCGGGCAATCGGCACTCGCACAAGTGGTGACCGGTTCCGCCCAGACCAAGCAACGTAAACCGGGGCTTCAAAGCCCGGTACTAACCGCTTGTAGGAGTTAACAATCGGGTTTGTAACGGCCGT
The DNA here is from genome assembly GCF_045033025.1 of Ligilactobacillus sp. LYQ139. Lineage (NCBI taxonomy): Bacteria > Bacillati > Bacillota > Bacilli > Lactobacillales > Lactobacillaceae > Ligilactobacillus > Ligilactobacillus sp. LYQ139. The sequence continues at coordinate 169,673 of NZ_JBJFZW010000001.1, forward strand.
AAAGTTCCGGGCGTGCTTCAGCAAACCACCAAGGAACCAGCGGGCTTCGTCAGACAGCTGGTCGGCGCCCTCTTCATCAAAGAAGACGTTCTGGTCACCCTTAAAGAGTGACATGTTGATGTGCATCCCCGAACCATTTACCTGGGCCAGCGGCTTTGGCATGAACGTTGCGTGGAGACCATGCTTCCGGGCAACGGTCTTTACCACTAACTTGAACGTCTGGATGTTGTCGCAGGCGTGGAGGGCATCGGCATACTTGAAGTCAACCTCATGCTGGCCAGGAGCGACTTCGTGGTGGGAAGCTTCCACGTCAAACCCAAGCTTTTCGAGTTCTAACACAATTTCCCGCCGGCAGTTTTCCCCTAAGTCCACCGGAGCTAAGTCGAAATAACTTCCCTGGTCGTTGAGCTTCTTTGTTGGGTTACCGTCTTCGTCCATCTTAAAGAGGAAAAATTCCGGTTCCGGCCCGATATTGAAATCAGTAAAGCCTAACTTCTTCATTTCGTCAAGCACCCGCATCAGGTTATTCCGCGGATCACCCATGAACGGGGTCCGGTCGGCGTTGTACACCTTGCAGATCACCCGCGCAATCTTCCCGTGCTCGCTGTCCCACGGGAAAATCATCCACGTTGACAGGTCCGGATACAGCCACATGTCACTCTCTTCAATCCGGGTGTACCCGTCAATTGAAGAACCGTCAAACATCAGCTTATTGTCCAGCAGCTTATCTAACTGGCTCACCGGGACCTCCACGTTCTTAATCGTCCCGTACAGGTCTGTAAACATAAGACGGAGAAACTGAACGTTTTCTTCCTTAGCAATGCGCCGAATGTCGTCCTTCGTGTAATTATGCTTTACCATGCGATTATCGCTCCTTTATTTTCAAGGCCGAAGACTGTGGTGGAAAGGCTGCTCAGCGCCCTCATTCATCCCGCCGATATTCATGAATTCTTGCCGGAGAATCCGCCGCATCTCGTCGTCAGACAACGACTGCTGCAACTTCGCTTGCTGGCGCCGGCGTTTTTGCTCCTGCTCAGCGTACACCCGCTTAATCCCCGCAATGTTAAACCCATCGTGCAACAGATCCTTAATCTCGAGGAGCCGGTCAACGTCGTTAAGCGAGTACATCCGGTGGTTTCCCTCCGTTCGCTGTGGCACGACCAGCTGGTGCTCTTCGTAGTAGCGAATTTGCCGGGCAGACAAGTCCGTCAGCTTCATTACTGTTCCAATCGGTAGGACGGCAAGTGAACGCCGTAGTTCCTTCTCACGCATATCCTTCCTCCTCGTATGTGCCTATCATAGCAAGCCCCCTAATATAAGTCAACGTTTCACGTTAGCTTTTCTAACACAGATTACTGTTCGGGGGCAAAAAAGGTTTCCGCCACCGCGTGAGCTACCGCCACCTTAATGTGGGCATACGCCAAGCCCCCCTGAATGTACAGGCAATACGGTTCACGCAGTGGACCGTCACACGACAGCTCAATCGTTGAACCCTCGATAAAACTTCCCGATGCCATGATAACCTTGTCCTCGTAGCCATCCATGTAGCTTGGAATCGGGTCAACAAAGGCATTCAGCGCGGAATGGTGCTGAATGGCCCCGCAGAACTTAATCATCGGTTCTGGTTTGCCAAAAATCACCTTCTGGACAATGTCCGTCCGCGGCTCGTCCCACTTCGGGCTAACATCCAGCCCCATCTTTTCAAGGAGCGCCGCCTCAAAGATGGCCCCCTTAATGGCATCGCCCGTCGTGTGCGGTGCCATGAAGAAGCCCTCAAAGTAGTCGCGCATGTATGCGTATGTCGCCCCTTCGGCCTTGCCAATCCCGGGCGCCATCAACCGCGCACCACACGCATCAATCAGATCCTGCCGGCCAACCAAAAACGAACCAGACTTAACGAACCCGGCGCCAGCGTTCTTAAAGAACGATCCCGCCATAAGGTCAGCTCCGTAGAAGGTTGGCTCCTCCGTCTCCGAAAACTCGCCGTAACAGTTATCCACGAAAATAATGACGTTGGGCAAAAGCTGGCGGACAAAGGCAATCATTTCCTTAATTTCCGCCACGGTAAAGCTGGCCCGGGTCGCGTACCCGCAGGACCGCTGGATGGCAACCACCTTGATGTGGTCGTTGGCCCGCAGCTTTGCGGCCACCCCATCGTAGTCCACCTTTCCGTTTGACAAGAGCTCCGTTGTGTCAAAGTCAATGCCAAAGTCCTTCATTGTCCCCGGGTTATCGCCGGCAATCCCGATGACCTCCTGAATCGTATCGTACGGCGTCCCGGTCATGTAGTATAATGTATCCCCCGGCCGTAAGCACGCAAAAAGTCCGGTGGAAATGGCGTGTGTGCCCGTTGCCAACTGCGGCCGGATTAACGCGTCGTCCGTTTGAAAGTAATCGGCAAAAATTGCCTCGAGTTTATCGCGCCCGATATCATCCGTGCCGTACCCGGTCGAACCTACGAGATCCTCTTCCGCCACGTGGTGTTCACGGTACAAATCCAACACACGCTGCTGGTTGTAGAGCACTTGTTCGTCAATTTCCGCCAGCCGCGGTGCAATCTGCTGATCAACTTCTTTTATCATGTCCTGTAACGTTACCGGCAAGCCGGCCATCCAATTTTTCATCTACTTCACTCCATCTTGTAACCACTGCTTAACGTCTACTTCAATTTGCTGTTGCTGCTCCGGGTGGGCTACCAAGTCATACCAGTGCACCGTCATCTGGTTACGGAACCACGTTAACTGCCGCTTCGCATACCGGCGCGAATTTCGCTTAATTAATGCCACCGCATCCTCCAGGGAATCCTGCCCCGCAAAGTACGGATAAAGCTCCTTATAGCCAATTCCTTTCCCGGCTGGCAAATTGGCGCCGCCCTGCTCGTACAACCACCGCGCTTCATCGACTAAGCCCGCCTTAACCATCGCGTCGACACGGGCATTGATGCGTGCATACAATACTTCGCGTGCCGTCGTTAGTCCGATAATGTACGGATCAAACAAGGCCGCGTTCGCCTGCTGGGCAGAAAACCGCTGCCCGGTCCGCTCGTAAACTTCCAGTGCCCGGATCACCCGCCGCTCGTTATTGGGCGGAATCTTAGTGGCTGCCGGCGGATCCACGGCATTGAGTTGGTCCCATAGCGCTTGCCGTCCGTGCGCTGCCGCGTATGTATGCCATTTTTGCCGGATTGTATCGTCAGTATAATGGTCGTTTCCCAGTGTTAGGTTATCCACCAGCGCCTGCAGGTAAAAGCCCGTCCCTCCAACTAAGAGCGGTAGGTGGCCCCGCGCCGTGATTGCGTTGATTTGACAAGTCGCTTCGTGCATGAAGTCCGCCACGGAGTACCGGTCCGTTACGGCCACAATGTCAATTAGGTGATGGGGCACGACCCGTTGCTCTGCCGGCGTGGCCTTAGCCGTCCCAATGTCGAGGTGGCGGTACACCTGCATTGAATCACCAGAGATGACTTCCCCGCCAAACCGCTGGGCCAATTCCAACGACAACGCCGTTTTCCCCACCGCGGTCGGGCCCACAATTAACAGTACTTTCGGTTTCATCCGCCCACCTCTTTCCGGTTAAATTCTAACCCGCATTATACCATTTTAGGAGAAATTTTAAGCGTATTCCCTAGTATTTTTTCCGCCAATCCGCCATAATAAGGGTAACGGAACGAAGCAAAGTGAGGTGGACTTAATGAAGACATTTGGTAAAGGATTTGTTGTTGGTGTTGGCGCAACGCTTGGAGCATTAGCCGGGTGCGCGTACTATTTCAAGAAGACGGTCGTTGACCCGATTGAAGAACGGGAAGCCGTTTTAGACGAGCACCGGAAGCGGGCTTTACGGAAGAGCCGTTCAGCCCACCAGGGCTAAGAAAAGCACATAACTAGAAAGAGAAGCGGGCTAGTAATTACTAGTCCGCTTCTTGCTATATTTAATCAAACCTGAACCTGACGATCAAAGTACCCCAACTCATTTTCATGGTGAGTGACACAGATGAATGTTCTTGACGATTGGTATTTTTGAAGTAGTTTGAAAAACTTATGCGTTGCCTTCTGATCAAGCCCACTGGTAATTTCATCAAACAGGATAACATTCGCCGAAGATAAAAGGGCGCGAATAATTAAACATTTCTGTCGCTCACCACCAGACAAAGAATTAATAAGCTCCCCGCTTGTTTGCTCTTTAAATCCGCTAATGAGCTTGGGCGAAAAGTCAAAATACCGCATCATCTTCACTACCTGTTGCTCATCGACTTCGCTGTTCATGTACGCAATATTATCGTAAATGCTCCGGTTAAACAGCACAGCATCTTGATTAACATACGTAACTTTTATTTGCCGGGGAATCAAAACACTTCCTTTGGCAGGCGTTAAAATTCCCGCAACTAGTTTAAGGATTGTTGACTTTCCCGCTCCATTAACGCCCACTAACGCGCTTGACGCATTGAGGGGAAACCGTGCGGTATATCCATCTAAAAGTGGCTCCCCCTTTTTATACTGATAGGAAACATTTTGTAAGCGGATTTCAGCTGTTCCACCCTGTTTTACTGAAGAACTCTGATTCAAATCAATCATATTAAAGTTCAACTGCCGTAAGGCTTCGACTAAGCGGCCGAAAAGCTCCATTCCGGCAAGTAAATCACTCCCAAAATGCGATAAATTCATAATTGAATACACCATTACCAAAATAAGGGTAATTGCCTGGACTGTTCCATTTGTTACCATGCTTCCCCATCCAAACAATAAAATTACACATAGCGTTAATAGAAACTGTTGCACCATATTCAGCCGATCAATCCGCCCTTGAACCCTACTGTATGCTTGACGTTCACTTTCAAGGACTTGTTGATAGGCATCACCCTCAAATGCAAAGGAACGGTATGAATAAACAGTGTTTTTGTTTTTTAAATAATCATCCAATTGCTGGTCAGCAATGATCTTACTATTGAGCGCATCTTTAATTCCCCTTTTATTTTGACGGGATAACAAAATCGATCCTAACAAGTACAAAATGAAAAGAATAATATATCCGCTTCCTAAGAAAACATTCATCGTTGCTAACGCAATGGCATAAACGACTAGCGTAATCGTTGACTTTAATAGATTATTTAATACGTCGTGAATAATTCGCCGCAAGGATAGCGAAATTTCGCTCACAATACTTTCGAGGGTTGCGTCCTTATATCCCAAAAAATATTCATACCGTTGGCGGGTTAGAAAGTGAAAAACAGTTAATTTAGAATACTTCCGCACCATTTGTACCAAAAAACTAGTAATAAAGTTAACAACTGCCGGAAGGAGTAGCGTTGCCGCAAACAATAGCAACATCCTGTAATCAACCGTTTGGTGCCGCATAATCCGTGCTAAAATGAACGGTTGACTACAAATACCGACGTCACACAAAGTAATAATTAAGGCTGCTAAGGTTAGTTTTACTAATCCGATTTGATGAAAAAGATAGTGGAAGAATTGAAATACGCTGTTTACCCTTAACGCATGTACCTTCATTACACTTTCCTCCCTTTTCATTAACGGCTAGCCATTTAATTAATGTGAGCGGTTCTCATTTATTATTAATTTAATTATAATTAACTGCATAAATAATACAATCCTTAATACTAAAAAAGACTGATATCCCTTAGGTGGAAATCAGTCCTTTAACCTAAAATTCACACGTCCTAGTGCCCGGTCTTAACCTTACCGTCCCAGTCACTAAAGCCGTTCTTTAGAATTGCCAAATCAGTAAAGCCCGCCTTCTTGAGCTTTTTGGCCACCTTTACGGCTAGCGTTTTCCCGTCTTCGTAAATGTAGACGGGCCGGTCCTTCCGCAAAGCGCTGATGAAGAGCTTAAACTGGGAATACGGCATGTTCCGTGCTCCCATAATGTGCTTTTTCTTGAAGCTTCGCTCTTCACGTACGTCAATCACCTGCGCGGTGTGGAGCCCCTTTTTAAACTCGTCGTTTTCCAGCAACTTTGCGTAGCGCTTGGCGTTTAACGTGCTCAGCCACGGGCCGATGAACATCCACGCCAACAGCGCAATTAAAATAATATCAATCCAAATCCAAATTGATGATTTCACAACAATCCCTCTTCCTAATCAACAAACTGAAGTGCCAGTGAAGCTGCCCCGAGAACACCAGCCGTGTTTCCTAACTGGGCAAGCCGCAACTGCGTCGTTTCCCGAATTGTCGGAAAGGCATAGTGCTCAAAGTAGTGCTCAACTTGATCCAGCAAGAACTTACCAGCCGCCGAAACACCCCCACCAATCACGATATAGGCGGGGTTAAGGATACTTGAAATGTTCGCGCAAGCCATCCCCAGGTAATGGCATACCTTATCGACCACCATCTTAGCGAGTGGGTCGCCCTCTTTTGCCAGATCAAAGACCAGCTTAGACGTAACCTCTTCCCCCGCATCACTCATCTTCTTGAGTTCGGAATTGCCAGCATATTCTTCCGCCATATCGTGGGCGATGTGCACCACCCCAGTTGCAGAAGCGTATGTTTCCAAACAACCGTGGTTGCCGCACGTACACAGGTAGCCTTCCGGTTCAACGTTGATGTGCCCAATTTCCCCGGCAGCCCGCATTCCATGGAGGAGGTGACCGTCAGCAATAATTCCACCACCGACCCCGGTTCCAAGGGTCACAAAGACCACATCGTTGGCGTTTTCGCCGGCGCCCATCCAGCGCTCACCAAGGGCGGCAACGTTCGCATCGTTATCCAACACAAACGGCATCCGCGTCCCGGCTTCAATACTTTCCTTCACGTTTTGGATGGTCCGCCAATTCAGGTTATACGCACCAACCACCGTCCCGGCCGCGATATCAACCGTTCCCGGCGTCCCCATCCCAATACCGTAAAAGTCATCCGGGGTCATGTTGTACATATCCAGGTGGTGATTAATTGATTCGATAATGTCCGGAACAATGTGGGAGCCGTCATCTAAAATATTGGTCTCAATGCTCCACTTCTGCTGAATCTCGCCATCCTTGGTAACGATCGCAAACTTAATCGTTGTTCCGCCCAAATCAACCCCAATGAGCTTCTTTTCCATCTTTTTGTATGCCTCCTGCCTAATTCTGCTTGGCCTGCTCGCGCTTCTCCTCAACCGCATGCTCACGGTTCAACACGAGCTTCGCTTTCACGAAGGTCTGCTTATCAACCACGCCCGCCTCGTACAGGTGATCCAGTTCTAAGGCCATTAACTCGATGTCCCATAACCGTTTGCCCACGTAGACAAAGACATTAAACTGTTTTAATAATTGCTGGACATCGTACAGGGTTTTCATCCTGCTCGCCCCCTTACTGCACTCATTCTGCCAAGGCAACACGGTAGCATTATAGCATACCGCCGGCGCTGAATAAACCGCGGATTAGACCGCTTTCATCATCAGCCCATAGCCGGCAATTACCGCGATTACCCCTAATGCCACTAACGCTAACCCCCGCTGCCAGCGAGGTACCCGGCCAATCCGGGGAGCCGCCAACACGTACGCCAGTAAAAAACCACCAAGCAAACCACCAAGGTGTCCTGCAAGGTCAATTCCACTGCCAAACATGTCAAACACCACGTTAAACAAAACCAACGTTAGAAAAGTTCGGGCCGTTTGCCGAATTCCCGGTTGCTCGTAAAACGCCACACCCAACATCAGGTACGCACCAAACAGGCCGAAAATGGCTGTACTGGCCCCTGCCGAAACGGCCGGCGTAAAAAAGTAACTGGCAATATTACCTGCTATTCCGCTCCCCAGGTAAATTATTAGAAAACGCCAGTGGCCGAAGAGTGGTTCGGTCGCCACACCCAAAAAATAAAGCGTCACCATGTTTAACACAATGTGCTGCACTCCCAGGTGTAAAAACATCGGCGTGACCAGCCGCCACCACTGACCCACATTAATTAGCTGGTTGATTTTTGCCCCAAAGGCCACTAAGACCTGCGGCTTCGTCGGTCCTCCCGCAAGTACCATCGCAATGAAAACCACCACGTTGATTCCAATCAACAGATCAGTCACCAGTGGTTTATTCCGCCACGTTTCGGTCAATCCCATTCACCCCAATCAAAAGTTTAAGCCGCACGTCAGTCGGGTCCACGGGCCAATCAGCTTGGACTACTTGGCGGACAGTATCCATTAAGGCCACCGTTACGCCCGGATAGTCCTGCAGGTAGCGGTCATAGTAGCCCCCACCAAATCCTAACCGATCATGCTGCAAGCTGAACGCCAGCCCCGGGACCACGATGAGGTCGATGGCCTCTTTGGCAAGCGCCGGTTGTGTTGTATGCGGCTCCCAGATTCCCCCAAACGGACTTTGCTGCCACGTTATCTCTGGTTGCTGACAGTCCCAAAACGCCATTCGGCGGTGGGGTAAACACCGCGGCACTGCCACCCGTTTACCTTCTGCTAACGCATGCTCAATAATGGGTTGGGTGGCCAGCTCAGTGCCGCTACTAATCGTCACGCCGACTGTTTGGGCACTTTGCCATTCCGGTGATTGGTACAGGTGGGCTAAAATACCCTTTTCGTCGCAATCCTGCTGTCCTGTCCGCACTGCTATGCTAATTTGCTCAAGTTGCCGGCGCCGGGCCGTTTTTTTATCCATCATTTTCTCCTTAAAAACCACAAAGGGGGCCGTAATCAACATTACGGTCCCCTCGTTATTTACTTCGTTTCCTTGTGTAACGTAACCTTCCGCTGCTTTGGGCAGTACTTCTTCAGTTCAATCCGGTCCGGATTGTTCCGCTTATTCTTACTTGAAAGGTACGTTTGTTCACCACATTCTGTGCACTCTAATGTGATATGTTCACGCATGCGTCTAACCTCCAAACTATTCGAATATATTCTACTAGCGCTAGGCTAACAGCAACCATTTTAGCATTTATTCCTAGGAAACGCTAGGGGGACAGAACACTACTTGTTGATCTTATTTTTAATCCGTTCAAACAACGATTCGCTCGCCACGCTCTCCCCGGAGGCCACCGCAAAGTTTCGCAGTGCTTCCTTTTGCTTCTTGGAAAGCTTCTTCGGTGTTTGAATCTGGACGGTCACCTGTTCGTCCCCGTTGCCGGTTCCCCGTAGCCGCGGTGCGCCCTTGCCCCGCAGCCGGAAAGTCGTTCCGGTCTGGGTACCTGCTGGAATCCGCAACTCAACATCCCCGTGAACGGTTGGAACCTTAATCTCATCTCCCAGCGCCGCCTGCACGAAACTGATCGGCTGATCAAGGTAAATCTCCGCTCCGTCACGCTTAAACTGCTTGCTTGGGGCAACCCGGAATACGATGTAGAGGTCCCCATACGGCCCACCGTTCTCACCAGCTTCACCCTGGCCTTGAAGCCGCATTTGGTTACCATCCTCAACGCCGGCCGGCACGGTGACTTCAATGGCGTGCCGCTCCCGGACGTGACCGCTGCCCCCACACGTTGGACACTTTTCTTTGATTTCCTTTCCGGTTCCGTGGCACACGTTACATTCTTGCTGGGAAACCATCTGACCAAGCGGGGTTTGCCGTTGAACCTGAATGAAGCCGCGACCGCCACACCGGGAACACGTTACCGGTGAAGTTCCCGGTTTCGCACCCGTTCCATGGCAGTCCTTACACGTATCTTCGCGGGTGTATTCGATGTCCGTCTTCTTCCCGAAGACAGCCTCTTTAAAGGTTAGATGCATCTCGTATTGCAAGTCGCGACCCTGCCGCGGTGCGGTAGCCTGCTGGGCTGCGCTTCGGCCGCCGCCAAAGAATGAATTAAAGATGTCATCAAAGCCACCGCCGAACCCACCGTTAAAGTTGGCCCCGCCAAAGCCACCGGCGCCACCACCATTAAACTGCTGTCCGGTTGACCCAAACTGATCGTACTGGGCCTTCTTTTGCGGGTCGCCAAGAATATCATAGGCGTCGTTAACTTCCTTAAACCGCTCTTCTGCGCCCGGTTCGTGGTTCAAGTCCGGATGGTATTTCTTAGAAAGCCGCCGGTACGCCTTTTTTATTTCGGCATCCGAGGCATCCCGGTCAACGCCTAATACCTTATACGGATCACTTTCAGCCATTTTCTTCCTCCATTAAAACCAACCAGGGGCGTGGCCTCTGCCACCCCCCTGGAATGCAACCACTCAAATCAGCGTTTACTTCTTATCGTCCGGGTCAACTTCCTTAAAGTCGCCATCAACCGTGTTGTCGTCGGTATTTCCACCGTTAGTTGAATTTCCGGTAGCGTTGCTATCAGTCTGACCAGCCGCATTCTGTGCCTGCTGAGCCTGCTGATACAGCTTGACTGACAGGTCCTGAATAATCTTAGTCAAGTCGTCCTTCTTGCTCTTCATAGCATCTATATCGTTAGACTCCTGCGCCTTCTTCAGGGCTTCGCGGGCATCCTTAGCCTTCTTGACCTCATCTTCAGAAACTTTCCCGTCTAATTCCTTTAAGGTCTTTTCAGACTGGAAGAGTAACTGGTCAACTTCATTCCGTAAGTCAACTTCTTCCTTCCGCTTCTTATCGGCCGCTTCGTTTTCCTTAGCTTCCTTTACCATCCGGTCGATTTCATCGTCGGAAAGACCTGATGAACTCTTGATGGTAATCTTCTGTTCCTTGTTAGTTCCAAGGTCCTTAGCTGAAACGTTAACGATTCCGTTCTTGTCAATATCAAACTTAACCTCAATTTGCGGAACGCCACGCGGTGCTGGCGGAATGTCCGTCAACTGGAAACGCCCAAGCGTCTTGTTGTCTGCAGCCATCGGGCGTTCACCTTGCAGCACGTGAATGTCAACGGCCGGCTGATTATCAGCCGCGGTTGAAAAGACCTGACTCTTGCTGGTTGGAATCGTCGTGTTCCGGTCGATTAACTTGGTGAAGACACCCCCCATGGTCTCAATTCCAAGGGACAGTGGTGTAACGTCAAGTAAAACAACGTCCTTCACGTCTCCGGTAATCACGCCCCCCTGAATGGCAGCCCCTAAAGCAACCGCTTCGTCCGGGTTAACTGACTCGTTTGGCTTGTGACCGGTTTCCTTTTCAACGGCTTCCTTGACGGCCGGAATCCGCGTAGAACCCCCTACCAGAATGACTTCGTCAATGTCACTGTTCGTTAAGCCGGCATCCTTCAAGGCGTTCCGGACTGGAACCTTCGTCCGATCAATCAGGTCGGCGGTCAGTTCGTTGAACTTTGCCCGCGTTAACGTCATGTCCAGGTGCAGCGGACCGTTTTCACCAGAAGCGATAAACGGCAGTGAAATCTGCGTCTCAGACATTCCGGATAAGTCCTTCTTCGCCTTTTCGGCAGCTTCCTTCATCCGTTGCAGCGTAACCTTATCCTGGGATAGGTCAACCCCATGTTCTTCCTTGAAGTTGGCGACCATCCAATCGATGATCTTGTTATCAAAGTCATCCCCTCCAAGGTGGGTATCCCCGTTCGTGGAGAGCACTTCAAAGACCCCATCGCCGAGTTCTAGGATGGAAACGTCAAACGTTCCCCCTCCAAGGTCGAACACAAGGATCTTTTCGTCCTTATCCAGCTTATCAAGCCCGTAGGCTAATGCCGCAGCCGTTGGTTCGTTGACAATCCGCTCAACCTTTAACCCAGCAATCTTGCCGGCATCCTTTGTAGCCTGCCGCTGAGAATCGTTAAAGTAAGCCGGTACCGTAATAACGGCTTGTGTCACGTCTTCCCCCAAGTATGATTCCGCGTAGTCCTTGATGTACTGAAGAATCATGGCTGAAATTTCCTGCGGGGTATACTTCTTACCATCAATGTCAACCTTGTAGTCGGTTTCTCCCATGTGCCGCTTGATTGACGAAACGGTATTCGGGTTAGTAATCGCCTGGTTCTTTGCGACCTGGCCAACCTGTGTTTCCCCGTTCTTAAAGGAAACAACGGACGGCGTTGTCCGGTTTCCTTCAGGATTGGTAATAATCTTTGCATCCTTACCTTCAAGGACAGCAACTGCTGAGTTCGTTGTCCCAAGGTCAATTCCAATAATCTTTGACATCTACCTTACCTCTTTTTTCTTAAATTACTGTGCAACAACAACCATGGCCGGTCGTAAAACACGATCCTTTAACATGTAACCGTCCTGGAACACTTCGACAATTGTTTCGGGTTCCTGGCCGTCCTCAACCGGAACACTTTTGACTGCCTGGTGGAGCGTTGGATCAAACTTTTTCCCAAGAGATTCAATCTTTGTAATCTCGTTATCGGTAAAAGCCTTGTTTAGATCCTTCACCACCATCTCAACTCCCTGTTTGAGGTTCTTAGATGCTTCATCATCCACCTCAATCTCAAGGGCCCGGTTTAAGTTATCAATTACCGGCAGAACAGCAGTTGCTAGCCGTTGGCTCTGATACTTTAACAGCTGCTCTTGCTCCTTTTTGTAGCGCGTTTGCATGTTGGCCATTTCCGCTTCAGCCCGCAGGTACTTATCTTCCAGCTCATCCTTTTCCTTGGTAAGCTGAGCAACCTGTTTTTGCACTGCCTTCAACTGATCCTTTGCCGTTGGCTTCTTTTGGGCAGCAACCTTCTTAGCGGCTGCATCTTTTTGGGAATCGTGCTTAGAACCCTGAACCTTTTTCTTAGCGGTTGTAGCTGCTTGGCTTGCTTTTTCCTTATCCGCTGCCACGTCAACACCCCTTTTCTACTCGTCAAAATTATGGTAGTAGTTCAACATCTTACGCGTTAATTCCTGCCGGAGCGCTCCTAAGAGACCAATTACCTTGGAATACGGCATGTTGGTCGGTCCGAGAATAGCAATCATTCCCTTTCCGTAATCGTCAACATTGTAAGTTGCTGAAACCACACTATAATTCAGCAATAATTGGTTCGTCATCTCATCACCGATTTTGACGGTGATATCCTTGTCCTGGGGATCAACAATGTCAGATAACTCCGGTGCCCGCTCCATCAACGTATACAGCGATTTGGCTTCATTCAAATCACCATCGTTAGCAAAGTTGAAAACGTTCATCTTACCACCAACAAAGTACTGCTCGTGCGCAATCTTTTGCAGAATATCGCTCACAACATCAACCATCCCGGCAGGCTGCTTGAAATACTTGGCAATCAAGCCAAGGTTGGCAGTCAACTTGGCCGGAATCTGCCGGAGCGGTACCCCAACAAGCTGATCGTTAATCATGCGCATCACGGGTTCAACCTGGTCACCCGTCACGCCCGCAGGCAATTGGAACAATTTACTTTCAACCGTCCCGTCACTGGCAACAAGGATTGCCATCACCTGCTGACTACCCAACGGAACCATCCGGAATCCCTCTAAGAGGACATCCTCCACTTCCGGCTTCAGGGTAATTGTCGTGTAGTTTGTCAGGTCTGACAAAATGTTGGCGGACGTCGCCACAATTTCGTCAACCTTTGAAAAGTCCCCCTGAAAGGACGAACGAATATCCGCGAGAGCCTGCTGGTCAACCTGAGCTGGCGTTAAAATATTATCGACGTAGTACCGGTAACCCTTAATCGAGGGCACCCGTCCGGAACTGGAATGTTCCTTACGAATTAGCCCCTTCTTCTCCAACGCCGCCATTTCATTGCGGATTGTTGCTGAACTCACATGGACTGGTAATTGCTCCTGCAACGTTTTTGAACCAATTGGTTGCCCGACATCCGTATAATCCTTTATGATCGTCTCAAGAATTAACAGTTGACGTTCCGTTAACACCACAATCACCTCTTTTAGCACTTAGCACTCATAATTGCTAAGTGCTAAGTCACCTATAATATACAAAATTGATTGGCATTCGTCAATATTCTGGCTTAATTTTTCTTCTGCTGGGCAAACCACGTTTGAATCGTTTGCCGGTCCTGCTTTAGCTGAGTAACCAGCTCACCAGCAGACGCAAACTTCCGCTGCCTCCGAATAAAGTCAAACCACTGCACCCTCACGAACTGACCGTAAACCATCTGGTCAAAGTCGAACAGATTAATCTCAAGAACCACGTCATTATGGTCACCAAACGTTTCGTTTCGTCCCAACGAAGCCATCCCGTTATACCAGGTTCCCTGCACATTCACCCGCACGGCATACACCCCAATCGCTGGAAGGCGCAAGTTGTTCCCATCCGCGATGTTTAACGTTGGAAAGCCCAGACGTCGCCCCCGGGCAAACCCGTGAACAACGTACCCGTTCGTTTCGTACGGATACCCCAATAACCGGTTTGCCAACTGCACATTCCCACCATCAATTGCTTTTCGAATCCGGGTGGAGCTAATTTTGTCGTTATCCTGAAGGAGATGGGATACTGGTAAAACATCAAACCGGCCCTGCGCGTACTGTGGAAGGGTACGCATATTAGCCACGCGAGGATTTCCAAACGTATAATCCTCCCCGGCAACCACTGCCACTGCATTCAGCCCCACAATGTAACGGTCGACAAAATCCTGCGGAGCCATCTCCGCGAGGGTTTCATCAAACGTAAGAATGTACTCTACGTCAGCCCCCAAGGCGGCAAAGTGGGCAGCTTTTTGCGCAGGTGATGTCAGGTACCGGAAGGGGTGCCACCGCATACCCTGAAACGTTAATTTCGGATACCGATCAAACGTCACCACGCCTAACCGAACATGCCGCCGGGTAGCTTCCTTCTTAGCCGCTTCAATCACCCGCTGGTGGCCCCGATGAACACCATCAAAGAAACCGAGTGCAAGCACTACCGGCGCACCGGCAGTCCGGGTGACGTCCGTCACACTCGTAATCTCCACCGTCTCCATTCCATCACCTACTCACTTAAATCAATCATCCGCTCCGGCTGGTACCGGTGCTGCTTTTCATTATAACAGTAGACCGCCCGGACGCGCAGCCCGGTTTGTAAAACAACGTGGGGAACCGGTTGCCCTGTGGTTACCTGGCTTTCCGGAAGAAAACCGCCATTTTGCACCCGCCGCCACTCGCTGGTGGTTAACTGGTGGTGCGGAAGGGTACGCAGAGCGTGATCCACAGAAACTAGCGTATCTTGGCGTTGCTGCGCATCCATTTCCTCCAACTGAGCGAGCGTCACCGTCTCCTCGCTGGTGAAGCCACCGCTCTTAATCCGGGTTAACCGGGCCATCACCGCGGGAACTCCCAACGCTCGCCCAAGGTCAACCGCCAATGTTCGAACGTAGGTCCCCTTCCCGCACGCAACCTCAAAGAAAACGTGCTGTTCTTGCGCAGCAGCATCGTAGGTCGTTGACCGTAACTGCTTAAAGTAGTCCACGTAAATTTGCCGGGCTGGGCGGTCAACTTTTTCCCCCGCCCGTGCATATTCATACAGCCGTTTCCCGTTAACCTTTACCGCCGAATACATCGGCGGAATCTGGGTGATGGTCCCACAAAATTGCGCCATGGAATGATCAAGCTCTTCTGGGGTAAAGGGCGTTGTAATCGGTTTTTGGGCAATCACACTTCCCTCTAAGTCCTCGGTTTCCGTCGCCTTCCCCAAAATCAACTCCCCCTGATACACCTTGCCGGAAGCCATCAGGTAGTTAACAACCTTAGTTGCGTGGCCAATGCAAATGGGTAAAACCCCCGCCACCGCCGGATCAAGCGTTCCACTGTGCCCAACTTTACGCGTATGAAACAAACGCCGACACCGCATTACGCAGTCGTTGCTGGTCATTCCCCGCTCCTTATAAAGGGGTAAGATTCCGTTCATAAAACACACCTCATTAATCACAAAAAGAGGTTGGGACTTCCGTCTCAGCCTCTTTGTTTTTCTTTACATCACCGGCCCCGAAACGAACAAACTGGGCGCTAAAGTAAGCAGGGGTTTGTCTTCGCTGAACCGCTACTAACTGTTCCGGACGATTTCTTACTTCCCCGCTGCTCATTTTCATCGTTTGGGCCTCCTATGATTACTTATCCTGTTGATGAAGCTGAGTCAACAGCTGATCGATCCGATTACCGTAACGAACCGAATCATCCTGCGCGAACTTCAACTCCGGCGTCACATAAATGCTCAACCGGTGCCCAAGCTCACCGCGAACCAACCCGGTAGCCTTATCTAAGCCAGCTTGAACCTTCGCGGCGGTCGACGCCTTATCATCCAGAATGCTGTAATAGACAGTTGCATGTTGTAGGTCACCCGTCACATCAACGCCCGTGACCGTCACTCCTTGAACACGAGGATCACGCACCTTCTTTTGCAAAATATCAGTGACTTCCCGCTGAATCTCCTGGGAAAGCCGTCCAACGCGAAACTGTTGTACCATTTTCTCACCACCGTTTTCTAACGCTGGTCAACCGGAATTTCTTCCATAACGTAGGCCTCAATCTGGTCGCCAACCTTAATATCATTGTAGTTTTCAATCATCAACCCGCACTCGTAGCCGGCCTTAACTTCCTTCACGTCGTCCTTAAACCGCTTGAGGCTGGATAACTTGCCGTCGTAAATTACGATGCCGTTCCGAATCAACCGAACACCGCTGTTCCGCTTGATAACACCGTCCGTAACGTAAGAACCCGCAATTGTTCCCAGTTTGGAAACCTTGATGGTCTTGCGCACCTCAACCTGGCCGGTTACCTTTTCCTTGTAGACCGGTTCTAGCATTCCCTTCATCGCGGTTTCAACTTCATCAATGGCTTTGTAGATGACGTTATGCAACCGAATATCGACGCTACTGCTTTCCGCTTGGGCCTTTGCAAGGGGCGTTGGCCGAACATTAAACCCAATAATAATTGCGTTGGATGCTTCCGCTAGTGTCACGTCACTTTCGTTGATAGCCCCAACGGCCTGATGAATAATGTTAACCCGCACGCCGTCCACATCAATTTTTTGGAAACTCTGAGCAAGGGCTTCAACCGATCCTTGAACATCGGCCTTGATAATCAGGTCGACCTTCTTCATGTCGTTTTCCTTCATCGTATCAAACAAGTTATCAAGCGTGACGTGGTTAACTTGGCTCCGCTCCTTCATCAGAGCACGCTTAGCCCGCTCCTCACCGGCAGCCCGCGCCGTCTTTTCATCATCAAACGTGATAAAGCGGTCGCCGGATTCCGGCACATCGTTTAACCCGGTAATCTCAACCGGCATAGCTGGGGTTGCCTTCTTTACCCGCTTACCGTATGCGTCCGTCATTGTCCGAATCCGTCCGTAAGTGTTTCCAACAACAATCGGATCGCCAACGTGCAAGGTTCCTTGTTGAACCAGAAGAGTGGCCACTGAGCCACGGCCCTTATCCAACCGCGCTTCAATGACAGACCCCGCCCCGTGCTGGTCCGGGTTGGCCTTTAACTCAAGCATTTCGGACTCAAGTAAAATCATGTCCAACAGATCATCAATGTTCTTGCCAAACTTCGCCGAAATGTTAACGAAGATTGTGTCGCCGCCCCAGTCTTCTGGAATCAACTCATACTCCGTCAACTGTTCCATAACGTGGTCCGGGTTGGCACCTGGTTTATCAATCTTGTTAACCGCAACAATAATCGGCACCCCAGCAGCCTTAGAGTGGTTAATGGCCTCGATTGTTTGCGGCATAACTCCATCATCCGCAGCCACAACCAACACGGTAATGTCCGTCACATCTGCTCCGCGCGCCCGCATGTTCGTGAAAGCAGCGTGTCCCGGCGTATCAAGGAAGGTAATCGTCTTGCCGTTCCGCTTGATCTGATAAGCCCCGATATGCTGCGTGATTCCTCCGGCTTCTCCGGCAGTAATATTCGAGTGACGTAACTTATCCAACAACGTTGTCTTCCCGTGGTCAACGTGCCCCATAATCGTTACAACGGGCGGCCGGCTTTCAAGGTGGTCCGTGTTCTTCTGTTCTTCTTCAAAGAACTTATCGATATCAGAAACATCAACCTCCACCTTTTCCTCAGCCTTAATCCCGTACTCGTCGGCCAGGATTTCAATCGTGTCCTTATCCAGTGACTGGTTTTGGTTAACCATCACGCCAAGCATGAACAACTTCTTAATGATTTCAGCTGGTTCCCGGTGGATCTTCTTAGCAATATCCGCTACGTTCATTCCGACCGTATAAACGAGCGTATCCGGTAACGGCTTATTCTTCCGCGGGGTTGCCGGTTGCTTCTTTTGTTGCTTTCGGAACTTTTTGTTCTTCCGGTTCTTCTTGCTAAAACGGTTCTGGTTATTACCAAAGCGGCGGTTATTATTCCCCGTTCGCTTACCATTTTGCTTAAACTTCCGGTCGTTTTGCCGGTCACGGTTTGAGCGGCCATAACTGCTCTCCTCTTCGCCCTGTTGCCGGTCCTTCCGGGGACTTGTAGTTGCCTGCGGCCGCTTTTTTTGGGCGGTTTGGGGAGTCGCTTTACCGTTTTGGTTACTGGGCTTTGTACTTGACTTTTTCTTGGCCGTTTTGATCTTCGAGTTAGCAGGTTTTTTAGTTACCTTCTTTGCAGCAGAACGCTTCTTGACAGCCGGTTTTACCGCCTTCTTCTTAGTGGCCGGTTTCATGGCCGTCCG
The DNA here is from genome assembly GCF_045033025.1 of Ligilactobacillus sp. LYQ139. NCBI lineage: Bacteria > Bacillati > Bacillota > Bacilli > Lactobacillales > Lactobacillaceae > Ligilactobacillus > Ligilactobacillus sp. LYQ139. Next base: position 188,059 of record NZ_JBJFZW010000001.1, read on the forward strand.
AATGCGCTGTTCCTCGTCCGGGGTAACAGCTGACATGTGATTACCCACCTTGATTCCTTGACTCTTAGCTGCTTGAAGGACTTCCTTACTTGCAACGTTGAGTTCCTTCGCTAGTTCGTAAATCCGTTTCTTACTCATAACTTCACTCTCCCTTTCATCCCGCTTTCAGGTGTGGATAGTCAAATTTACCCACTGCGGTTATTCCCTGTGATTATAGGAGTAGTCTTAATTCTGGTTTGTAGCCTGCCGGGCAAGTACCGTAATCTTCTTTGCAAATCCCGCATCGTTAACGGCAACTACGCTCCGTTGCTGTCCAATTGCCCCGCTAAGTTCTGCTTTGGTCAACGGGGTAACAAGTGGGATTCCAAAACTACGACATTTATCCGTCACCGTCTTCTTCGTTCGGTTTCCGCAATCACTTGCGAGCACAACCAAAAACGTTGTGTGTGCTCGAACGCGGGTTAGCACCTGATTTGTCCCCGTCGTTAACTTACGGGCACGCCGGGTTAACCCCAAAAGGCCACTAATCTGGTTACTTGGCATCGCCGAACAGTTCCCTCCGGGCAACCTGGTGATCAACGTACGCAACCAGTTCATCATAAAACTCCGGGGCAATCTTTACCCCAAACGCCCGGTCAAACGTCCGTTCGGCCTGCGCCTTCTTCGCAACGTCAACATCTAACGCAATGTACGCTCCCCGCCCGTTCTTCTTACCGGTCGGATCAATACTAACCTCGCCTTCCTTATTACGGACCACCCGGACAAGTTCCTTCTTCGGCCACATTGTTCCGGTTACAATGTCCTTACGCATCGGCACTTTCCGTTGTCCCATTGCTAGTCCTCCTGTTTATCACCGTCAGTAACGATGTCCGAATCTTCTTCAACGGCCGCTTCTTCTGCCGCATTATCCGTAGCTTCCGCTTCATCAAGGGGTTCTTCCGGCGCTAAAGCCGCCTGAGCATCAAGTGCTGCCATTTCCTCTTCGGACTTAATGTCGATCTTATACCCCGTTAACTGGGCTGCCAGCCGGACGTTTTGCCCACGCTTCCCAATTGCAAGGGATAACTCATCTTCTGGAACCACTACCGTACATGCCCGCTCATTTTCCGGATCAAACCGCACTTCCAAGACATCTGCTGGATTAAGGGCGTTAGCAATGAATTCCGCCGGATCCTCACTCCACTGAACAATATCCATGTTTTCCCCGTGGAGTTCGTTGACAATTCCCTGAACCCGCTGACCCCGGGGTCCGACACACGTTCCAACGGGATCAATGTTCGGGTCATTTGACCAAACAGCTACCTTAGCCCGATCACCCGCTTCACGGGAAACAGCCTTAATTTCAACCGTACCATCAAAAATCTCTGGTACTTCCTGTTCAAACAACCGTTTTAATAAATCAGGATGAGCCCGACTAACAAACACCTGCGGCCCCCGTGTGGCGTTATCAACCTTGTAGATGTACACCTTGATTTTATCGTGGGAGTTGTATTGTTCGCCAGGAATTTGGTCGCGCCGGGACATTACCGCCTCAACGTCACCAAGGTTAACGTAAATGAACCGGTAATCCTGCCGTTCAACCTCACCCGTTACGATTTCATGCTCGTACTGAATGTATTCATCATAAATCTTTTCCCGTTCAGCTTCCCGCACACGCTGAAGGATAACCTGCTTGGCAGTCTGAGCGGCAATTCGCCCGAAGTTACCCGGGGTCACCTCAAACTTAATCGTGTCTCCCAGCTCGTATGCCTTATTGATATCTAAGGCATCCTTTAGGCTCACCTCTAGTTGGGGATCAGCTACCTCGTCAACGACCGTTTTCACGGCGTAAACGTGAACGTTTCCCTTCTTCTCATCAAAGTCGACCGCCACGTTCTGAGCCTGTCCGTAGTTCCGCTTGTATGCTGAACTTAACGCTGCTTCTAAGGCGTCGATTACGATTTCGCGCTTAACGCCCTTTTTCTTTTCAAGAACATCGAGCGCATCTAGTAGTTCTTTACTCACTGCTATTCCTCTTTTCTCGGTATCAAAACTTAATTGCTAGGCGGGCTTGAGCAACCTGGGTTCGCGGAATGACGATTGTCTTAGTGCGCGCCTTATCAGCATATTCTATGGTTAATTCCGTTGATGCTACCGCCATTAACGTCCCCTCGTAAACCTTTTTCCCGTTAAACTGCTGGTACAGTGATACGTGGACATACTCACCAATTGCCCGTTCGTAGTCCCGTTCTTTCTTCAACGGGCGCTCAGCCCCGGGAGATGAAACTTCCAGGTAATATGCCTGCGGAATCAAGTCAGGATCACACTCGTCTAACTGTTCGCTTAACTGATCACTGACTAAAGCACATTCCTCAATATTAATTCCTCCCGGCTTATCAATAAATACCCGAAGGTACCATCCCTTTCCCTCCTTAACGAACTCAACGTCAACGAGTTCGAAGTGGTGGGCATCTAGAATAGGGGTTACCAGTTCTGTGACCGTTTCAACAACATTCTTGCTCACAATGGCCCTCCTTTGCCTGAAATCACCCGTCGCATTAAAAAGAGTGAGCATTGCTGCTCACTCTGCTACGAGTTCTAAAGACAAAATTAGTGTATCATAAATTCTATTTTGTGGCAACCATAACAAAACAATGCTAATAAATCGCCGACTGGTGTTGCACTTAACCTTAGTTACTTATTTTTAAAAATAAAAGAGGTTAGGTCTCATCCTAACCTCTTTATCCCTTCAAAATGGTCTAAAAATCAACCGGGGTGATTATTTGCGCCATCATTTCCAAAGACCTTACTCTTCGGCTAACCCAACACGGGTAAAAATTTCGTCCACGTGCCGAAGATGCCAATGGTAATCGAACGCATCATCCAGTTCTGCGGTCGACAACCGGGCCGTGATCGCTGGATCCGCCTCCAGTAACGGCCGGAACGGCACCTTTTCAGCCCACGCTTTCGCTGTCTTCGGCTGAATCGTATCGTATGCTTCTTCCCGGCTCATCCCTTTTTCAACCAACTTATTGAGCACGCGGCCACTGTAAATTAACCCCAGCGTCTGGTCCATGTTAGCCTTCATCCGCTCCGGGAAAACATCTAAATTATCCAGAAGTTTACCGAATCGGTGTAACATGTAGTCTAATAGTGCGGTCGTATCCGGTAAAATCATCCGCTCAGCGGAAGAATGGGAAATATCCCGTTCGTGCCATAGCGCAACGTTCTCAAAAGCCGTTACCATATGGCCCCGGATGACACGGGCACACCCGCAAATATTTTCTGAACCAATTGGGTTTCGCTTATGTGGCATTGCCGATGACCCTTTTTGTCCCTTCGCAAAATGCTCTTCCACTTCGTGAATTTCGGTCCGCTGGAGGCTCCGAATCTCAGTAGCAAAGTTTTCCAAACTGGTAGCAATCAGGGCCATGGCCGCAAGGTACTCCGCATGCAAATCCCGGGGAAGCACCTGACTAGAAACGTCCTGGGCCCGAATTCCGAGCTTCTCACAAACGTACTGTTCAACCCGCGGATCAATGTTAGCAAACGTTCCGACGGCCCCGCTAATCTTGCCGGCCTCAACCCCGGCAGCAGCATGCTCAAAGCGCTCAATATCACGGTTAATTTCCGCATACCAGCGAGCCAACTTCAGCCCAAACGTTGTTGGCTCTGCGTGCACTCCGTGCGTCCGGCCCATCATCACCGTATGCTTGTACTTCTTCGCCTTCCGGGCAACAACGGCACGGAATTCCCGCAGATCTGCCCGCAATAAATCATTAACCTGTTTTAGCTGATAACCCTGAGCGGTATCAACCACGTCCGTACTTGTCAGCCCGTAATGAACCCATTTCTTTTCAGGTCCCAAAGATTCCGAAACACACCGGGTAAACGCAATAACATCATGTTTAGTAACGGCTTCAATTTCCTGAATTCGCTGCACATCAAACTTAGCGTTCTTTTTCAATTTTTCAACGTCGGTAGCCGGAATTTTCCCCAACTTAGCCCAGGCTTCATCCGCCGCTAATTCAACGGCCAACCAGCACTCATACTTCTTCTCATCCGTCCATAACCGCCCCATTTCCGGGCGGGTGTAGCGATCAATCATCTTTATTCTCCTTTTCTATTATTCTTCTTGCCATACGCCCGTCGCGTCAATCTCCGCCAACGTCGCATCAACATCATCCGTTAGTATTGTTAAATGCCCCATCTTCCGATTCCGCCGCACTTGAGCCTTTCCGTAATCATGGAAATGCCACTGCGGTTTCAGCGCAATTAAGCGCCGTACGCCATTAACGTGCTGGCCTAACACGTTAACCATCACTACCGGGTGAAGCAGGTGGACCGTTGGCATCGGCCAGTCACAAATCGCCCGGTTATGCACGGCAAACTGTGAAAAATCACACGCTTCAATGGAATAGTGACCCGAATTATGCGGCCGCGGCGCTAACTCGTTAACGTAAACATGACCGTCCTTTCCCATAAACATCTCAACCCCTAAGATCCCGCACAAATCCAACTTTGCGGCAATCGTCCGGGCAACGCGCGTGGCCTCATCACGTAGTTCCGGACTAATCCGGGCGGGAACGATGCTTTCGTGTAAAATATGATTTCGGTGAATGTTTTCACTTACCGGAAAAACAGTAACTTCCCCCGAAACGCTGCGTCCAACCATCACCGAACACTCACAGGTGAAGGCAACCATTTGTTCTAAAATACACTGACCCGTTGCGAGAATTTCACGCACAACCGGTAGTTCCAGGTCGGCGGCTGCCCGCAACGTTACCTGTCCTTTACCATCGTAGCCTCCCTCACAGGTCTTTAGAATAGCCGGAAGCCCAATCGTTGCCACCGCTTGCTGCAACTCACTTTCTGAATTAACCGGAGCAAAAGCAGCCGTCCGTAACCCGCTATCCCGCAGGAAGGTTTTCTCCCGAACCCGGTCCTTTGTGATTCGAAGCAATTCGGTTCCCTGAGGGATACTTACCCGGTCACTCACCGCCTCAAGGGCAGTCAAATCAACGTTTTCAAACTCATACGTGAGAACATCTGCCGTAGTTGCCAGACGCTCAATGGCCGCTTGGTCATCGTAGGGGGCAACAATCTGCTCGTCAGCTCCTTGGGCCGCCGGACAGGCAGGGGTTGGGTCCAAAATGACCACCCGAAATCCCGCCTGCTTAGCCGCAAACGTCAGCATTTGTCCCAATTGGCCGCCCCCAATAATCCCAATCGTTTGTCCGGGAAAAATCTTAGTCAAGGTGCGCCTCGCTTCCTACCGCCATATCATGCATCTGCCGGCGATAATCCTGGAGTTTTTGGGAAAGAGCGGCATCCGTTGCTCCAAGAATTTCCAACGCAAGTAACGCCGCATTCTTCGCTCCCGCCGTTCCAATTGCAGTGGTAGCCACTGGCACCCCCGCAGGCATCTGAACAATCGAAAGAAGAGAATCCATCCCGCTTAGTGCATGGGTTTGAACCGGAACCCCAATCACCGGCAATACGGTATTTGCCGCCAGCATTCCCGGTAAGTGGGCTGCGCCACCCGCTCCTGCAATAATTACCTTTAACCCGTTACCAGCCGCATCCTGCGCAAAGGCAAACATTTCTTGCGGCATCCGGTGGGCGGAAATCACATGTTTGGTATACGCCACCCCAAATTCATCTAAAATCGTAGCAGCCGCCTTCATTGTCGGCCAATCTGACGAACTCCCCATGACAATACTAATCTCTGCGCTCATGGTAATCCCTCCTTATTCATCATAAGAATAGCAATCAGTCCCGGCAAAGTCAATCAAAAGTCGAACATTATTTACAAAAATCGGGATATTATTTACGTTTAGTTCGTACTATTGCGAACAATCTTCGCGAATTCTCCGTATTAGCTCAAAGAATACAAAAAGACCCCTATCCCACCGGATAGAGGTCATATGTTTTTAAGGGCTGAACTACTTAACAGCGTCCTTAAGCGCCTTTCCTGGCTTGAATGCCGGAACCTTGCTTGCAGGAATCTGGATTTCAGCACCGGTCTGCGGGTTCCGTCCCTTCCGTGCGGCCCGTTGCCGTACTTCAAAGTTCCCAAAACCGATTAACTGAACCTTTTCGCCGTTCTTCAGGAAGTCCTGGATTGAGCTGAATACTGAATCAACAGCAACAGTTGCATCCTTCTTCGTGAGGCCCGTCTTTTCAGCAACGCTTTCGATTAACTGTGCCTTGTTTGCCATGTGTTTCACCTCCCATGGAACCATTGTCCCGTGCTAACCCCATGCTGGGATCTGAACTAGCAATTACAAAACCACTGTTCGGGTATAAAGATAGCATACAAACCTTAATGTGACAACCTTTTACCGTGGTCTCTTAACGATTTTTACTTTCTTTTTCGTTCAATTAGGTGTAACGGGGTTCCGGTAAAGTCAAATGCTTCACGAATTTGATTTTCAAGATACCGTTCATACGAGAAGTGCATCAACTCGGGATCATTTACAAAAATCACAAATGTAGGCGGTTTGACCGCAACCTGCGTTGCATAGTACACCCGCAACCGCCGCCCGTTCTCTGTCGGGGTGGGATTATGCGCAATTGCGTCCATTAAAACGTCGTTGAGAACGGCCGATTGAATCCGCCGGGAGTGGTTTTGATCCACCTGCTTAATTAAGGCAGGGAGCCGATTTAACCGCTGATGGGTCTTGGCGGAAACAAACACAATTGGCGCGTAACTTAGATACTGAAACTCTTCACGGATCGTTTGCTCAAACTGATGCATGGTATAACCGTTCTTTTCAACGGTATCCCATTTATTCACCACAATGATAATCCCGCGCCCAGCCTCATGCGCGTAGCCAGCCACGTGCTTATCCTGTTCACGAATTCCGGTTTCAGCATCCAGGACAACCAAGACCACATCAGACCGATCAATCGCCTGCATTGCCCGGAGCACGGAATACTTTTCAGTGTTTTCGTATACTTTCCCCTTCTTCCGGATTCCGGCCGTATCAATCATCGTATACTCGGTTCCAGCGGGCGCAACAAACTTCGTATCAATCGCATCCCGCGTTGTCCCTTCAACGCTTGAGACAATCACCCGGTTCTCCCCAAGAATTGCGTTTACCAGGGATGATTTACCAACATTCGGCCGGCCAATCAGGCTAAACTTAATTGACTGGTCGTCAACCTGCTTTTGGTCATCAGGAAAGGCCTGACAGACCTTATCCAGTAAGTCCCCAATTCCAATCCCGTGGGTTCCGGCAACTGGAACGGGGTCCCCAAAGCCTAGTGAGTAGAAATCATAAATCTCGTTTCGGAGTTCCGGATTATCAACCTTATTAACGGCTAAAAGAACCGGTTTATCAGCCTGATAAAGAATCTTCGCAACGCGTTCATCAGCGTCAGTTACCCCTTCCTTGATACTCGTCACGAAAACAATTACGTCCGCCTCATCAATCGCAATTTTGGCTTGTTCGGTAATCTGGGTTAAAAATGGCTCGTCGCCAATATCAATCCCACCAGTGTCAATAATATTAAATTTTCGTCCTAACCATTCACCGTGAGCATAAATTCGATCCCTGGTAACTCCGGGAGTATCCTCCACAATTGCAATTCGTTCCCCAGCAATTCGGTTAAAAATCGTCGACTTCCCGACATTCGGCCGGCCAACAATCGCTAGCGTAGGGTTTGCCATCATAATCCCTCCTTCACTATATAAGGTGCAATAAAAAAACTGGTTCAACAGCGAGCCGCTCCTGAACCAGCCTAAATTTACGCTTGAATACGCTTAGTTGTTCTTCTTTAACTCATCACCGATTAAGTCACCAAGTGTAAAGCCCGTACTTTCTTCCGGAAGATCAACGCGCTCGTCCCGGTATGCCCGACGGCTTCCCCGGTTATTGCTACTGTTATCTTCCTCAGAAGCAGGCTTTTCCTGAAGCGCCTTGATTGACAGGGCTAACCGGTGATCTGCAGCGTTGACACTGAGAACCTTAACCTTAACCTTCTCACCAGAAGTTAGCACTTCATTCGGCGTCGCGATGTGCTTATGAGAAATCTGGGAGATATGAACTAACCCTTCAACCCCAGGAAAGACTTCAACGAAGGCCCCAAAACTTGTCAAGCGCTTAACGGTCCCGTCAAGAACGTCCCCTTCAGCAACCTTCTGGTCAATATCATCCCATGGCTGCGGGAGCGTCTGCTTGATTGACAGTGAAACCCGTTCCTTTTCAGGATCAACAGAAAGGACCTTAACCTTAACATCCTGGCCAACCTTCAGCACATCTGATGGCTTGTCAACCCGTTCAAAGGCAATCTCTGAAACGTGAACCAACCCATCAACCCCACCAAGGTCAATGAAGGCGCCAAAATTGGTTAACCGGGCAACTTTCCCTTCAACGATGTCGCCAGCAACCAACTTGCTAAGCGTTTCCTTCTTCTGTGCTTCCCGCTGTTCATGAGCGATTTCCTTATGAGAAAGGATTAGCCGGTTTTCGCTCGGTTCAATTTCGATAATCTTCAGTTCAAGTTCCTGACCCTTAAACTGGTTAAGGTCAGCAACATAGTGGTCTGAAACCATTGATGCAGGAATGAAACCACGAACGCCAGCATCAACAACTAAACCACCCTTAACAACCTGTGTAACAGGAGCCTTGATGATTTCGCCAGCTTCGAATTTCTTTTCAATTTCGTCCCACACCTTCCGGGCTTCGAGACGCCGCTGTGACAGCAGATAGCTGCCGCCTTCTTTGTCAGAACCGATCTTGGAGATAACGACGAGGTCGTAAACATCCCCTACCTTGACCTTATCCTGAATCTCGTCCGGCTTAAGGTTGAACTCCTTAGCAGGAACAACGCCCTCAACGCCGGTATTTTCGATCCCGACAATCGCTTGGTTTGAATCGTCAAAGGCAAGAACTTCCCCCTTAACAACTTCACCAACCTTAACTTCATGTACGCTATTCAAAGCTTCTAACAAATCCTTGTTTGCTTCTGTCTCACTCATGGACTGTGTCCTCCTTAACGACTAACTCTAGACTATATCTTATCTTATTTCGCGTCACACTTCAAACATAATTTACAAATTTATTAAGCAGTCGCTTTCCGAACGATTTCCAAGATCCGCTCAACAACCTGATTAATCCCCATGGCGGTTGTATCTACAGTTATCGCATCCGAAGCCTTGGTTAATGGCGAAATCTTCCGCGTTGAGTCTTTCTTATCCCGGGCCGCAATCTCTTGTTCAAGCACGGCAAGCGGCGTTTTAATTCCCTTCTCCTGGTTTTCCTTAAACCGCCGGAGTGCCCGTTCATGAACACTAGCTTCAAGGAAAATCTTTACTGCCGCGTGCGGGAGAACCGTCGTTCCAATATCGCGACCATCCATCACAATACCACCATCCGCGGCAATTTCTTGCTGTCGTTGGGTAAGATCAGCCCGCACACTTGGTTGGGCCGCAACCACTGATACATTATTGGTAATCTTCGGAAGACGAATCGTCCGCGTAACGTCCGTACCGTTAACAATCACTCGCTGCTCTGGTTCTCCGGGAATAAACTTCAGTTTCATTGTAGGAAGCATCGCCTTCAGCGCAGCGTCATCATCAAATGCAATCCCCGCTTGTTGGGCCGCATAGGTCGTTGCCCGGTACATTGCTCCCGTATCACAGTATACGTACCCTAACTTACGGGCAATAATCTTCGCGACCGTACTCTTTCCGGCCGATGCTGGTCCATCAATTGCAATTTGTATCTTTTTCATTGTTTCCTCCGTTCAATAATAAAAGGTTGCGGTGTTCCGGACACCCCAGCCTTAATCCATCATTAATTTACCTTTAGCTTTCCGGTTATTCCCGGACCCGAACCTGTTGCCCTGGGCTTAGCGTCGTTAAACCAGGGTTAAGCTGCTTTAACTGAGCAACCGTTAAACCATGATTGACCGCCACCCGGTACATCCCCTGGCCTGCTTGAACGGTAGCGTACTCACCGCCACTCTGCTGCGCGCTGTTCTGGGGTTGCTGTTGGGAACTAGCCACAACTGATTGTGCACTTTCCTGGGTTGTTTTATGGTGATACTTTATGCTTTTAGGTTTGCTCGCCGTTTTTTTATCACCATGAACCCGAGAGCTTACCGCCACCCGTGGCGCTTGCTTCTGAGCTGCTGCCGAATGCTGTGAAACAAAATACAGGGCAATGGTTCCAACAATAATCACCACAAAAATTACTAACAGTGACGTCGTAATCATCGTATTATTCCGCGTATTTCGCCGACTCGCCGTTCGGGAGTAATTACCCGCTTCATCCCGGTTTCCTTCAAAATTACTTTCCCATGGTTTTTTCTCGTGCTGGTGTTGATCATTCTGCGCCATCAACAATGCCTCCTCAGCTTTGCTAACTGCTATTCTACCATAGAATTAGTACCCGATTTCTTAAAGATTAAATAACTGTTGCAGAATTGCCGCGTATCCCGATTGCACGGTAGGTTCCGTTACAGTTTGACGGGTGACCATTCCCAGCTGTTCTGGAGTAACCGGGCTATTCATCGGTGCACAACACCGGTCCGTGTGCGTAATTTTGGTTTGTTCCCCAAAATAGTCCGTAATAAACTGGTGGCGACAACCGGTTGTTTGGACGTATTCCATCATTGCCCGAAGAGCCCGCTGCTTCTCTTGCCGCCGGTGGTCAAAGTACGTCGTAATCGCTGCTGGCCGCATTCCAACCCCCAACAACGTCCGCACTAGCTCTGTTTGTTCGTCACGAAAGAAACGCTCCTCGTGCTGATGTTCAGCTAAAAACTGCACTTCAGCCGGTGGCAACAGGTTCGCCGTCCCCAACCGCTGCTGAATGGTTTCATCGCCCGTTTGATACAGTAAAACTGCCAAACTTTGCTTCCCATCCCGACCAGCCCGCCCAATTTCTTGCACGTAGCTCTCAAGGTCGGCAGGAAGATGGTAATGGATAACGTACCGAATATCTTCCTTATTCACTCCCATCCCAAACGCACTCGTTGCACACACAACGTCAAGTTGGTGGTGTAAAAACTGCTGCTGAATAACTGCCCGGTCAGCGCTCGTCCGGTCCGCATGGTACGCAGCAGCCTGAATGCCCGCCTGCTGTTCTAACATGCAAGCAACCTCATTTGCCCGCCGCTTACTTGCAAAATACACCAACCCTGGGCCCTGAAAAGCCCGAACTAAGTCAACGAGCCGCTCCTCCTTAATTTTTTCGCTTTCAACCGCCTCAACTGCAAGAAAAATATTGGGCCGGTCCACGGAATGAACCTGAACGCTGGGATTACTCAAGTGCAATGTTTTTACAATATCCTGCTGCACCCGGGGAGAAGCAGTTGCTGTTAGTGCAAGGGTAGTTGGATCTCCCAATGCATGCCGCACCTGCCCTAACCGCCGGTAATCCGGTCGAAAGTCAGGGCCCCACTGTGAAATACAGTGGGCTTCGTCCACCACAAAGAGAACCGGATGCAACGCTTTAAGCCGGCGAATAATTGTTGGCTGCACCGCCATTTCCGGAGCAAGGTAAATAAACCGGTTAGCCGCAAGGGTTTTTAAGGCTAATACCCGCTCCTGCCGGGTAAGCGTTGAGGTTAGCGCCACTACCCGTTTTTCACCCGTTGCACGGAGCTGTTCAACCTGATCTTGCATCAATGATAACAACGGCGAAACGATAATAACCGGCCGCCCCATCATCCGCCCAATAAACTGGTAGCATAACGACTTCCCCGTTCCGGTTGGCAAAACTGCGAGGGTATCGTTTCCCCGTAACACCGCCTGAATCACCGCTAATTGCCCCGGTCGAAACGTATCAAAATCAAACAGCTGGTTTAACTGCGCCGTTAACGCCACTTCACTCGTGTTCACGCCGCCACCTCCTAATCTGGTAAAGCCGAAATTCCGGAAAAGTAATGGTTTCATCCGCTGCCACCACATCCCGGTAAGCCCAATGAACGTAGTCTGCTGGCGCTAGCTGATCTAACTGAGCGCTTCGCGCCGCACTTAATAGCTGCATTACCGGAAAATCCGGTTGGTATAATGCAAGCATTACCGCATGATCAGCCACCGTACTCATTTTTAAATGCCGCCGCCGGGCAATCGTTGCAAGAGACATCCCGGAAGTGATCATTCTCCCCGTTGTTACTAGTGATGGGGCTAGTTCTGGCCGCCGAAACGGTGTCATTAACGCTGCTCCCGCCGGCCACTTTTGCCACCGTTGCCATAGCGCAAGAGCAACGTTTTGATCATTCACTTGAACATCTTGAACGGTTAACTGTGTCGTCGCTCGCTGGGCAATCGTGTGTCCGTAGTACCCATGACCAACCAATCCCTGCGCATAACAGTCTGCCTGGTTAGTAGGAAATGTCTTCAAAACAGCAGCAAGGGATAACTGGAGGACATCCCGAAGTTCTCCAAGCGAATGGCCAGCGCGCAACCACTGCTTCAGCGTTACCTTAAACTGCAACCGGTCAGTCGCCACAACGTACTTAACGTTATGGTAACTTGCCTCGGAAGCAACCTGCACTAAAAAACGTACCATCTGGGTCCAATCAGCCACCGCGACCTGCCGAAATAGTTCAGGCGTTGTTAAAGCAAGGCGGTGGGCAACCACTTCCTGGCGCTTACGGTTGCCTTTAGGAGTCAAAAACAATTCATCGTCCTGGACACGCACTAACCCTTGGTGCTGGTCCCGCCGTAAAGCCGCAGTAAACTGCTGCTCATCGAGGTGCGGAATGGTATTTTGCCAATCAAGCAGCCCGTAAATCATTGCCCAAAAGAGTGTTGAACTCGTCGCCTGGTTACGTACCAATTTTCGAATCACCGCCGGGCGCCTGCCCTGAGTAGCACTAAAGAAAAATAACCACGCTGACGCCATTACTGCACCTCCGTTCAACTAATGATAATAGCTAGTACCACCATACCACCGGTCCTTCCGGGTGAAAAGCGCAAAAAAAGAAGCCTCAACCCTCGTCGAAGCTTCTCATTTATTTTAAACTAATGGTGCTTAGTACTTAACAATGAAGTCAGCCTTTGCCCCGTTACTTTCAATTAGCTGCTTGTTGTTGTTTAAAGCAACCTGAACCATGTTCCGCACAGCCGTCGTCGTGTAGAAGGCAATGTGTGGTGAAACAAGGATCCGGCCATCTTCAACCATGCCTTTCAGCACGTCATCCGGAATAGCATCAAAACTCCCGAAGTCGTTGTTAAACTTCCCAACTTCGTCTTCGTACGTGTCCAGCGCAGCCCCACTTAGTTTACCACCGTGAACGGCCTTCAGTAGTGCTTCAGTATCAACTAGTTCACCCCGGGCCGTGTTAATGACAATAGCACCATTCTTCATCTTAGCGATGGAATCGGCGTTAATCATGTGGTAGTTGTCCTTGGTAGCTGGGGCGTGCAGGTCAATAACGTCAGCTTGCGCGAATAATTCGTCCAGCGTATCAACGTATAACCCCTGCTTTTCAATGTCAGGGTTGTGGAACAGATCGTAAGCAATTACCTTGCAGCCAAATCCCTGGAAGTACTGAATTGCAAACCGGCCAATCCGACCCGTAGCAACTACCCCAATGGTTTTTTCATTCAGCTCACCGGCAATCTCTGGTGCCCACATAAAGTTTCCGTCACGCATCTTCGCTTCGTACTGCTTAGTGTTCCGCAGTAACCGAAGTGCCTGGGTAACTGAAAATTCAGCAATCGCTTCCGGTGAGTATCCCGGAACGTTTGTCAGCACGATGTTGTTCCGCTTAACAGCGTCAAAATCAATGTTATCAATTCCCACATTCCGCAGTGACCAGAACTTAATGCCGTTTGCCCCCATTGCATCAATCAGTTCCGCCGTGTACGGCTTCTGCTGGTATGAAACTAATCCATCAAAACCCTTGCACTGGTCAACGGTGTCCATCGTTAACAGTTCCTGAACAATCTTAACCTCAACGTCACTGTGTGCCTGCTTCCATTCGTCAACGTACGGGATTTCGTCGTCACGAATACCATAGGCAATAATCTTCATGTGAAACTCCTCCTTAATTTAATCACCCGTATTATACCATTGTTTAACAAAGTTTGAGCGCTTATTTTAAAAACTATTGCTTCACTTCGATGGTGTAGCGCATCTGAGCTAAATCCGCGGTGAGAATCGCCCGGGCTGTCTTAGCTTGATTCATGCGCGTTACCTGCATTGTATGATCGTCCACCGCCACCGCTGTAATTGTGCCTTCTAAATCAAATGCCGCGCAACTGTTCCGCAATTCTAACAACCGCAGCACCTTCTGCACCACTGGTCGCCGCAATTCCGCGTGTACCTCATCAAGCGTGTAGAAGTGACGGTTGATGTCCCGGCCCTCCCGGGTTTGTTCAACGAGAGTCGTATCGTTCTTACCGGCTAACAACCCCACGTAATATACCTGCGGAATTCCCGGAGCAAACATCTGAAGAGCTCGGGCACACAGGTACGCCGCATCGTTATTTCCCGTTGCTGAGTAATACGTCGTGTTTAACTGGTAAATATCAAGGTTATGGTACTTCGCACTCGAATATGCCCGTTTGACGTTCGCCCCAACCTTATACAACTGGTCAACAGTATAATCTAGTTCATCATCAGTTAGGATATCTTTCCCGTCAACCACCCCAATACCATCATGAGTATCCAAAGTCGTAAACTGGTGCATATCCGCCTGGTTAAACCAGTCAACCAGTGTTTTTACCTTGTGGGAATACAGGGCATGCAGGGTAATAATTGGAAGAACGAAGTCATAGCTAAAGTATCCATGGGCGTGCATTTTCTCGTTATACGTATAGTTCTCGTGGATTTCTGGTAACAGGGTTACGTCCGTTCCCGTGAGCATTTCCTTAATCCGATCTAGCAGGTGCCACGTCTCTGGTTCAACGAAGAAATCACTGGTTCCTAACTTCTTAACAGCGTATGCAAAGGCATCAAGCCGGATGATGCTGGCACCATGCTGGATAAGGTGCTTTAGGTTTTGTTTAATAAAGCGCATCGTCGTTTCCGTCCGAACATCCAGATCCATTTGCTGGTCGCCAAACGTATTCCAGATTTTTTCGGTAGTTCCATCCGCAAACCGTACCGGCATAAAAGGCGCCTTATCCTTTCGCTTGTAAATTTGGTCAACATCATCCTTAGTTGGCCTGCCCGCTGGCCAAAACTGATCCCAACTCAAAAACAAGTCCGCAAACTTAGACTCCCGGTGATGGGCCACAAAATCCTGAAACTCCGGCGACTTAGGCGAAAGGTGGTTCACCATGAAATCAAACATTAAGTAGTGGTTTTGCGCCAACCGTTCCACGTCCGCCCACGTTCCAAACTGCGGATCAACCTCATATCGGTACGGCGCGAACCCCGCATCCCCGCTTGAATAGTAAAATGGCAGAATATGAATGCCGCCAAAAGCTTTGGCAAGGGGCCCCGTAAGTAACCGGGTTAAATCAGCAAGGTTGGCTCCCATTCGGTTCGGGTAAGTAATTAACATCGCTTTATTTTCAAATTTCATAGTAATCACTCTTTCTTAAACACTTTTTTGTGTTTAGTATAACGCTTTCATTTAATTCTGCAATATTTTACCGGAAAAACCGCGCCAAACATTCAGCTTAACTGGCTTTTCCTCCTTCATTAGAAACCACGCTATCTAAAACAATAAAAGAGGCGCGCCCAAGCACAACCTCTTCTAATCCATCTTCTTTTGAACTGCCTTCGTTGTTTCACGCATCCTTAGCTCGCCCCGAAGCGTAATTTGTTCGGGAATAACCTGCGCCGTTGTAAGTTGCTGGTAAAGAAGCGACACTGCCCGCCGGCCCAACTCAAGGGTAGGAAGCTTTGCCGTCGAAAGTCGTGGAACGAGGTACCGGGCATAATCCAGATCGTCAAAACTTAAAATTTCAAGGTCAGCGGGGACCCGGATATGCAAATCCGCCACCGCTCGTAATGCCCCCAGTGCCAACGGATCAGAGGCAATTAGGAGCGCCTTAATCTCAGGAGATGCGGTCAAAAGCTGGCGGGCTGCTCTATAACCAAACGCAGGATCCCACGCTCCTAAAATATTATAGACGGGTTGCTGTGTTTGCTGACAAAAACGGCGGTACTCCGCCAACCGACCACCAGCAATCTCTACACCCAACTTTCCCGCTAGCGTCATCCCTCGAACCGTATTTCCGATAAAACCGACTGGTGTAACGTTACGAGCCGTAAAGACCATGAGTGCATCACGGGTCATCGCTGCCAAGTCAACTCCCACGGCCGGATAATCCGCTGTTACCACCTGGTTATCAATTAAAACAACGTGAATATTTCGGGCCGCAATGGTGGCTACCGCTTCTTGTGCAATCGAGCCAATCATAATAACCCCTGCGTACTTTTCAATGTCCGGCATCTCCGGACCTTCCGGCAACCTATAAATAGTCTTAACACTTAACCCGTTTTCCCGGGCGGCTGTGGTAATTCCGGTCATAATGACCTTAAAATAATCATCATAGACCTCATCTTTTTCTGCCACAGCTGTAATAACGCACAGTGAATTAATCCATTTTTTCCCGGGTCCTCGTTTACCAGGAACGCAGTGATACTGCGCTGCAAGGGTCTGAATCCGTTGTTTGGTTGCCGGGGCAACCGCCAGTGTCGGATCATGATTCAAAACCCGCGAAACAAGTCCCGGAGAAACACCGGCTAACCGGGCAAGTTGCCGCATACTAACCATTGTTCATCCTCCTATAGGTTTGGGGCCATCTTAAACGTTAACCGGGAAAATTCGGTTCCCCGTGCGACTAATTCCAAAATAAAGTCCAGCGTGTGTTCGTTAAAGTGGATCGCAATAGCGTGGTTTTGTTTGGTTAGGTACGTTGTTAACGCCGCCCCAGTTATTCGGCCCTCCTTGTCAACTTGACGAATCCTAGCGTGCGCCCACTGCGTTAATTCATTCTGGTAATCCAAGTCATCCTGAATAAACTCGTCGTAGTGCGCTTCAACCAACATCGCCAGTGTTTCATACAACCAGTACGGAAGCACATGCCGACTTAACAAAACGATCCATACTAATACTACTGTAATTGTTTTTATTCTAGCGCAAATTTCGCGTTAACGTCACGGGTTCATAAAACCGGTGACGGAGTCGCAGTTAACGTCCCCTTCACCGGTTATGATTTACTATCCTATTACTCTTCTAACTGGTGACACTCCCGCAAAACCCACCGGGCAGTGTAGTGATATAAAACCGCAAAGCAGCCTCCCACGATTACTCCCTTAATCAGGTTAAACGGAATAATCCCAAACAACACTAGCTTAGGAAGCGGCAACGCAAGACGCATTCCAATCACGTTAATATATAACGGCGTTAACACCAGCCAGTTGGCCAAGGCCATCACAACAGTCATCACTACAGTTCCGGTTACCAATGCCAGCCCCTCTCGCATCCAGGAAGGCTTTCCACATCGCACGCATGGCCGCATCGTCCAATAAAACGGTAAGCAAAATGACAATGCCGCCAACACATTACTTAAAACCCCAATCAAATGACCAACCGAGGGGCCCGTTAAAACAAAGTACACGGCCGCTTGCAGGAAAACTACCCCACACCCCCACTGTGGTCCTAAAACAAAGAATCCAAATAGAATCGGAATCAATGCTAAATCAACTTTAAGGTACGGAACAATTGGAATAATCGTAAACGAAAAATACAACAGTAGATAAGCAATGCACGCTAGGCACGCGGTGAGCGTAAAGCGTTGCAAATAACGATGATGACGCACTGCGCATCCCTCCATATTAATTTATTTAATATTGGACTGCTTATCCCCGTTGAAATCGAACTTGTGAATTCTCTCCCATCCAGACTATACTGTCGATACTGGAATTCCACCAGTCTTGTCGTCGGCATGACGGCTTGTGGACTATCACCACCGGTCGGGATTTACGCCCTGTCTCGAGAATAAACATTCTAATATTCTACCCATAATTTACCACATCTAGAAACCGCTGTCAGCATTAATTTGTGAATTACTCGACATTTTTCCTTAGAGTTTGTAACTCCCGGTGAGTCAACGGCCGGTACTGGCCCGGTGCTAACCCCTGATCAGTGAGCGGCCCGTACGCCGTCCGGCGCAGCTTTACCACCGGATGCCCCACAGCTTCAAGCATTCGTTTTACCTGATGGTAACGGCCCTCGTGAATTGTTAAACTAACAACGGCATGCTGCTGATCAGAATCATAGTTAATTACATGCACCCGCGCCTTTGCAGGGCGGCGATCATCAATCCGTACCCCATGTCGTAGTCGTTCCAGTTCTGCGTTCGTAGGAACCCCCAAAACCTTTGCTACGTATGTCTTATTAACCCCGTAACGGGGGTGCATTAACTGATTTGCTAACGTTCCGTCATTAGTTATAACAAGAATACCCGTTGTGTCGTAATCAAGCCGGCCAACTGGGTATACCCGTTCCTTGACCGCAGTAAAGTAATCGGTAACTACTCGACGGTTACGGTCATCCTTTGCAGCAGTGATCACCCCGCGTGGCTTGTTGAACACATAATACACCTTTTTTTCCCGGTCAATTGCCTTGCCATCAACCGTGATTACGTCACTAGGAGTAACCTTCGTCCCTAACGTTGTCACCTGCTGACCATTAACCGCCACCCGTCCCGCTTGAATTAGGCGTTCACTTGCCCGCCGGGATGCAACTCCAGCAGCAGCCATTACTTTTTGTAATCGTTCAGGCATCCTGATCATCCTCCTCATCTGTCAGCGCTGCATTAAAAAGGGTCATATATTGATTAGAACTCTCACCGTTCAACGCATCATCCTCAACGGGAAGTGGTGGCAAGTCCGTAAGGGCAGTCAACCCAACATAGTTTAAAAACGCGGGTGTTGTTCCGTACTGGGCAGGCCGCCCCGGCGCATCAAGCCGACCGATAACTGCGATTAGGCCCCACGCTTGAAGTTTCTGCAACATTGTGCTCGCCCGCACTCCCCGGACTCCTTCAATCTCAACCCGCGTAACTGGTTGCCGGTAAGCAATAATGGCCAGGGTTTCAAGGGCTGCAGGCGAAAGAGTCGCCATTGCGGGCGCTTCAAAGTAACGGCGAACAACGGTAGCAACACCCGGTTTAGTAACCAACCGGTACCTGTCTTCCGCATGAATTAGGGTCAAACTCCCGTTTCGGTCTGCTGAATATTTCTGCTCCAAGCGCGCCAACTGTTCCAAAACTGCCGGCTTTAAGATTCCAACCAGTTGCGCTAGTTCCGTTACCGTAATTCCGTCGTCTCCGCTCACGAAGAGCAGGGCTTCAATCTTTGCTTGGTTTGTTGCCATGCCGTCCCTCACTTATCATAATTGGTCCGTAGTTTTCCGCTTGCTCAGCAACCACGTCCTGTCGCCGCATCAATTCAAGGAGTGCCATAAAAGTTGTTACGTATTGTTCAGGGGCCGCCGTTGACGAAAAGAGCATCATAAACTCTACTTTATGGCAGCGCCTAAGCCGTTGCCGTAAGTAAGTCATTTGGTGCTTAACGGTATAGCGTTCCCGCTTTACCTGCCGGGGTTGGCGGCTAAGACGCCGGTTAACTGCCCGCTGTGTCATTTTCAGCATTACTTGCTGCATCTGAGTAAGAATATCGCTCCCTGCAGGGGCCAGTTGCCCTAAATGAGCGTCTGCTGGTAAAGCAGCTTCCGGCCTACCATACTCCCCACTCCGTTTTTCGACCAGCGCTCCTAACTCGGCAGCTGCCCGTTGAAACTGCTGGTGAACAACCAGTTGATTTACCAATTCTACCCGGGGGTCCTCCTCTTCTTCCGGTTCATCCTGTGCATGTTGCTGGGGAAGAAGCATCCGACTTTTAATGTTAACAAGCGTGGCCGCCATAACTAAATACTCCCCAGCAATGTCAAGCCGCAGTTCCTTCATTTGGTGCAAATAAGCGACATACTGGGAAGTAATTTTAGCAACAGGAATATCATAAATATCCACTTTATTTTTTTTAATAAGATGGAGCAGCAGGTCAAGCGGCCCCTCAAATTGCTCAAGCTTAAGGGTTAGCGCCGCTGGGACCTGCTGCGAATTATCATTCTTCTTACTACTCATTAGTTTGCTTTTCCCACGCGGTAATTAGCCCTGACGTTGCAAAGTTCCCCATTACTTTATACTCAGGAAACCGGTTTGCTAGCGCCGTCAACATCTGAAACTGAACGTCCCGTGGCTCATTTGGCGTAACCGCTACCCGGCGAACCATGATTGTCCGGTTATCAGGGTTAATTTCCGTACCAATTACCGCACTAAAATTACCATTGTCATTTTTCCACAAAAATAGGTTCCGGTACTCATCCGCATCGTACCACGCCAATTCCTTTTTTAGGTGTGGAATCTCTTTTAATTCCGGAATAAACGATAGCAGACCCATCGCAACCTTCCTGTAATCATCCTTATACTTATACAACATCCTAGTCTCCCCCTAATCCTCCTAAACACATATGCTAGGGTAGCACACCTACGCCCTAATCGTCAAAAGGTGTCCGGAGCCGAATCGTCCCGTTATCCTGCTCAACTATCCCAGCCTTTAGAAGGTGCCCTAAAGCCCGTTTAAACTGTCCCTTGCTGATGCCAAAGTAGGAACGAATGGCTGCAGGCGAACTCTTATCACAATACGGTAGGGAATGCTCTGGCGTATGCTCCAAGGCAGCTTTTAGCATCGCCGCATCAGGTTCGATGGCTTCGTATGCCCGCGGTTTAACTGATAAGTTAAGAATTCCGTCGGGACGAACCCCAATTACCCGCGCCTGTAAGGTCGCCCCCAGGCGAGGTTCTTCATCCCATTCAGTAGGATGAATAAACCCCCGCACATAATCTTGCGTTAACACGTATGAACCGACTAGTTTGGGCTGGTAGACCGTTACGGTAACGTTTTGATTTCGCAACCGTTGGTCCCCTAAAACACTTACCTGACGAATTTGGTCAGCGGTAGCTAAGACTGCCCACATCCGGGCCTTATCATCCACCCGCAGGGCCACCAACAACCGGTCTCCCTGGCGCGGCCATAATCGCGAAACTGTCGGTAAATCATCGAGAGAAACCACTACATCTTTATTCGGTAACCCAACATCTACAAAGACACCAAGGTCACGTCTGCTCGCAACTACCGTTCCCCACGCATACCGGTCAATCCCACTTTTCGGGGCCGTTTTCGTTAGCTGCAAC
The DNA here is from genome assembly GCF_045033025.1 of Ligilactobacillus sp. LYQ139. NCBI lineage: Bacteria > Bacillati > Bacillota > Bacilli > Lactobacillales > Lactobacillaceae > Ligilactobacillus > Ligilactobacillus sp. LYQ139. The sequence goes on from NZ_JBJFZW010000001.1 coordinate 209,219, forward strand.
TGGTGAGCTGCGTTTTCATACGCAAATCCCGTGATTAGTGTCCCCCTTGAGGGAACTGAATGTAATTCGGTTTTAGCGAGCCGAAACGTTTCTCCGGCTGCTTGTGCAAAGATAAAGCGGTCGTTTTCATCCGTAACCCTTGCCTGAATCGTCCGACCAATTAAATCAACTAACATTCCATTCATCCCTCCCATTAAACTGTAAGGTGTAACAGTGTGATAATGCAGTAGGTAATTCCACTGGCAATTACCGGTCCTGCGGCAATTCCCCGCATAAACACTACTCCAATAATTGTCCCAAATACCAGGGCAACGGTAATTTCCGGTGATGCTGCTAGTAACCCAACCCCGTGCTTTGACAAAATTGCTACCAGTGCACCGCATCCCACTGCAATCCAACCAACCGGCGACTTCATCACCCGAAATAGATCCTCAAAAGTAATCCGGCCCGTCGCAATTGGTACTAAAATGGCAATGGAAATTATCGTTACCCCCCAATTAATTCCCCGAGCGTCAATCACCTGCATTAACCGTCCACTAAACGGAATAGCCTTCAGTACCAAGACAACCACTGCTGCCACCGTTAAGGATGTATTTTTACTCAAAAAGGCTACCGCCAAAATTACTAATAAAAATAACCAACTTTCCACGTTCCACCCTCCATTAATAAATACGGCAAGAACCGCCATACTAACTATTATGATTTTCCATGTCGCTTCCCATTATCCATAATTCACTAAGAACCAGCAAGCACCCCCGCCGTTCTTTTAGCAAACAAATGTTACAATTAGTGGTTAGAGAAAATAATTGAGAAACGGAGTAACCCGCATGGCAATCTATGTTTATCAAGATAATCGGGGAAACGTCCCCTTCACTACGTGGTATAAAAAAATCAAAGAAAAGGATCCCAGTATCTACCGGAAGGTGAATTCCATGCTTAAGCAAATGGAAGCTCAAACGCTGCCCCTTACCAGACCAACCGTAAAACGCATGATTCTCCGGCTACCATACCGACACCTGTACAAAATTCGGCTTGGAAAATACCGGTTAATGTTTTTGGCTCAGGATGGAGATTATACTCTCATGCACGCATTCCGCAAAACTACGCAGAAAACCCCTGATAAGGAAATTCATAAGGTCGACCGGGAAATCAAACATCTCCAAAAACTTACGCTCACCTCTCAACTCCTTAATTAGCTGACAACACAAAAACTCCCGAAGATTGGTCGTCACCATCTTCGGGAGTTTTCTTATCCCTAAGCAAGTGCACCGCGTGCACTTCCTAGATCAAGATTCACATTAAATTGAGCTTGAAGCGCCGTCGTAAACAACACCCCGCCGTGAGTCAACCGTAATTAGCTGACCATCGTTCAAAATGTTGGTTGCGTCCTTCGCACCAACAACTACCGGAATTCCCATTGAAATTCCGACAACGGCCGCATGAGAGGTCAATCCACCGTTTTCAACAACCAGTGCAGATGATTTTTCAATGGCCGGTAAGTAATCCTTATCCGTGTTCTTCGTAACAAGAATTCCGCCCTCAACGGCTTTCTTGTTAGCTTCATCGGCTGACGTTGCAACAACTGCCTTACCAATTACAGTCTCTTCGCCAACTCCCTGGCCATCAACCAACTTAGAAGCAATCAGCTGAATCTTCATCAGGTTCGTGGTTCCTTCTTCACCGGCACCAGCCGTAATCAGGATCAAATCGCCATCCTTAGCAAAGCCTTGCTTCTTAGCTTCATCAGTTGCCAGACGGAAAATATCATCAGTTGAAGCTGGCTTGTCAGTAACAACCGGGTAAACGCCCCAGTTAACCATCAAACCACGCTGTGTCCGTTCGTCAAACGTCAGGGCAAGAATATCAGCATCTGGACGATACTTGGAAATCATCCGAGCAGTGTGTCCTGAACGAGTTGCGGCAACAATCGTCTTAATGTCCAGGTTCTTAGCTGCTTCAGCAACAGCCCGACCAATTGTTTCCGTAACATCAGTCTTATCGAATTCTTCAAATGTCTGGTTACGGTGCTGCCGCAAGGCGTTTTCAGCCTTCACGTCGATCCGAGCCATCGTCGCAACGGATTCAACCGGGTAGTCCCCGTTAGCACTTTCACCTGAAAGCATCGTTGCATCCGTTCCATCAAAGACGGCGTTAGCAACGTCAGAAGCTTCAGCCCGCGTCGGACGTGGATGCTCTTCCATGGAATCAAGCATCTGCGTCGCTGTGATAACCGGCTTGCCCCATGCATTGCACTTCTTAATGAAGTCCTTCTGAACCAACGGCACGTTTTCTGGCGGAATTTCAACCCCCATATCACCCCGAGCAATCATTAATCCATCAGAAACCTTCATGATATCATCGAAGTTGTCGATTCCCTCTTGTGATTCAATCTTCGGGAAAATCTGAACGTGTTCCATGTGTTTTTCTTCGAGCAGTTCACGAATGTCCAGTACATCCTGCGGCTTCCGCACAAACGAAGCGGCGATGTAGTTGATTTCGTGATCAAGACCGAAGCGAATATCACTTGAGTCCTTTTCCGTAATCCCTGGCAGGTTAATTGAAACGCCAGGAGCATTAACTCCCTTCCGGGAACCTAAAACTCCCTCGTTAAGAACCTTGCAGACAAGCTCCTTGTTTGCGTCATCCTTCTTTTCAATTAACATGTCAATCAGACCGTCATCGAATAACACGTGACCACCCTCGTGGACGTCATCATACAATCCCGGGTAGGTAACGGCGATCTTCTCCTTGGTTCCTTCAAGGGAATCATCCATTGAAATCCGCACTTCATCCCCAATATGGAATGGAATCTTGCCATCCTTCTGAACGGTTGTCCGGATTTCAGCTCCCTTTGTATCCAACAGGATTCCGACCGTCTTGCCGGTCTTCTTCTCAGCTTCGTGCACCAGGTTTAACCGCCCCAGGTGTTCCTCATGGTCACCATGGGAGAAGTTAAACCGAAAAACATTCGCACCTGCTTCAATCAGCTTAACGATCGTATCGAGATCATTGCTGGCTGGTCCAAGAGTACTTACGATCTTGGTCTTTTTCATAAGTGAAATCGCTCCTTATTGAAATAATATAACGACTTTTATGTCAGTCATTACCGTTGATTTAGCGCGTATTATTTAGAAACGAACGCGAGCGTTTAAATCAAGCAATGAAACGTCCGTCTCATGCTTGTGGTTTTCAAGGGTATCAATAATATCGTGGGCTTCCAACTGGTTATTGTGAATCCCGATAGCCAAGCCACCCTTCCCCTGCATAAGTAACTGGATTGCGTAATCCCCAAGCTTGTTAGCGAGGACCCGGTCCTTAGCGGTTGGCGTTCCGCCACGCTGGACGTGGGCTAACGTCACTGCACGGCTATCAAAGTCCCCGTGCTTATCTAACTCAGCTTTAAAGTCCTGAGCAGACATCACCCCTTCAGCAAGGACAATCAAGAAGTGATCCTTCCCGTTCTTCGCGTTATCCTTAATGTGCTGGGCAATCTTAGCAATGTCGTAATCGTGCTCCGGGATAACAATCTCATCAGCACCGGCAGCATTTCCAGCCCACAATGCGATGTCACCGGCTCCCCGTCCCATTACTTCCACGACGAACGTCCGCTGGTGGGACGTTGCCGTATCGTTAATCCGGTCAAGGGCTTCGGTAGCCACGTTCACCGCCGTGTCAAACCCAATCGTAAAGTCCGTCCCCGGAATATCGTTATCAATCGTTCCCGGAACACCAATTGAGTTGAACCCGTGTTTGGTCAACTTTTCAGCACCATGGTAGGAACCATCACCGCCGATAACAACCAATGCGTCAATTCCAAATTTCTTTAACTGCTCAATCCCCTTTAACTGGGTTTCTTCCTGAGCAAACTCAGGAAACCGCGCAGAGTACAAAATTGTTCCACCACGGTTAATAATCCCATCAAGCTCCTTGGTTTCCAGTTTGAAAATGTTTCCTTCAACCAGGCCCTTGTAACCATAGTTAATTCCATATGCTTCGAGCCCTGCGTTCATTGCTGACCGAGCAATGGCCCGAACGGCAGCGTTCATTCCTGATGAATCGCCACCACTCGTTAAGATCCCAATCCGTTTCATTTCTTCACCTCAAGTAAAAGCTATACATTCTCCACCTGCTATACTATCACTTTTATCCGTAAAAATCTGCCTAATTGTGAAACTTTTCAATTAGTCTTTCATTAATTTTCATCATGTCTTAAGTAACTGTAAGCAAGCGTTTACTTAATAACAACGTTCTCTGATCCCAGTAACATTTTCAATTCCGATGGAACCATTCGTTCATCAAGCCAGTACTTCTTAGGTAACAATTGCCGAAAATGACGCTCATCATCGACTAAAATTACCGGCATTTTTCCCCGGCGGGCGGTCATTAGTATCTGATGAAGTTTCTCCCGCGATGTTGCCCGTGATGCTGGCAAACGTAAGAAACACTTTTTCATATCAACCGCCGTAACATCCAACAGCTGGTCGACTACTACTTGAACCTGACCGTTTCGTTCCTCGGGTCGCCCGGTAACTACCACCAACTGGCCGGGACGAAGCCGCCCCTTATTTTGTAAGTACACCCGTGAAAAAACCGTTAGCTCAATACTCTTTCCCGCATCCTCACAAGTAACAAACGCCATTGGCAGCCCTTTTTTGGTCGTAATCTTACGAACGGCTTTAACCATTACAATTAACCGCACGGTGTGCTGCGCCGGTGTAACCCGTGCCACGGGCGTTGCTCCAATAATCTGGCCTAATAGCCGGTACTGGTCCGTAGGATGTCCCGAAACCCGCACGCCTAGGTACTCTTGTTCCTTAGTCAGCTGGTCGACCAACGTCAATTTGGTAGCCGGTTGTATTTTACTTGCCAAAACATCCTTTAACTCAGCGCTTGTTCCACTTAGATTTTCGGCCGTTAACGTCCCGGGAAGTTCCGCCACCAACTGTGCCCGGTTACTTCCAAACTCATCGAATGCCCCGCTATAAATTAACGGGGTGATTAACTCAACCTGCCGGAATCGCTGATCAAGACGATCAACAAAATTCTTAAACGACGTAAACGGACCGTTCTTTTTCCGCTCGGTCAAAACGGAGTCAACCACGTCACTCCGAAGGCCCCGGATCATCCGCAAACCAAAAACTACCCGTCCATGGTGTAACGTAAAGAGTCTCCCCGCCCGGTTAATCAGGGGCGGCGCTACCGAAATGTGCTGGTATTGAAGCTCACTTACGTACTGCTGCATCTTCGCCCGGTTTCCCATGGTACTATTCAACAGTGCAACGTAAAACGCCGCTGGATAATGGCACTTAAGGTATGCAAGTTGCACCGCCAATTTAGAGTAGGCAACGGCGTGCGACTTATTAAACCCATAATTACCAAACCGCTCAATGTACTGGAAGACCTGGGTGGCAGCCTGCTGGGTCGTCCCCCGGGCAACCGCGCCCCTTATGAAGGCCGTCCGCAAGTTATCAAGAGCCTGTTGGTCCTTTTTACTAATCGCCCGCCGGAGCAGGTCGGCTTGCGCCATCGAAAACCCAGCAAGGGTTGCGGCAACCTGCATCACTTGTTCCTGATAAATAATAATCCCACTGGTTGCTGCTAGGATCGGACGAACTGCCGGGGCAGGATACGTCACCGGTTTACGCCCGTGCCGTCGAGCGGCAAATTCATCAATGTTAGCTAACGGACCCGGCCGGTACAGGGCGTTCACCGCAACAATATCGTCAAACGTAGTCGGCGCAACCTGACGAAGTGCGCGCCTAATTCCCGCGGACTCAAATTGGAATACGCCGGATGTTTGCCCCATCGCCATCATTTTGAGGGTCGCTGGATCGTTCAACGGAATATCTGCTTCCCGCAGCGGCACCTTCTTGTGCCGGTTAACGAGCCGCAGCGTCGTTTGAAGTACGCTTAAATTCCGCAACCCAAGAAAGTCCATTTTTAACAGCCCAACCCGCTCAACGTCTCCCTTTGCATACTGCGACAAGAGAATGCCGTTATTCCCCATTTGAACGGGAACAACACTGGTAAGAGGGGCCGCACTAAGCACTACTCCCGCAGCGTGAACGGTCGTTTGCCGCGGAAGCCCCTCTAGGGTACGGGCAATTTTAAAACAGGCCCGGCCCAATTCATCCGCATCAACTAAATCCCTGAGCCGGCCAGACTGCTGGTACGCTTCTTGGAGGGAAGTAACCCCTCTGGGGAGTGCCCGACTCCATTCAGCCTGCCGGTACTGCGGTAATCCTAGCGTACGCGTTACGTCCTGAATAACCTGCCGCGGTCCCATCGTCGACAGGGCAATAATCTGCGCGACGCGGTCCTCCCCGTATTTTTGGTGTACATACCGCACCACTTCTTCACGGCGGGAATCGATAATATCAAGGTCAATATCAGGCATTTGCTGGCGTTCCTCGTTTAAGAATCGCTCAAAAAGTAATCCGGAAGCTAGTGGATCAATCGTGGTGATTCCTAAAGCATAAGCAACCAACGAACCAGCGGCTGATCCCCGCCCCGGACCCACCATAATCCCATGGTCATGGGCAAACCGGACCACGTCACTCACAATCAAAAAGTAATCGTCAAAGCCCATCCGGTGGATCACGGCCAATTCATGGTTTAACCTGGCAATATAAGGCGCCCGCTTAGCTGACGGAACCAAGGAGGCTAGTCCCGCCTCACACTGTGCTTTCAAGTAATCAGCGGCAACTTGTCCTGCGGGCACCGGAAATGCCGGCAATTCGGGATGTTTGAACGGAACCGTAACGGTCGCTGTCTCCATGATTCGCCGGGTATTTCGCCGAGCCACTGCCGGAAGGGAATTCATCTGGCGTTCCAGTTTTTCCGGAGAAACCAGTGCTGCTCCGCCCGTGCGATGAGTTAAAGCAACGCCATCGTCAACCGTAATCCCCCGTTGAATGGCCCGGGCAACTTGAAGAGCCCCATAATCATGTGCGGTTAAGTACTCCACCGTCCAAACGGCAGCAGGGGCAATCCCTAATCGTCGCCCCCGGGTAATCAGCTGTTCGTTTTGGGCGTTATCCTGCTGCGGGCTAATTCCTACGAATACGTGGTCAGGCCCCGCAGCGGTTACCAGCGGCCGCAACCATTCTGAATCCGTAGAAGGAAGGCGCAGGGAGCTATGCAGTGGGTCAGTCACCACAAAGGTATGACCTAGGTATGGTGCTATTTCTTCTGGTGTTACCGCATGGTTAGCTGGTTGATCCGCGTTAACCCCTAACTTTAACGAAGAAAGCTGTAAGAGATTCTGGTATCCGGCTGCGTCCTGAGCAAGCACAATAAGCCGGTTCCACGAAGAAGTTGTTGCCGGGTTATTCAATTCCAACGTAATGCCTAAAACAGGCTTAATGCCTGCTTGGTGACACGCTTCATAAAAAGAAAGCGTTCCGTACATAACATTACGGTCTGTAAGTGCAAGCGTGGTGTACCCCATTTTTTGAGCTACCGCAACGTAATCTTTAACCCGTAAGGTACTCTGTAAAATACTATTACAACTGATTACCTGAAGTGGACCGTTCACCAAGCTCCCTCCTTCCCGTAGTAACTTCGCGTTTATTATACCAAATCACTAGAATTGTCCCCACCCTTTGTCAAAAAGTATGGTACGATAATAGTGAATGTGAGGTGCTTGTAATGGCAAAATTAATTGCAAAGGAATTAACCATCCTCTTCTGGGGATTTATCTACGGCGAGGTTTTTGGTTACATCGTTGCCCCCTTAACCAATGCGACGTTCGCACCACTTACCAGTGGAATCATTGCGATGATTGGTGCTTTTATCATCATCAACGCTCTTCACTTTATCATTCAAGATCCTGATAAAGCGAAAAAGAACGCATAATAGTTAAAACGTACACTAAAACAACAAACGGACTAAGTAGGCACAGTGAGCTGCACGGATCGCAAAACACCGATTTAAAGGATTGCACCTTCCACTCAGTCCGCTTGTTTTAATTTTAAATTATGTGAAAAAGCCAAGTAACCACGAACATTACGTTTATATAGTACAAATAGTGGGGATGGAATTGTTCCATCCCCACTATTTGTACTTAATTACTTGTTCACCTTAATAACTTCGCGGTCACCGTAGTACCCACAGTTCGGGCATACGTAGTGTGACTTCCGTAATTCGCCGCAGTTCGGGCAAGCACTCATCCCAGGAATCTGGAGCTTGTAGTGCGTCCGCCGTAACCGTTTCCGCGTCTTAGATGTTTTCCGTGGTGGGACTGCCATCAGTAAACACCTCCTTCGTTAATCTCTCATTGCAAATTGCCTAACGTGTTAGATTGTACTTGTTTTTACGGTAAATTGCAACTCTTCCTTAGTTTTTATCGCCATTCTCATCGTCAAAAAAATCCTTCAGCTTTGCCAACCGGGGATCCACCGTCTTTCGGCGCTGGGAAGTGAGTTGCTCTTCACTCACTACCTGCCAGTCGTTCCCCCTCTGAAAATTACCACCCCGTTCTTCTTCCGGGGATAAAACCTTAAGGGGCAAGTGTAAAACAATGTTCTCCGCCACGGCTGTTGCTAGATCAACCACGTCGTGTTCTGGCTGGATTACAACATCGTCATTGGTGAAACGGGAAAAATCCTGTTCGTGTTCGCTAACGTAGTATTCCGCAAAGGTGAAAGCGACCGGAACAGCAACAGCGGTTAAACTACGACTCGATGGGAGCGTCACCGTCGTTGCCACATGAATCGTTGCGATAACTCCCCGTTGATCCTGCGCGATTACTCCGGTTACCTTCACCGGAGCAACATCCTGAACCTGGGCGTTCCGTTCCCTGACCGCTTTCTTAACATCCAACACAGCGTCAACCGGAAGCTCGTCAATTCCAAGCTGGGCTAACTCATTTAATGACCACCGTACTTCCATTGTCATCCTCCCTTGTTACGCGGACAGGCGCCCGCTTTAAATCCTGCTCCTGACCACCAGCTGCTAACTGATAAAGGACCCCTGCCCGGTAGTCGGGAGCATAAAACCCATTCTTATCCTTCTGGTTAATCTTAGTTAACACCGGAAAAGCATAATGGTGCTTAGCCCAACGTAGATACTGCTGCCCTTGCGTGGTAAATCCTAATAAGTGAGTATACGGATGAGCAGTAAACGTCGTAACCTCGTTTGCAGTAATTCCAAGTGCTACGTTCATCGCCAACCGCGCTAACCGCGTATAAGTAAACCGCTTAGATTTAACCGCATGCAGCCACGTTTCAAATGACGTTGATGGGGGTAATTCTTGTGCCAACCGAATCAACCGGTACTCAATTCCCTCGGTCATCCCAACAATTAATCGTAACTGAACCGGAGACACCGTTACAAGGCGCTGCCGGAGTCCCGGCCACAGCTGCTTCCAGTTAACAAAAGCACCATGGCGTAAAGCCCTAGCCGTTTCCCGGGGAACATACCGGCAAACATCCGTATATTTACCATTCTGCCATGCCCGCCGAATTGCCGTTGCACTTGCAATGGAACCAGCTGCCAGGTCGGCATCCAGATACGCCGCGTTGTGCCGTTGAATTGGTGCAAGCCGAAGGGGATGAGCAAGCTTTTGGTTTGCTTTTGCATACGCTAACCCTAATACATCATTTGGTTGATCTATAGGATACCCGACCTTTGCCGCAATGGCCTGCTGGTATGTCGCTGCGTACGATTGATCATGAACCGTAAAATCTCCTTGCACCGCCGCTGTTTGGGTAGCCAACGATGCAAAGTCATACCCCGCGTGTTCCGCGCCGAAGGCAAGGATAGAAACCCCAAGATTAGCAAGGATGCGTACCCCCCACTGGGCAAATACGTCGGCTGGCTGCACACTTGCTCTGACCGGTAATTCTACAATTACATCCGCCCCATTAAGAAGCGCAATTTGAGCCCGAACCCACTTATCAAGACACGCTGGTTCTCCCCGTTGCAGGTAATTACCACTCATGGCAACCACAATGACACTATGGGGGAACCGCTGTTTTACCTGCCGAAGCTGATACAGGTGACCGTTATGAAACGGGTTATATTCCGCAATGATTCCGACCGCTTCCATCCTATTCACCCGCCGTTTCTGGTTTGTGGCACGCAAAGTACCACCGATCTGCCTGTGAACTAGCTGGGTTCCCCATGACATCAGTAACGGCAATTGCCGTAAAACCAATTACTTGCAGGAGTTGCCAGTATGCCACTAACGACTCTGTCCGCTCGCGATGAAGTTCGCTGTACCGCCTATATCCCTGAAGTGCTTCATTCCACACAAAGAAGCGCAGATCATGCTCAACGGTATGGGGCTCACTCCCCGAATAACTTGTCCACATAAACGCTTGCTCGTCATCCTCATAATTGTACATGTATCCCGGGAAAACATGATCAACCTGGTATGGGGTTAAAACGTCAAATAAGAAAACCCCACCTGGTTTTAATCTCTGGTACACAGCCTTAAATGTTCGAACAAGGGTGGCGTGATCCGGAAGGTAGCACAGAGAATCCGCTGCACACACCACGTTTTCTACTAGGGGAAGGCCCATTAAGTCTGCCATGTCCCCCTGAACCAAGGTAACGGTTACCCCCGCCGTAGCCGCGTGCTCACCAGCAAGAGTCAACATATCTTCTGCTTGATCCAGTCCTATTACGGGATAACCCGCCTGCGCAAGCGCAACGCTCAACCGCCCACTCCCGCATGCAAGGTCAAGCGTTGGCGCCCTTGGAATTAACCGTTTACGGGCGTATACCATCCACTGCGTATAGAAGGCAGGTTCCATGAGTTGGTCATACAACTGGGCAAAGGTGGTATAAATCATTAATCGTTAACCCACGCTGAAACATCAACGCGCTCCGCATCTGACCATAACTTCTCAAGGTTGTAAAACTGCCGGGTCTCCTCTTGAAAAACATGCACCACTACATCGCCGAGATCAAGAAGAATCCAGTTAGCGCCGTTTTTCCCCTCAACGTTCCTGATCGTTCCGCCAGCCTCCGTAACAGCCTCATCAATGCTGTCAGCAATCGCCTTTACCTGCCGCTCAGAGTTTCCCTGCATAATTACAAAGTAATCCGCTAATAGACTAACGTTTTGCACGTTAAGCGCAACAATCTGTTCTGCTCGCTTCCCGTCTGCCGCCTGGACAACGGTTGCCAATAACTGCTTACTATCCATCATATCCCTACTTTCTTTTTCCAATCCACGCATTGTACGTTGCAATTGCCGCCGGGTAAATTGGCCGGTCGTTCGCCATCAAATATGTCAAGGTGTGCTTGGTTTCATACACTACTGCTTGTTCCAATGACGTTTGGGCAACCGCACGGGCCGTTGCAACGTCTGGAAAATCCCGGCCTGGTTCAATAAAATCGGCAACATAAATTAGTTGTTGCAACGGGGTCATATGTGGTGCTCCCACGGTATGGAACCGGACCGCATCAAGGATCTCCTGATCGGTTATCCGCAGATCCTGACCAATAATCCACGCACCAACCTCACCGTGCCAAATAAAGTTTCCCCAGTTAAGCAGATCCGGATCCAAATGTTCACTTTGAATTACCGCCTTAAACTGCTCATCACTACATTCCTTAGCGTAATCATGAACCAAGCCAGCAACGCTCGCCTTCTCCTCGTCAATCCCGTACCGGGAAGCCAACTTCACTGCAGTATGTTCCACCCGAATAACATGCTCAAAACGAAATTTGCTCAACTGTTCGCGTAACCGGGCAACCAATTCGTTCCGGGTCCCAGGATAATAGTGCTTCTGGTATTCAACTTCATTCACGGTATAACCCCTTTTCTTCAATGTATTCGCGGACACTTCCCGGGACAAGGTACTTAATCGAACCACCCATTTTAATCAGTCGCCGAATCAACGTCGAACTAACCGCAAATTCCGGGACATCCACCCAGGTAATCGGGTACGCGCTGGTTCGTTCATATCCCGGCCGTACCACCCCAACAAAGGTGACCAGTTTTACCAGTTTATCAATCTGATACCACTTAGGAAGGTCGGCCACCATATCCCCCCCAATAATAAAGTAATAATCGTTTTCCGGGTGGCGCTGACGGAGTTCTTTGATCGTGTCGATTGTATAACTCTTTCCTCCCCGAACAAGTTCCATATCACTCACGGCAAACTGTGGCTGACCGGCTACCGCTCGTTTGAGCATTGCTAGACGATCAGCCCCCGCAATTGCCGTTTTGGGGTCAACGTGGGGCGGTTCGTTATCGGGGATAAACACCACTTTGTCTAAATCAAGTTGACTCCGTACCTGTTCAGCAATTATTAGGTGGCCGTTATGCACTGGGTTAAACGTCCCCCCCATAATGCCAACCCGATGCCGTGGGGCGGAAAACTCGACCTGAGAAAGCACCGCAACCGTTGGCTTATTAACTTTCTTCCGGTAGCTCACCTTATCTCCCCCATTAAATCTTGGCAACGTCACGCGAAATTCGCCGATTTTCCTTATTGTCCGCCCGTTTAAACAACACTAACGTGTGCCCAATAACTTGCACTACCTGAATCTGACTGTGCTGTTCAATAAAGGCCTGCACATCCGCCGGCTCCTCCAACGCATTCTGTAACACTGAAACCTTAATTAGTTCACGTTTTTCAATCGTTTCTTCAACCTGTAAAAGCCACTGCCTGTCCAACCCATCCTTTCCAACCTGAACTACTGGCCGCATTGGATGAGCTAAACTGCGTAAATATCGTTTTTGCTTTCCGCGTAGTTTCATAGTTTCTCCCATTCATCCTCACTAAATCATTGCCCGTCGAAGCGTTATGGTCATTCCCTTTGGAACCCACCCCGCAACAACCATTCCCGGATGCACCGTTATCCAGCCTAACCCAGCAAACACTAGGTCACTTTTAGTGGTAACCTTAAACTCAGTGCGCACAAGGGACGGGTAATCCTTAATATTTTGTGGAAACGGGGGTTGAAGGAGTTCCCCCGCATGCCGGTGATAAAATTGCGTAGCGGTTGCCAATTTTGTGCGGTGAACCTTTAAGTTATTTTCAAGGTACAACGTTACCCCGGTCCGGGGACCTGCCACGTAATCAAAACGGGCCAACGCCCCTAAAAAAAGGGTCTGTTCCGAATTAAGCTGATAGGTTTTGGGCTTAATTTCCCGCTGAGGTAACGCATACCGGAGTTCTTTACCGGTCAAATAGTGCGCCATTTGCTCCCGGTGAATAATTCCCGGAGTATCGACCAAATAGTGCCCGTCATCTAGGGGAATCTCAATTTGGTCGAGGGTTGTTCCGGGAAAGCGGGACGTAGTGATGACGTCTGCCATTCCGGTCGTTTGCTTAATAATTTGGTTAATTAGGGTCGACTTTCCAACGTTAGTCGTTCCCACCACATAGACATTCCGGCCGTTCCGGTACTTCTCAATTACCGCAAGCAACTCATCGACAGCATGGTTCTTCGTTGCACTGGTTAGCACTACCTGCTTCGGGTGCAACCCCGCCTGGTTTGCCTGTTGCCGGAGCCAATCCTGAATTCGAGAACGATGTAGTGATTTTGGCAAAAGATCCTCTTTATTTCCTACCAGAATTACGGGATTCTTCCCGGTAAACCGGTGTAGCCCCGGAATAAGCGAACCGTTAAAGTCAAAAATATCAACTACATTAACAATCAGTGCATTAGTCGCCCCGATATGCTGCAAAATCCGGATAAAGTCCTTATCCGTTAACTCAACATCAGTCACTTCATTATAGTGGCGCAGCCGAAAACACCGCTGACAATATACCGTTCCGGTTGCCATAGCTTTCTCTAAAGCCGAAGCCGGCGTGTAGCCTGATTGCTTGGGAGTATTGGTTTGAATCAAGGTCCCGCACCCAATACAGTGCAATTCTTCAGAATTATTCTTTATCAAGCGAATGCCTCCAATCAAACACATATCCCTGCCGGTTAAGGAGCCGCTTAATTTGTCGCTCAACCATCCGGTTTAGCTTTGTATTCCAGTTATCAGACTTAACGAGCGGCTTTACCAGCACACTCCGAATCCCTGCCCTGTTAGCACCCCAGATATCAGTAATTAACTGGTCGCCAACAAGAATTACCTCATCATTTTCCAGCTGATACTTTCGCTGAACCCGCCGAATTCCCCGGGTTAATGGCTTAAGCGAACGGGCAAAGTACGGAATTCCAAGCGGCTGAACCGCCTTTTCAACCCGCCCTGGATTATTATTAGAAACAACTACTACAGGGATTTTAGCTTGATTCATAGTCTGTAACCATGCCCGTAGTTTTTGATCACCGTCCGTGTTATTCCACGCCATCAACGTATTATCTAGGTCAGTTAAAATCACGCGGATCCCCCGCCGGTTAACCTCTGCCGGGGTAATATTAAAAATAGACTCAATTGTCCACGTTGGTTTGAACTTTGAAAGCATATTCAGCCGTACTCCTCACATGTCATATTCCTTTTTATTCTACATTATCGCTTGCCGAAAACCAACCATCAGCCCATTATCAAAGTGAGAAGGTCTCAGCATGTTGAACCAATATAATAAAGCCAAAAACGGGCGTGATGAAAGCAATAAATCCAAACGAATCGCGAAACATTAGATTCGCCAGCTGCCGCACTTCCTTTCAGCCCGTTTATTTCGGTAGCAGATTACACAAAGTAATAGGAGGCTGCGCCCTTTGGCGCAGCCTCCTATTACTTACCCAAGGTTAATTAATCGAGTGCCTTTTTGGCTTCATCAACGATTGCCTTAAATGAGTCCATATCGTTAACGGCAAGGTCAGCAAGCATCTTCCGGTTAATGTCGATACTTGCCAACTTTAAACCGTGCATTAACTTACTGTAGCTGATTCCGTTCATCCGAGCAGCAGCGTTAATCCGGGCAATCCAGAGCTTCCGAAAGTTAGACTTTGTCTTCTTCCGGTCACGGTAAGCATACTGGTAGGACTTCATTACCTGTTCCTTGGCAGTCTTAAACAGGATATGCTTTGCTCCCCGGTAACCCTTTGCTAGCTTAATCATCTTTTTACGGCGTTGGCGCGTAACTGATCCACCCTTAACACGTGGCATATAAATTCCTCCTTAAAATGTGACCCTCAAAGCGAGCCCTCGTCTTAATTTTCGTTATTTCTGGTGCAAAGCCTACTTCATTTGGCTTAACATCTGCTTAATCCGCTTCATGTCAGAAGCTGAAACCATCCCTGGCTGACGTAATTGCCGCCGCTGCTTCTTCGTCTTCCCGTGGAACCGGTGGGAAGTATAAGCGTGATGCCGCTTCAAGCCACCATTTCCAGTCCGCTTAAAACGCTTTGTTGATGCGCGGTGTGTCTTCATCTTTGGCATAATAATCTCTCCTCTTCTAAATCTAAAGTTTCCCGGGAATTCCCGGTTCGTTTACGGTTAATCCTTTTTAGGAGCAAGCATCAAAAACATGCTC
Organism: Ligilactobacillus sp. LYQ139; assembly: GCF_045033025.1. Classification (NCBI taxonomy): domain Bacteria; kingdom Bacillati; phylum Bacillota; class Bacilli; order Lactobacillales; family Lactobacillaceae; genus Ligilactobacillus; species Ligilactobacillus sp. LYQ139. The sequence continues at coordinate 224,611 of NZ_JBJFZW010000001.1, forward strand.
CGCCCATCCATCTTAGCCTTTGATTCAACCGTTGCAACCTCACTTGTCTCGTTGGCAAACCGGTTCAAAACTTCCCGGCCAATATCCTTATGGGTAATAGCCCGGCCCCGGAACCGAATTGAGACCTTTACCTTACTCCCTTTTTTCAAGAAACGGAATGCCGCCTTCACCTTCGTGTTGAAGTCGTTCGTGTCAATTGTCGGGCTTAACCGCACTTCCTTAACACTTACGGTCTTCTGCTTTTTCCGGGCTTCCCGCTGCTTTTTTTGCAATTCAAAGCGGTACTTCCCGTAGTCCATAATCTTAGCAACGGGCGGTTTGGCTTTCGGAGCAACCAATACAAGGTCAAGGTTAGCATCTTCTGCCATCCTTAACGCATCTTGCTTGGACTTTACCCCGAGCTGGTCACCACCAGCTGAGATTAACCGTACCTCACGAGCGCGAATGCCACCGTTTACCATTTTATCGAATGCTATAACGTTTCACCTCCATTTATAATCAAGAGAAAACGCAGAAAAAACGGGTACGTTGCTGTTTGCAAGCGCACCCGTTCGCCCGGTTAACCGGAATTAATATCGTAATTCTGCCCGGGGACCCTTGTCCCCTAGGCGAGAAGCGAGTGCCTCTGCTTTTTTCTCAACCTCTAAAGGATATCGAAGTTTCCTTCAGCTGTCAAGGAAGAGATTAATCTTCCCGACTGTATGTTTCAATGTCGTGCATTAGTTTACCAACAAACTCATCAAACGTCATGGTAGCCGTTTCTTCTTCGCCGTACCGCCGAACCGTCACGTTGCCGTCGTTAACTTCTTTGTCCCCCAGAACCAGGGTGTACGGTACCTTGTTAACCTGTGCTTGCCGGATCTTGTAGCCCATCTTTTCGTTCCGGTCATCAATTTCAACCCGAATGTTATGGGCAATCAACTTAGAGCGCAGCTCGTTTGCGTAATCCATATGAAGATCGTTCTTAACCGGAATTAACTCAACCTGAACCGGTGAAAGCCACGTTGGGAAAGCTCCCTTGTAGATTTCAGTCAGGTACGCGATGAACCGCTCCATCGTTCCAACAACGCCCCGGTGAATCATAATCGGCTGGTGTTCCTCACCATCCTGGCCAACGTATGTGAGGTTAAACTTCTCCGGTAACATGAAGTCCAACTGGATTGTCGACATCGTTTCCTCATTACCAAGAGCCGTCTTAGTCTGGATATCTAACTTTGGGCCGTAGAAGGCTGCTTCTCCTTCAGCCTCGTAATAATCTAAGCCGAGGTCATCCATGGCCCCCTTCAACATTGATTGGGCCTTCTCCCACATTTCATCGTTAGCGTAATACTTTTCGGTGTTCTTCGGGTCCCGATAACTCAACCGGAAACTGTAATCCGTAATATCAAAGTCCTTGTAAACGTCCATGATCAAGCGAAGAATCTTAGCAAACTCTTCCCGAATTTGGTCCAGCGCAACAAACGTGTGGCCATCGTTTAATTCCATTTCCCGCACCCGCTGAAGACCAGAAAGGGCTCCTGATTTTTCGTACCGGTGCATCATCCCAATTTCGGCAATCCGCATTGGCAGATCCCGGTATGACCGGATATGATGCTTGTAAATCTGAATATGGGATGGACAGTTCATCGGCCGTAGCTCAAGGAATTCACCATCGCCCATGTCCATTGGCGGGAACATATCTTCCCGGTAATGTGCCCAGTGACCAGACGTCTTGTAAGCGTCTAAGTTCATCAGAACCGGCGTGTAAACGTGCTGATAACCATCCGCTACTTCCTTATCAATAATGTAGCGTTCAATTGTCCGCCGAATCGTTGCACCCTTTGGCATCCAGTAAGGTAAGCCAGCTCCAACTTTTGGATCAACGAAGTACAAGTCAAGCTTATTACCGATTACCCGGTGATCCCGTTCGCGGGCCTCCTGACGCCGCTTTAATTCAGCCTCCAGATCCTTTTGCTTAAAGAACGCCGTTGCGTATACCCGCTGCAGCATCGGGTTACTGGACATCCCCTTCCAGTAAGCACCGGCAACAGAAAGAATCTTAAACGCCTTAATCAGCTTCGTTGATGGGAGGCAAGCCCCGACGGAAAGGTCAACATAGTCGCCTAACCGGTGGGCAATAACCACCCCGTCAACTGCCTTTTCAGCAACTAACTCTTTCCGGTACGGGTCATCAGCAAACTGGGCTAGAAGATCATCTTCTGCCAGTTCAACCCGTTCAACCGCAACGTTTCCTTTAATGGAAGCATCCATTTCAGCGCTGATTTTTTCAAAATCGGCTTCCGCAACCTGACCCGCAGCGTTATCCGTATCAACAAAGAATCCGTGCTCTGTCACTCCACTATCACCAAAATGCATTTCCGGGTATAGCTTATTTAAGCACGCTCCTAAAACAACGGCCGCCGTATTCCAGACAACCGGAAGCGCATCTTGCTCGTCATCCTTCGTAATAATTTCAATCTTTCCGTCCATTGTAATCGGCGCGCTTAAATCAAGCACTTTACCGTTTAACTTTCCTGCAACCGCCTTCTTTCCAAGACTAACACTAATATCTTTAGCGACTTCAAGCGAAGTAATCCCCGCATCAAACTCTTTTTTGTTCCCATCGGGAAATTCAAGATTAACCGTTGCCATAACTTTTTCCTCCCTAATAACTTGAAAATTACTAATAACTCCAAACAAAAACATTAATAAAAAAGACGTCCCTAGGATACTATCCTAGGGACGTCTTTTAACGTGGTTCCACCCATCTTTAAGGCCTTGGCCTCCTCATTTACCCGCATAACGCACGGTAACGTCGCGGTTGATTCCGCGAAACCCATGGGTGGTAAGAACCATCGTTTTGTGAGGCTTTCAGTCACGACCCCACTCCCTGAATTCAATGTTTCCGTTTGTCCCATTGCTAGCTTCTAAGCTAACTTACGGCTATTCTAACACATCTTAATATGAACGCAAGAACTTATGAGGGATTTCGCCAATTTTTTCCAACTAAGTCATACTCAGTTGCTAAAAACCGAATCCGCTCCATCAGCCGTTTAGCTTTGAGTGGTTCAACTTCATCCCGGGTATTCACTGCCAAATAATTTTTTTCAAGCTCATCCATGGTAATGTTAGCGCTGAAAAAGGTTGGCAGCTCCTGCTGCATCCGATACTCCAAAATCACCCCAAAAATCTCGTCCCGGAACCAACTGCTCATTGCCATTGCGCCTAAATCATCCAGCATCAAGACTGGCGTGGCCTTCACCGTCGCGAGCAAATCGTTTGTTTTGTGCTTATCAATCGCCGCTCGCATCATGGTTGCAAGCGTGGGTACGTGCACCATGGTCGTTTTAAACCCGTGCTTTGCCAACTCGTTAGCAATTGCACCCAGCAAATACGTCTTCCCAACACCAAAACTGCCCGCTAAGTATAATCCCTTGTGAAACTGCGTAGGCGCCGCTTCATAATCCACCGTGAACTTAATAGCCGCATTTAAGGCCTCTTCTCGGTTATCAGGAACATAGGTTGTTAAATCTGCAGCGGCAATACTCTTAGGCATTCCATACAGCATCACCCGGTGTCGCCGGGCCCGTTCTGCACGCTGAGCCTGCAAACGGTCACTTGGAACGTATTGCACTTCAATTTGATGCTTACTAAGAACGAGGCGGGGAAGATAACCTGGCAAAGCAACTGGTTTCCCCACAGCAAGCGCCTTTTTCGTTTGAACAAATTCGTACAGTTTGCTCATCCCGCGATCAACCGTTTTCGGAGCAAGTTCATCCCGGTGCGCTTCTAAGAAACGGCGTACATCCTCATCCTTCAACGTTGTATCAATTAATTGCTGGTACCGCTGACGAAATTCTGGATGACTTTTAAAACGCCGGTTTAATTCATTTGCAATTGGCTCCATCTGGACCCCTCCTTACGACCGCAGCTGGTTAAGTAGTTCACGACGCTGCTTATCCAACGCTGCCTTGTCCTTCTTTTTCGGTGCTTGCTGGGAAGGATGCGCATTGTCCGATCGGGCCCACGCTGGCAGGTTTTCTTTTTGAACCAACCGGCGGGACCGCCGCTTGGAAGATTGTTTCTTCGCTTGTTTTTGCTGATTAAAGTGGCGCGCTTGCCAAATAGCTTTCGCTGGCGCATCAATCCGCTTGCTAGCCCAGTCAGCCGCAATTGCCTCAAACAATGGTGCCGGCAACATGTCATTTCCCTGATCGACCATAATGTAGTGAATCAAAATATTAACTACCGCTGGTGGTAATTTTTGGTACTTAACTACCCGCTCAAGTGTTTGCCGTTCCGACCGCGCAATAAAGGAATGATTTTGCTCCTTTAAAGTTGCCAAAAACTCCATCGGCGCATACATCTGAGCAGCCTGAACCAATTGTTGATCCGTAGCGGAAAGCTGATGGTCAGCGGTCGCCTTAATTGTGGTTGCCGGAGCTACAGGACTTGCCGGACGGGGGCCAGCATACTGCTCTGCCGCAAGGGCTTTTACTTGTTCAAAATTAACCCGGTTTGTTTCCAAATTAGTCGCCTGCTCAAGCAGCTCCTTCACCTGTAACTCGTCCAACCCATATAACGTTACCAGCGCGTCAATCCGCTGCTTATTTTGGGCCACCTGTTGCCGGTCAACGTAAGACCGCGCTAATAATTGATCAAGTTGCTGGTAATCAATTGCTGCTCCTAAAGTGTGGAGCTGATTTTCATCCCCAGCCTCCCGGGGAGCGTGCAACCGCTCCGAAGCAGGCATATCAAATACCTCCGTTAACTGAGCAGTTGTTTCTGTCCCCGCTGGCAGTGGTGGGTTAGGGACCCACTTTTCTAACAATCGATTAAATTCATCAGCTCCAATCCAACTCAGCAACAGCCCACTGAGAAGATCATCAGCAAAAAACTGAGCAGGCGTTACCGGGCGAAGAACCCGATAACTTAATATCCGGGTTTCATGTTCTGTCATCTGAAACGTTCGTAACAATCCTAGCGCCTCTAAACGACATCGGGCCGCAAATAAGTCTTGCGGCGCGACATTTCCGAGCGCGATTAAGAGTACACTGTGGCGGCGAGAAGATTCCTTCTGGGTCCCAGCTAATTGATGATACAATGCATTGGCAAGCGCTCCAATCAGGGGTAAGTAAAGGTCCCCCACTATTGCTAAATCGTCCGGCTGAAGGCGCGCAGGGATTTGAACGCGGTACGGTGTTCCCGCTGTCACATCACACTTCTTATTGATCATCCTTCTGCTCCTTTGCGGCCCGTTCTTTTCGCCGGGCTTCCCGCCCTAGCAGGTCATTAAGTTCCGCCGCAAATGACTGCATATCCTTAAATTCATGGTAAACACTGGCAAACCGAATGTACGCAACATCATCCACGTCAGCAAGAATTTCCATCACGTACTCGCCAATTTGTTGACTTGAAATTTCGTTACCATTAACCGCGTGTGCCCGCGCCTCAACCTTATCAACAATTGCAGTAATTTGCTTACTGCTAATCTGCCGTTTTTCAGTGGCACGCATAATTCCCCGCATCACCTTATCACGACTAAATTCCTGACGGGCGCCGTCCTTCTTAACCACCAACAACGGCGTGACCTCAATCCGTTCAAAAGTGGTAAACCGGTAACCGCATTTTTCACACTCCCGGCGGCGCCGGATTGCCCGCCCACTATCAGCCGGCCGGCTATCCACAACACGCGAGCTTTGTGATTGACAATTCGGGCACTTCATCTGCTTTCACCCCGTTTACTGGCTAATTCTTCCCAACCATTAGTTTGTAACCATTCTATCACCTGCCGCCGCGTTGCTTCAACTTCACCGTTATTATCAACCACGACCGTAGCAAAGCGCTGCCGCTCACTATCGCTAATCTGCGCGGCAATTCGTTGGCGAGCCGCCTGGACACTTAAATGGTCCCGTAAAATAAGCCGCTTCAACTGCGTTGGCGGCGTAACGCTCACCACCATAATTCCGTCACATAATTCACCGTAATGCTGTTCAATCAACAAGGGAGCATCCAACACAACCATCGCTTTTCGGTGCTTTTGTGCACTAACAAGTTGTGCCGTAATTTGCCGCCGGATAAGCGGTGCTATAATCGCATCCAAGCGCTGCCGGTCCTGCGGGTGTGCAAAAATAAGGTTTCCCAGACGAGCCCGGTCCAACTGACCGTTAGCGGTAACCATTTCCGCGCCAAACACCATTTTAATCCGTTCTAATCCCGAAGTTGCCGGAGCTACCACGTTCCGGGCCACCTGGTCAGCGTCAATCACAGGGATCCCTAGTTGCCGAAACAGCGCACTCACGGTGGATTTCCCACTTGCAATTCCGCCGGTTAAACCAAGAACGTAGGTCATCTAATTCACCCTCTTAACCTGACAGTGCGGACAAAAATGCGTTCCCCGTTGACCGACCTTAACCTTCTCAATCAATGTTTCACACCGATCACACGGCGTTCCCTGCCGCCCATAAACGTGCAGTTTAAGTTGAAACCCCCCCTCATGCTGGAAAGCATCCGTATATGACCGAATCGTTGTTCCCCCCGCATCAATCGCATGATCAATTTCCGTAATAATGTTATCGTGAAGTCGGCGTAATTCATCATCTGTCAACACTACACACTGCGTTTCCGGATGAATCTTACTTAACCACAGACATTCGTCAACGTAAATATTACCTAACCCGGTCACAACCGTCTGATCTAACAACGCCGGTTTGATCATCTTTTTCTTCTTTTTCATTCGGGGTATAAACTGGTCCACAGCAAACGTTTCAGAAAACGGCTCCATCCCTAGCTTTTTAATTCCGGGTAACGTCATCTCCTTCCCGGTAGCAACCAATTGCATCCGCCCAAATTTTCGCGAATCGTTATACCGGAGTTGTTGCCCATCATCCATGTGGAATAAAACGTGCGTATGCTTTTCAACCGGCGTTCCTTCCGCCTTCACGTAATACTTTCCTTCCATTCTGAGATGCGAGACAACCGTTTTATCTCCGCTAAACCGCAAAAGTAGATACTTTCCCCGTCGGTCAACCGTCATTAATTTTTTCCCCACCAGCTGACGTTTAAATTCTTCCACGTCACCAATAATCATCTTCGGGTAAAGTACGTCAACGTGCGTAATTGTCCGCCCAGCCGCTAAGGCATTAATCCCGCGCCGAACCGTTTCAACTTCTGGTAACTCTGGCATCTTGCTTCCTCCTATTTCTTAACGTCATACCACGTATCACCTACGGCACTCTCAACCTTTAACGGAACGTCAAGCGACACGGCCGCATCCATCACATGAGGAACAAATTTTCGTAATTGCGGAATTTCTTGACTTGGAGCCTCAAACAGCAGCTCATCATGAACCTGCATCAGCATCCGTGCCTGCAGGTGCTGCTTTCGTAACATCTTGTGCATATTAATCATTGCTACCTTGATAATATCCGCCGCACTCCCCTGGATTGGGCTGTTCATTGCCGTCCTTTCAGCAAAGGACCGCTGATTAAAGTTATGCGCTTTGATATCCGGAAGGTACCGCCGCCGGTGCAATAGTGTTTCCACGTACCCGTGTTTCCGGGCAAAGGCAACCGCTTGCTGCATATACTCATGCACCCCCGGAAACTCCGCAAAGTATGTTTCAATAAACTGCTTAGCCTGCCGCCGACTAATCCCGATGTTCTGCGCTAACCCGTAGTCACTAATTCCATAGACAATACCAAAGTTTACCGCCTTGGCCTGCCGGCGCATTTCCGGAGTAACATCTTCAGGACTATCAAGCCCGAAAATACGCATGGCTGTGTTAGCGTGAACGTCCAAGTCCTCCTTAAATGCCTGCTGCATATTTTTATCCCCTGAAATGTGGGCCAACACCCGTAATTCAATTTGAGAATAATCTGAAGAAAAGATCTGCCACCCCTTCTGGCTTGGAACAAAGGCCTGTCTGATAATCCGCCCATCACCACGGGCCGGAATATTTTGTAAATTCGGGTCAACCGACGAAAGGCGCCCCGTTGCCGTCAGCGTTTGGGTATAAATCGTGTGGGCCTTACTGTCATTTTGAAAAAGAACCTTCATCAGGCCATCAACATAAGTTGTTTTCAACTTATTCCACTGCCGGTATTCCAAAATATGATCAACGATGGGCGCCATTCCCCGCAGTTTTTCCAACACACTAACCGCAGTTGAATAGCCCGTCTTCGTCTTCTTGATTACCGGCAGGTTAAGCTTTTCAAACAAAATATGACCAAGCTGCTTGGGCGAGTTAATGTTAAATTCCTCACCAGCTTCCTGACAAATCTGCTGCTCAAGCGTTGCTACCCGCTCGGTAAAAGTACTTCCCAGTTCCGTCAGCCGTTGCTGATCAACCCGCACACCATCAATCTCCATTTGGGCTAACACCTGAGCAAGCGGTAACTCAATTTTTGTGTACAGGTGTTCTTGCTGATGCTTAGCGAGTGCGGTCATCAATGGCGCCCGTAATTCCTCAATCGCCTGCACCTTATGGGCGAGGTGTTGGAAGAATTGTTCATCATCATCAGGAACCCGCCGCTTAGTATTTTTACCGTAAACCGCCTCATCAGGCTGGACGGTGTAGTTCCCGTGCTGCTGCGCAATAATTCCCAGATCATTGCTATTCTGGCTTGAATCCAACAGATACGATACAAGAAGCAGGTCAAACCCAATCGTTGGCAGCTGCCCCCCTAGCCGGTGCATCGCGGCAATTGTGCGCTTCGCGTCAAAAACATCGACGATGACCTGCTTTAAATATTCTTGCAAGGTTGAACTGGCCAGTACCGTACAGTCGCGCGTAACGTAGTACTTTCCCGCGACAGCCAAACAACACCCTTCAAACGGCGCCCGGTGATAGTTAGCCCCGCCTAATTCGACGTATAATGCAACCCGCTTCGTAACTGGAAGATGCGCAACTTTATCCAGCGTCAGGGGTGAAACGGCCACTTCCTCTTCTTGGGGGCGCTCAAGTTCATCCCCAGACGATGCTAATTCACTTAGGGCCCGGTTGAATTCTAATTCCTGGTAAAGTGTACGTAATGCGGCTGTATCCTGCGATAAACGCACCGTATCTTCAATTGTCACTTCAATTGGTGCATCCCGTTTGATGGTTGCAAGATCCCGGCACAAGAAGGCCGTTTCCCGGTCCTCTTCGAGGTGCTCTTTCATTTTTGACGCCTTTATTTCATCAAAGTGCGCGTAAATTCCTGCCACCGATTTATACCGTTTCAACAGTTTAATTGCAGTCTTTTCCCCAATTTTAGTAACTCCCGGATAATTATCCGAACTATCTCCCGCCAAGGCTTTCATGTCAATAACTTGTTCCGGGATAAGCCCATACTTTTCGGCAACGTGCGTTGGCGTGTAGTACTCCACGTCAGTCACTCCCCGCTTGGTAACCGCAACCGTTGTTTGGGCGGTAGCAAGTTGGGTTAAATCGCGATCGCCAGTCACAATTGTCGTGGTAAAACCAGCATCATCAGCCTGCCTAGCAAGAGTTCCAATAATATCGTCAGCTTCATAATTTGTAAGCTCGTAATGATGAAGCCCGTACCCTTCCACTAGCCGCTTAATGTATGGAAACTGTTCAAGCAGTTCTGGCGGCGTTTTTGCTCGTCCTCCTTTGTATTCCCCGTACATCTTTGTCCGAAAAGTTTTTTTACCAGCATCAAACGCAACCAAAACGTGCGTTGGCTGGGCCGCCGCTAACATATGGTCGAGCATATTCTTAAACCCTAGAACAGCCGCTGTATTTAAGCCACCCTTAGTTGAAAAACCGTGACCGGAGTGACTTAAGGCAAAGAACGCCCGGAAGGTAATACTGTTCCCGTCGATCAATAAAAGTTTCTTAACTGGTGCCGCCATACCAATCCCTCGTTTCATAAACTTGTCAGTCTCATTTTAGCAAAATTTCAAACTACAATAAAACCCGTTGCTACAACGCAACGGGTTTTATATTCCTAAACAAATTAACTACGATTATTAGTAAATAACGTAAAGATATTAAGCAACTCCAAGAAAAGATTCAAAAAGTCGAGATACAACTGCAACGCTGCGCTCATAACAATCCCGCTTGTTTGGGCGACTTCATCGCCGAGCTGAAAGTAAATCTGTTTAATTCGCTGGGCATCCCACGCTGACAAAATGCCAAAAACCACAACCCCGATTAAGGACAAAATAATCACTACCAACGAACTATGCAAAAACAAATTAACCAACGAAATAATCACCATCGCAATTAACGCCGCAAACGCCTGCCGCCCCCAGCCTGCAAGGTTTTTGGTAGTTGTTGTGCCCAAAAAAGCAAGTATTCCAAACATCACCGCTGCAGCAACAAATGCCATTGTCACGTTGGTTGCTGCATAAACGGTAAGCAATGAACTAAAGAACAGCCCCTCAAGTGCCGCAAAAATAAACAAACAACTTACGCTAACAATCGGTGACCGCTGGGGATTAAATGACAGGGCAAACACCATTCCAAATTGGAGGGCAATCAACCCCAAGTAGATTACCGGATGACTCCCCAAATATTCGTTCACTCCATTCCCCCACCGTGTGGCAACTAGTCCAGCAACAACAGCGGAAACTACTAACGCAGCGGCCATGTACGAGTACACCCGTACTAAAAAATGATTCAATCCCTGCTGGGTTTGCGTATCAATTACTGGTTCGTTCAATTTTCTTACTCCCTTCACTTAAATTTATCTTCGTAAAGAGGAGCATAGCACATTTTCCGAACAACTACCTACTAGAAGCATCCCACATTAGCGAAAATGAGGGTTTTAGTTATTATTTAAGCTTAACGTACTAAGAAGCTTTTCGTATGCCAGCTCATACTTCTGAATATCACCCGCACCCATAAAAATAACCACGCCATTATGGTAATCAAGCAGTGGCGACATATTATCAAGCTGCAGTAAGGTGCCTCCCTTAGTAATCTTTTTCCCAAGATCAACCGCAGAGACGTTCCCCGTTTTTTCCCGAATTGACCCAAAAATTTCGGTGAGGTATACCTGATCAGCCAAATTCAAACTAGTGGCAAAGTCATCCAATAACGCAATTGTCCGGCTAAACGTATGGGGTTGAAAGACCGCAATAATCTTTTTATCAGGGTACTGCTGCCGGGCTGCATCAATTGTCGCCTTAATTTCAGCGGGGTGGTGCGCGTAATCATCAATGATTACCATATCCGCCACTTTCTTTTCGGTAAACCGCCGCTTAACCCCCTTAAAGGTCATGAGTTCCTTTTCAATTTCATCATGCCCAATCTTTTCCATCTGTGCCACGGCGATTACGGCTAAACTATTAAGGACGTTGTGCTCCCCAAATAACGGAATGGTATACGTTCCTAAAAATTCATCTTCCCGGTAGACATCAAAGGTCGACCCCTTAATCGTCCGCTTAATGTTCTTGGCGTGAAACTCATCCGTGTCGTTTAACCCGTAATAATGGATTGGGGTTGTTGTTTCTAATTGCCGAAGGTTGGCGTCATCTCCCCACGCAAAAATACACTTCTTTGTCTGGTTAGCCAGCGTTTCAAAGGCATCCCGCACATCAGCAATTCCTGTAAAGTAATCCGGATGATCAAAATCGATGTTGGTCATAATCGTGTAATCCGGGTGGTAAGCCACAAAATGCCGCCGGTACTCGTCAGCTTCCACAACAAAAAACCGGGGATCAGGTGTTCCCTTTCCGGTCCCATCCCCAATTAAATAACTAGTAGGAGAAACACCACTTAAAACGTGAGCAAGCAGCCCGGTAGTACTAGTTTTCCCGTGTGCCCCAGCAACGGCAATACTTGTGGTTTCAGCAATAACGTCCTGCACCATCTCTGGGTACGTTTTAACCGGAAGCCCCATCTCATGGGCCCGAGCAATTTCAACCTGGTCATCCCCAAAGGCGTTCCCCCGGATTACCGTCATTCCTGGTTGAATATTGGTAGCATCAAAACTCCGAATTTCGATTCCTGCCTGTTCAAGCCCCCGCTGGGTAAAGGTATATTTATCAATATCTGATCCAAGCACCTTGCACCCCTTATCGTGTAAAATCAGTGCAAGTGAGCTCATTCCAGTTCCTTTAATTCCCACAAAAAAATACGTTGTATCCATTTTCATAACTTAGTTGTCCCTCTCTTATTATCACTTAACTAATCATTTGTCCGTTCGGCCACCGTCTCTTCGGTAACGTATACATCCCGCGGTTTCGAACCATGCGCGGGGGAAACATACCGTTCCTTTTCAAGGTCATCGACGATGTTCGCAGCCCGATTATACCCAATTGAAAAGACCCGCTGCAACTTCGACGTTGAAATCGTGTCTTCGTTAACAAGGTATTCGAGCACCCGCGGAAACAGTTCATCGTGAACCGCCGATTCATTTACCGCTGATTTTAATCCTTCAGGATCAAACGCGTACTGCGGTTTTCCCTGCTGGCGCACAAAGTCCGTAATAGCATCAATTTCATTTTCCACAAACGTTCCTTGAAGCCGCATTGGTTGACTAGCCCCGTTTCCAAGATAAAGCATATCTCCGCGTCCAAGAAGCCGCTCGGCCCCAGCAGAATCAAGAATTGTCCGGGAATCAACTTGACTTGAAACCATGAACGCAATGCGAGTTGGAATGTTGTTTTTAATTGTTCCGGTGACCACGTCAACGCTCGGCCGTTGCGTTGCGATAATCAGGTGAATTCCTGCTGCCCGTGCCTTTTGCGTAATCCGGGCAATATAATCTTGCACCTCAGAGGACGCGACCATCATCAGATCGGCTAACTCATCAATCACAATTACGATATACGGCATCTTCAGCCCAAACTTACCTTGCGTCTCTGCTTTGGCATTAAAGGCCTCAATGTTCCGCGTCCCGCTTGCAGCAAGTCGTTGGTACCGCTCTTCCATTTCATTAACTGCCCATTGAAGGGCTGCAGCCGCCGCCTGAGGATCAGAAATAACGGGGGCCAACAGGTGCGGAATATCGTGGTATGGTGCCATTTCAACCGCCTTAGGATCAATAAGGAGTAGCTTAACCTCCGCTGGATTAGCCTTATACAGCAACGAAATCAACATGCTATTGATGAAAACTGATTTTCCTGAACCGGTTGCCCCGGCAATTAACCCATGGGGCATTTTTTTAAGATCAGTAATCTGTGGTTGCCCAAACAAATCCACCCCTAACGCAACCGTTAACGGAGAATCCGCCTCCTGGAACTTCTGGGAACGAAGAACCTCTGACAGGAGAACGGGCCGGGAATGTTTATTGGGAATTTCCACGCCTACGCTACTCTTTCCCGGAATTGGCGCTTCAATCCGAATATCCTTCGCAGCCAGGGCTAACTTTAAATCATCGGCAAGGTTGGCAATCTTATTAACCCGCACTCCCCGCCCTAGGGTTACTTCAAACTGCGTTACCGTTGGTCCAACCGTCCAATCACTCACGTTCGCATCAACGTGAAAGGCCTGAAGGGTTTCGTTTAACACATCAATCTGGTGCATGACCCACTCATCCATCGAAGGATCCCCCTCAAGCACTGGGTCCGGTAACAGTTCAGGCCGGGGATATTCGTATCCCTGAATGGGAACCGTTGTTTTTGTTTGAACAGCTGGATTGTGCGAAACTGAGGGCTGAACATCCGAAACATTCGCGGAATTTTCAAGATTCGTCGAAGCCTTAGCAGAATCGTCAGTCATCTCCATCCGCGAAGACGGTTCCTCTGGCGCCGGCTTAAAATACGGAATATCAGCTGGTTCTTCAGTATGCACTGAATGCTCATGATTACGGTGAGCTTCAGTACCGTTACTTACTTCCTGAACGGTTACCGTATTCAATGAATCGTCATCCAACGGCTTCCCCACCTGCTTAGGGGTTAATTTGGACGAAATATCAGAATCAAGTAACTCACTATCAAGATGACCTGCCGGCGCCTCACTAACCTGGGATACGGTGTTTCTATCTGAAGTTGCCGTCCCATTGGATTTCTTCTGGCGGGTAATCGCCGGACCATCATAATTATCAGTCGAAGACTGCGCGGCTTCTTTCCGGGTAATTGCCGGACCATCGTAGTCCAAATCACTTGCTGTTCCAAGAGTTTGACTTAACCGTCGGACCTGTTGGGGATGAAGCCGCCCGTGAGCGCGGTGCTGGTGGCTCTCCTCTTTTTGTGTGGCTGCATCCCCAACACTAGTTGTTTTTTCCGAGGTGCGCGGCCGAAGGTGTTGGTGGGCCAGCCGAGCCTGTTCTTGAACCGATGGCAATGATTCCTGTACTTCTGATTCAGGGTGAACCGCTGTTTCCTTTACCGCTGACTGGGTTGATCTTCCCGTCAACAACGGTAACCGTTCATCAGCGGCTTCCCGTTCACCAAATAAGAAATAATTTTCCTTATCGGCCATCATTCGCTCAACAAGCTGCTCAGGAGACTTCTCCGTCATTTTAGTCCGTGATTGGGCCGGTGGAACATACTTCGGCCGGAAAGCATGCCGGTGGTATTCTTGCCCCTGAAACTGCGTGCGGGGCGCCCGACTAAACTGGCCTGACCGGGACGCTGACCGGCGTTTCCGCGTGTGCGCCTGCTTTTCTTGCTTTAAAAAAGCAGGACCATCATAGTGTTCCATCCTCATCGTTTCCTTCCTCAAAAACTAAGCTTGTGCCTTTAAAACCATGGCGCCCTTTTTAAAATCAAACGGTTCACCAGCAGTAAATTGATCCGCCGGCAATTCTAAAATTCCGCGTTTTTGGGGCGCGTTTGGAAGCGCTAGTTCCCGGGCTGAACAAATCATTCCGTCACTAGCAACCCCGCGCAATTTTCCGGGCCAGATAATTACCCCGTTTGGCATCATTGCTCCCACCTTAGCTACCACAACGATCTGACCGGCGGCAATGTTAGGCGCACCACAAACGATTTGCAAAACATTACCATCATCAACCCGGGTTTCAGTCACGTGCAGGTGATCAGAATCAGGATGGGCTTTCATCTCTTCAACATAGCCCACCACAAACTTAGGGGTATCATCAACGGCGAGGTTCGCTTCAAAATCAACCGCCGCAAGCGCCCGGTTTAACTCTTCAACCTGAGTAACCGTCAGTTGAACCTGACCTCGACCTGTTAATCCAGAAACAACATTCCGGGCATGCCAAAAATTGTAGCCGAGGGTTGCATCAGTCTTTGCATCACTAATCCGCACAACATTGCCGTGCTGAGTTACCCGCTGCTTTCCGCGCGTTTGCCCCGTAACTACCATTAGGACATCCCCAAGTTCTTGGGGGTTATAACAAGAAATTAACAATTTAATCGTTCCCTTCGTTCAACCAATCTTACGTAAAAAGCGTTCAACTTGTTCCTTCGTTTTTCGGTTTTTGTCAACAAACCGGGCAACCTCTACCCCGTCACGATAAACCACGAAGCTTGGAATCCCCATAATCCCAAGTTCGGCACACAAATCAATGTTTTCATCCCGGTCGACTAAAACGAACCGGTACTGAGAGAATTCCTGTTCAATTTCTGGCATCACAGGTTTAATAAACTGGCAATCCGGGCACCAGTCAGCCGTAAAAAAGAGCACGGTCGTCCCGCTTACTAACTGCTGCTCCAACGTTTGCAAGTTCATTTGGGTAAGCTTTTCCATGAGCCTTCCTCCTAAAACTAATTATCTTCCCTTACTCTACCCTGTTCTTCCCTAAATTACAATTTTCCTTTCCGTTCATGCTACAATAAAAACAGCAACATTCTTGGGGGAAATCATTATGAAAAGAAGAACATTTTTAATCGGCTGCGGAATCCTAGCAATCACAGGCTACAGCATTATTAAACACATCCAGCAAAAACAGCACTCTGCCGCTAACCGGGTCTTAAAAACCGTTAAGGCCCAACTAGGAAAACAGGCTCCCATTGTAGGTTCATGGATTGAAGAAGAAACGGTTGCTTCACCCGCAACTGCTCCCCGACACCGCTTCTACGGCGGAATTACCCGTGACGAAAAAGGACAATTAAAAACCTACTCATTTGTTGCTGACGCAACCACCGGCCACGTTCTTACCCTCACCCCACTTGATTAATCATCCCAACTGGTATCATCATTTTGGTGCATTGGCTGAATCGTAACCACGTACACGTCATTCGTATCACTAACTAAGTCCTCTAAAACCTGAAAAAACAAAAGTAGCCATCCGAGAACCATCAAAAACTCAATAATTTCAAATGCCGTTAGGGAGAGATAATGAATTCCCTGAAATAAAAATGCCGTCCCAAACAACCCAATTCCCAGACCATACGAAAGAAGTTGAAAGTTACGGGGGCTTTCAGGGAGCAATACACGAATCAGCACAATCGCTAATAGTAACGTGTAAATTGCGTCAGCCGCTACCCGAATATGCAGCTCATGCATAACTCCGCCGTTGTTTGCAAAAATTCCGATTGCCCCTAAAAAAAGCGCAAACGCCGTCAACAAACAATGTAAAATCACCGTGCGCCATCGAAACCCTAATTTCAGTTGAAGTGCAGAAAAAAGGTAGTCAAATAAACATACCATTAACAGCGCAACCACAACCAGCGTAATGTTAAACTGCCAACTATCACTTGCACGATTAGAGCCCAAAAAGCTGATGTTATACTGCCACCAGCGTTTATCACTATTAGAAACAATTGATAGGGACGCCCCTGCAAAGAGGACAAGCACCAACAGCCGAAAAATAACGGCTGGCGCAATTCCCGCAGCAGTCCGGATCATCAAGTAATTTACCACCGCTGTCACTAAGAAAACTATGAGTGTTGCGGTCCCCATCCCAAAATGAAGACCCTTAAAAAAGGTTGCCGCTAGCCAAAAAGCAGCTACTAACCCGATTCCCAACAACATAATAAACGAAGCCATAATCGTAATGATGCTTCGCCAATAAAGCCCCTTCCCGAGCCACTGCTGAATTTCATGGCGCCGGCGCAAATACGTCCCCCCAAAAACCAAAGTCCCGCTCGCAATTCCCAGTAAAATTGTCCCACTTGCAATCGACCACTGTCCTGCAAGCGGAACCTGGTGAATATGCCGGTAGCCACTAAAATAGCCTAAAAAAAGTAGTGCACAAATTACCGCCGGAATTAAATAGTACAACGGTGCTAACCGACTTTCAGCAGAACGAAGGGGCCGCACACGAAGTTCAGGCTGCCGGTTCCCATCCACCGTTACCATTACCTGATCACCTGGTGATACGCCAATCCGCGATAAAACCGTCGCCGGCAAATTAATTGTTCCTTGTCTTTCCTTCATCTATCATATGCTCCGTTCCTTTTTAACCGGAAACCGAACAACTAATTTATAAATTGGTTGTCCCTTACTACTAAACCGTTCTTCGTACTCGGTCATAACGTTATCCGTTACTTCCGAATCGGCGTGCAGATCAAGCCATACCCGTTCAAAGTGTAATCCAAAGTTATTCATACTGGTAAGCGAATATTCAAACAACCCTTGGTTATCCGTTTTAAATTCAAGGTACCCCCCCGGGGCAACGACTTGCTGGTACTGTGCTAGAAATGTTTTGTACGTTAACCGTCGTTTTTCATGTCGGTTCTTAGGCCACGGATCAGAAAAGTTTAAGTACATTCCCGTTAACTCCGCCGGAGCAAAAATACTTGTTAGGGCAGCGCCGTCAGCAACAACCAACTGCAAGTTAGGTAACTGAGCATCCAACTGCTTTTTTAAAGCAATTCCAACTGCTACCGGCTGCAGGTCAATGCCAATATAGTTATTTTCCGGATGGCGCTTAGCCGTTTCAACGATAAACCGTCCTTTCCCCATTCCTAATTCAAGGTAAAGGGGCGCTGGCCGCTCAAAACGGGTTTGCCAAGTCCCGCGCAACTTTGCTGGTTCCGTTACAACGTACTGGGGATTAGCCGCAATTAACGGCCGGGCCCAAGGTTTATTTTTTAACCGCATAATTTCTCCTTAAATCCAATTATTAAAACACGGAAAGCTCCGATCCAAACAAATGGAGGGAGCTTTCATCATTCCACTAAACAATCCACTTAGCTGATACCCGGCGTGTGGTACCCAGAACCTTGCTCCGCTAAAAGCGGCGCAACCCTTTTAAGAAGAAGGAGCGCCTGATTCATCTCATGGTACCGCCCCGCATGATGCGTCGTTGCAATCCGTTGAACAAGCGCCCCAGTGGCATACCAAAAGACCGCTTGCCGGCAAACCCGATTTGGAAAGTGACCGTAATACCCTGTCAACCAATCATCCCACTGACCAAGGGAAACATAATCGGCTAATAACATTCCTAAATCAATTGCTGGATCTGCAATAATGGCATGATCCCAATCAACCAGGTAAAGCTGACCCACTTCTGATAACAATAAATTTCTGTGATTTAAATCAGTATGACAAACCCGGTAATTTTGCTTAACCGTTCGCGGAATTTCTGTTTGAAGAAGCGTAACCGTCTGCTGAATTAACGGATGTTCTTGAAGATCAACCGTTAATTCAGCAAGAACCTTTCTTAAAAAAGAACTCGGCGTTAGTACTTGACCACCGACTTGCCGAAGCATGCTGCGTAAAATATCGGAATGGTGCACCCGGTACAATAACCGTCGTACCCGTGAGGTCTTCATCTCTTCCTTAGTGAGACACCGACCATTCAACCACTTCTGAGCAATTAACGTATCACCCGAAGTTGTCCGCCGAGTCCAAATCAGCCGGGGCGTAATCCCCTCAATTGAGAGAGCCGCAAGAAACGGTGACGGATTCCGTTTTAAAAAAATCCGCTGGTCCTGTTTAATCCCCATGTAGGCCGTTCCAGTGTCACCCTTAATCGGAAGGACCTGCCACCCGTCATCCAATTCAAAGTCCATCCGGCACCGCTCCTTATCAACGTCAAATAACCACAATTAGTCTACAAACTTGTTATGTCCATGTCAAGCGTTTCTTCTACCACGAAACCGTTGAAATAACGCGCTTAACAAATAATTTTCTACCGCAATTAACACACCGCTTAATCCAGCAAGGACCAAGTCCCGCGTTCCGCATAGTATCGCTCCCATAAAACAAACTAGCGGAACCCAAGACAACCGTGAAAGCACGCGCCGAACCGCCCTTCCTCGCTGTGCCCACAGCACCGGCGTTATTCGCACAAAAACAGTATCATCAAAGTGGTGCTCTAACGGAAATAATTGAAAAATAATCAAATAGTTGATGATCACTGCAAGAGCAATGGCTAACCACCCGTTATGAACTACCGTTACCCCCACAGTTCCTACCAGTAGCAAGCGGATAAACATTCCCAGGTAATCACCGCTCCGCACAAACGCCCGGGCAACTAATCCCTGCATTGCATCTTGACCTGCAAGCAGCCGAACCAGCCCGTCAGCCCACCGCCGCCGATGAGCCCGAACTGCCACTTGCGGAACAGTCACAAACAGGTTAATAATGCGGTATAACCGCTGCATTCGGTGTTGTTCGGTTATAATGGCTTGCTGCCACTGAATCATTCCTTGCTGTCGCGCTAAGGTAAGCCCACCTCCCAACCAGGTAAGGACAATTATGAGCGCCACCCATGGACTAACCAACATCAGTAGCCCACTTACTACGGGGAGTATCCCCTTAAAAATAAGCTGCTTTTGCCATCCAGGTTCATTAGGTAACATACTTTCATGATACCCCGCAGTAATTATCACCTCATGCATAATAATTAACCCCGCGATAAAGAAAACCATAGACCCCCGAGACACTCCCCAAACGTAGTGCAACAACGGTGTCACAATAATGCCGCCTAATAACGGAACGCCCCATCCGACTGCCAGATTATATCTCCATGCTGGTCGGAGGTACTGGTTCATTCGAACAGTTTCTGGCCGGAGAAAGACCCAATCAGCAGGTTTCATTAACGTCATCCAGCGCCCAAAATTGATAGTAATCACCACACAACAAATAGTAATAAGAAAAGCACCCCACTGAAGCCGGTGGGTTACGGGTCCTTGAAGTAACTGGGCGTATTCATAACCAAATCCGCCCAATAAAAAAAGCACTGCAATGATAAAGTGATCATTAAAAATGTACTTTGCATACCGAAATAATTCTTTATGATAAGCGGCTAGTCGTTGGTGCCACACCTTATCCATGATGAATCGCCTCCCGATTGAGGTGCAAATAAATCTCCTCTAGACTTGCATCAGGCATTGCAAGCTGCGCGCGGATTGTTGCTAACGTTCCCGTTACCTGCATCCGACCTTTTTGAATAAAAACAAACCGATCGCACACCCGTTGGGCAGTTGGTAACACGTGCGTAGTCATCAGGACAGCCGTCCCGCGTTGTTGTTTTTCCTTAATTAATGCAAGAAAATCGTGAATTGCAACGGGATCAAGCCCCAAAAACGGCTCGTCAACAATTAATAACTTGGCATCCGTAATAAACGCGCAGATAATCATTACCTTTTGCCGCATTCCCTTTGAAAAATTAACCGGCAGCCAGTCAAGACGGTCAGTTAACCGAAACATTGTAAGTAACCGACAAGCACGCTCCCATGCCTGTTTTTCATCAAGCTCGTACGCCTTAATCGTTGTTTCAATATGTTCTCGTAATGTTAATTCCGGATATAATACCGGTGTTTCCGGGAGGTATGCAATTTGGCGGTGATATGTGGCAGGGTCAGTTGTAGCCGTTATCCCCGCAACCTTGATTGTTCCCGAATGTGGTTGAAGAAGCCCAATGATATGTTTAATGGTTGTCGACTTACCAGCACCGTTCAAGCCAATTAACCCCACTAATTCACCAGCAGCCACCTTAAAACTAATTCCATTAAGCACCGGGATGCGGGAATACCCTCCTATAAGATTATCTACTTCAAGTACCATGCCGTTTGACTCCTTCCAATGTTGTCGTTTGAATTATATCACAGCAACGAAAGCCACTAGTGTATAATGGAAACAAAACTAATAAGGTGGCGTTTAAGAATGGATGACTGCATTTTCTGTCAAATTATTAACGGTGATATTCCAAGTATAACGGTGTATGAAGACGATCAGGTTAAGGCTTTTCTTGACATTTCACAGGGAACACCCGGACATACTCTCCTTGTTCCCAAAAAGCACGTACGCGATATTTTTGAATATGACGACCAACTTTCCCAGGACGTTTTTCGCCGTGTTCCCCTGATTGCCCGGGCAATCAAGGCTTCCGATCCCACCATTCAGGGATTAAACATTGTTAATAATAACGGTAAGGTGGCCTATCAATCAGTGTTCCATTCCCACATTCACTTTATCCCCCGGTACACCGACCACGATGATTTTGCAATGAAGTTTAAGGATAATACGGATAAATACACGAACGCTGATTTACAACGAATTGCTGATAACATCAAAGTTCACTTGGAGGATTAACCATGAAACATCCACTTACAACTGGGTTAATTGGGGGGGCTCTCCTGTTGGGAGGCTATCACTACCGGAATGAAATTAGCCGCACAGTTGCCAAAAAAGCAATTCGGCTTCGCATTTTAGGTCGTGATTTTCAACAATTAATAACTGCGGGGAAGGATGTGATTAATGATACCCAAGCAATGAAGCATGCCTGGCACCAATTTTGCTCCTTCCCATCATCTTTAGACAGCAGCAAATAAAACTAAACATTAGTCAAACTTTCGTTTTAACCGTACTCAATAAAGGACGATTATGGTACCATGAGAGCGTTACTTATTAACTAAGTTAGGATGTGAACAATAGAATGACAAAAAAGAAATGGCTGGTCGGCGCAGCGGCCGTCCTCATGTCACTCGGTCTTGCATCGTGTTCAAAAACAGTTGCAACAACCTCCGGTGGGAAGATTACCGAACAACAGTACTACGATAAGATGAAGCAAACCCCTGCTGGCAAGCAGGTGCTTCAACAAATGATTCTTACCAAAGTGCTTGAGAAGGACTACGGTAAACAGGTTACCCAAAAACAGGTCGCCAGCGAATTTAATGCTTACAAAAAGCGTTACGGTCAAAATTTCGATACCGTTTTACAACGGCAGAACCTAACGGAGGCAACTTTTAGACAACAGTTACGGTCGAATCTTCTTTTACGGGCCGCGGTAAAAGCTAATACAACCATCACCCCATCAATGCTTAAGAAGCAATGGAAGAAGTACCAGCCCAACATCACGGTTGCCCGAATTGTGGTTAAAAACGAAGATGATGCTAATAACATCATTAACCAGCTAAAACAAAACGGAACGTACGCTAACTTCTCAAAGCTGGCAAAAAAGAATTCTATTGATAACCAAACAAAGAATAACGGTGGAAAGTTACCGCCGTTTAATAACGAAACATCCGGACTAGATAACACGTTTAAGAACGCCGCTTTTGGGTTAAAGACGGGTAAGTTTACTGAAAAACCTGTTAAAACGGACTATGGTTATGTCATTATTTACTGCATCAAACATCCAGCAAAGGGAAAGATGGCTAACCACAAGCAAGCATTACAAAACCAGATTATTGACGAACAGATGAATAATCAAACCACCCTGCAACGGGTTGCCCAAAAGGTTCTTAAGAACGGAAATGTTCAAATTAAGGATAAGGATCTTAAGAACATTCTTTCTAACTATATTGGTGGACAACAAAATCCACAGTAACCCCAATTATTAGTAATAAAAAGGCTGAGACTTTAATAAAGTCTCAGCCTTTTTATTATGTCCGCATAATCTGATGCAAAACAAGCGGACTGAATTAAAAAGTTGCTAACCACTAAGTTCATGCCCACAATTCATTCAGGTAACCGGTTTCTTCGTGCCCGTCTTCTTTTCTATGCGTTTTCCTTCACCCTTCACGTCACCCATATAACTAATCATCATTACTACCCTGTTGTGAACGGTAAAACCGCCTATTATCCAGGCCAAAGACACGGGAACTGAACTGTCCCCGTTCTGTTTGAGAAAGTGCCCCTTTCACCATCTGAATGGTTGCATCCAAATCGTCAAGATGGTGTAAAATTTCAGCCTCAAGGAGGGCAGGACGCTCGGGTGAACCGTACTCTAACAGACCGTGATGAGCAATTATCATGTGCCGCAAAAGGAGTGCGTCCTCATCATACTGGTCAATTCCAAGCGCCGCACACGTTTCTACAATCCGCTCATCAATCAAAACGATATGGCCGAGTAAATTCCCTGCAACGGTATACTGCGTTGCAACCGGCCCGGTCAGTTCAATTGTTTTCCCCAAATCATGTAAAATTGCTCCTGCATAAAGCAGATCACAGCGAACATCCTGATATTGCTCTCCTACCGCTCTGGCAAGACGTAAAATCGAAACCGTATGGTATGCAAGACCTCCTAAAAAGGCATGGTGATTTGTTTTAGCTGCAGGATAAGTGTAAAAGGTATCGTGAAACTGCCGTAACATAAACTCCACAATTTGCCGCCAGTTTGCGTTCGTAATTGCCTTAACATACTGATTGATTTCTTCCTCAAGTTGTTCTTGTGAACACGGCGCAGCAGGAATAAAGGCTGCTGGGTCATTTGGTTCATTCGTATTAGCCAAGCGAAGATGACGCAGCTTAATTTGTGGCTTTCCTTGGTACACATCCCTTTTCCCGGTAACCAATACAACCCTTCCGGGTTGAAAACGGGCAATCTCATCTGGGTGGGCATCCCAGTACTTCGCCGTGATGGCTCCCGACGGGTCACTAAAAGTAAAGGCAATGTACTTATTACCATTCTTTGCAACCCGCACATCAGCGTCCTTAATTACCATAAATAGGTTAACTTCATCCCCATCAGCATAATCATAAATCTTCCGTTGCATGGCCTATCCTTCCTTCCTCGAGCACAGTTTATCCCCATAACACCTTTACGCTTACGGAATGTACCGTTGAATATAGTTTTTAGCGGCATTGCCCCAATTTCCAAGCTGCATTTTCATATGACTCCATCCGTTTTGAAGTTGGGTCTTAAAATGACTCCAACCTGCTTCCCCGGTTGATTGAGCACGATCGCCAGCATCAAGCCGCTGCATCTTCGTTGCAGCATCCGTTACGGTAAACTTAGTTCCAGCAGTGTATGGCAGAATGTCTTCCATCGACTGTTTAAAAAGACTCGTCCCATTACGCATGCCGGTAATGGGAAATGGCGCTCCGTTGTCAAACCCGACCCACGTTGCCAGTACAACGTCTGGTGTATAACCAATGTACCAACAATCTTTTTGACTCATCGGGGGCGCATCCTTAGTTGTCGCCTGCGCCGTTCCGTCCTTTCCGGCGATTTCATACCCGGTCGGCTTAGCGTCCTTTCCAACCCCTACCTTATAGGTATCAATCATCATACTGGTCATTACGTTAGCATCGTGACGTGACATCAGTCGTCTAGCCGTGAGTGGTTTTTTTCGGCGCACAACGCGGCCATCCGCGTCCACAATTTTGGTAATAAAGTGTGGTTGCTCCTTCACACCACCATTATCAAACGTACAGTACGCCGCCGCCATCTGGTACGGTGAGACCCCCTTAGACAAGCCACCAAGTGGCAAGGTAAGGTTCTCATCCCGTTTGGTGACCGGAATCCCAAACTTCCTTGCCATTGCATACCCCTTCTGAACACCAATCCTGTTAAGGAGCCATACTGCACTGGTATTTTTACTTTGCGCCAAAGCAAGGTATAACGGCAGCTTTCCAACGTATTCATTATTCCCGTTATGCGGCGTATAGTGGTTTGACCCATACGATTCAATTCGGTCCGGAATCATCGAATCATAGTGATACCCGTTTTGAATTGCTGGTAAATAGACCGCAATGGGTTTCATTGTTGATGCTGGTGAGCGCGATAACTGGGTCGCCCGGTTATATCCCCGGAAAACATGGGCACCCTGTCGGCCACCGACAGCCGCCGTTACCCCACCAGTTTTAGGATTCATCGCAACTGCTGCCCCTTGTGCCTTTACCCCGTCCTGATTAACCGGGAACAAACTAGGGTTTGCAAAGTTCCGTTGCAGTTGTTGCTGGTAGTTTTGGTTCAAACTCGTGTAAATTTTGTATCCCCGGTTCATGATTTGTTGTTCGGATAAACCATAGTCCCGGTGTGCTTCATTAATTACCGCGTCAAAGTAATACGGATACCTATATCCTGACTGGTACCGGTATGTATCGCGAATAATAATCGGCGTCCGCTGGTACTGACGCATCTGATGTGCATTCAATTTATGATTTTCGTACATAAACTGTAGAACGAGGTTGCGCCGTGCCAAAGCAGCCTTGGGATGATCAACCGGATTAAACCCATTAGGATTTGTTAGCATTCCTGCCAACACCGCCGACTGGGGAACGGTTAAATCACGTGCATGCACTCCAAAATAACGTTTGGCTGCATCCTCAACCCCCCAAATGCCCTTTCCAAAGTAAGCGTTATTTAGGTACATTGTAAATATTTGCCGCTTACTATAATCGTTTTCAACCTGCACGGAGATAAATAGCTCCTTTGCTTTCCGACTAAACGTCTGTTCTTGCGATAAAAAAGCATTCTTTACCAGCTGTTGTGTCAGGGTACTTCCCCCGCCACTAATATAATCACGTCCAAGGAGGCGGTTTTTGATATACGAAAGGGTTGCCCGCCCAATTCCCTTAACTGAAAAACCGTACTCATGATAAAAATTCCGATCTTCGGTCGATAACACGGCATTTTGCATGTTCGGTGAAATTTGGCTAAGCGGTTCCCACGTTCCTTTTTGAGAATAAAGCGTTCCTGCTCTATTCCCGTTTTCATCGTAGATAACAGTATTCTGTTCAAGCGCGTTCTTTAATTCCCGCACGTGGGCCGTCTTCGCAATATATACGAGGCGAACACTCACAATCAAAAAGCAGCTCAAAAAGATAATTAAGAGCCACTTTCCGAGTTGAAATCGATGCCACTTTTCCTTGAACCACCGCCCAAACCTAGTACTACCCTGTTGTTCCGTTTGCCTTTTCATGAATACTCGTCGTCTCCCAACCATTTCTAGTTAGCCGGCTGCAACCGCTGAACAAGACGTGCTGCTGCAGCCTTTGAGTGACTAATCACTACCACGGTATCATAACCAGCAAGTGTGCCAATTACCTCTGGAAATGAACTCTCATCTAACAAGACACCTAATAAGTCAGCATCTTGGGGCGCCGTCTTAATAACGCATAAAAACTCAACTTGTGTGACGGTTAAAATCAAATCCATTATGTCCGTGCGAGATTGGTCCTTTGTTCCCTTAGCAGAAACGTACACACTTGTTCCATCAGCCAACCGCTCCTTAACCACGCCCATCTCACGTAAATCACTTGAGACCGTTCCCTGAGTAACGGTAATCCCCTGCTTCATCATTAATTGAAGAAGCTGCTCCTGAGTTCGAACGCGATTTTGTTGAATAAGGCGCTTAATTAATTCTTGCCGCTGATTCTTTTTCATGTGCTCCTCCCTACGCTAAATATAGGCACATTATACCAATTTTCAGGATAATTAGCGAAGAAGTTCATCGTCGGCCATTGCTAAAAAGCGGGCGGTTAATACAATTCCATCACTGGTCCGTTCAATTAAATGTAAATCCTCTAAGAGTTTAATATTTTTCGCCATTGTTGCTCGTGAAATACACGCTAGCCGGGACAAAACACCACCCGTTACCGTTACCGGTAAAACACAACTTCCATTAGAATCCCGTCCTAAGTGCTTTCCCAAATACTGAAGTACCTTTCGAACCCGGAGGCGGACTACCGGACTTTCTTCGTATTCCACCAATGTTCGAAACATTCGAAACTGGTTGTACAAATCATACGCTAATTCGCGCTGAAATGCGGGACTATTTTCAAGAAGAACCTTAACAACGCGGTGAGGAAAAATAATTGCTTGGACGACCGGTGAATATACTTGAACCTCAACCGGATAGTGAGGATGGTTTGGCTGATAAACATCGTGGGGGAAATAATGATGTGCTGGTAATAAAGTAACCAACCGGTTCCCCACAATATCATTCGTTGCCATCCCAACAAATCCCCGGAAAAGATAATATAAGTTGTGGTGCGGGGGGTGTTCACGACAAATAATTTCACGGCGTCCATATTCGACGACCTGGACCTCAGGACTGTAAAAAAGAAACGATTGCTGGGGCGGTGTAAAAATTGCTGTCTGCTCAAAGTAAGCGGTCAACACTTTCTGCCTATTAATACTATTAATTATCGTTGCCACCTCCAGTGGAATTTAATACCATTTTACTGGCGTTCGCAAAGAAACAGTTATGCTATGAGCATACAATAATCCATGCATTTCGCATAATGCTATTTTTGACGTAAATTGTGAATTTTTGGAGAAAATAATTTACCGGGGGCATTTTCTTTTTTCCCTCCCGTTGCAACTTCACCAACTGATCAGTAAAATTAACTAAGAATACTTGTTAATTAGGAGGCACCTTATGATTACCCTTGCTGGCGTAATTGGATCTGGGAAATCATCCCTTACCCGCATTCTCGCTGACGAGTTACACACAATTCCGTTCTTCGAACCCGTCGCAGATAATCCCGTTCTTCCCCTCTTTTATAAAGGAAACGAGCAGGCTGCTAAGGCCCGTGCAAACGGCAACCCAGACGCTTCTAATCCGTACACATACCTACTCCAGACTTTTTTTATCAATCGGCGCTTCGCAATGATTAAAAAAGCAATTACGGGTCGAAATAACATCCTTGATCGCTCCATTCTTGAAGACGAAATGTTCATGAAAATGAATACGGATATGGGAAACGCAACGCAACTTGAACTATCGGTATACGAAGAACTTCTGCATAATATGCTTACGGAACTTGATACTATGAAATCCACTAGTACTCACGACCTATTAATTTATATCCGGGTTTCATACGATACCATGATTCATCGGATTGAGAAACGGGGACGGGATTACGAGCAAATCAGTACAGATCCGTCCCTCGTTGAGTACTACCACACCCTCCTACAATACTACGCAAACTGGGAAAAGAATTATAACCGGAGTCCGATAATGATTATTGATGGCGACCAGTATGATTTTGTTGAACGTCCTGCAGACCGAAACCTATTACTCGACCAAATTGAACAACAGCTCGTCCACCTTGGAACACTGTCATCGCAGGAAGCAGCCGCCCTTCACCAACAACGACAGAGTTAAGGGAGTAATTAATATGGCATTTCTTATTGGAACATTTCTTGTTCTCGGATGTATTTATTTTTGGAAGATTTTTCTCACCGATATCTATCATCACTGGCAAACCGTTAACCAACCTGGCAAATGGGTTGCTACTATAATCGGGTTTATTGCCAACTTTTTAGATTCCCTCGGTATTGGCAGCTTTGCCGTTGCAACGCTGGGATTAAAAATAACGCATTCCCTTAAAAATGACCGCCTACTCCCGGGGACGCTCAACGTTAGTTGTACAGCTGCCGTTTTATTAGAGGCGACCCTTTTCGCTAGAACCATTAAGGTCAACGGAATAACCTTGATTAGCATGGTTTTTGCTGCTATAATCGGCGCATCAATTGGTTCTCGAATAATTGCGCACTTTAACGAACGTCGTATCCGTATTATTATGGGGATTGCATTACTAGCAACGGCAATCTTAATGACAATGCAAATCACCGGCGTAATGGCGACACTCGGACAGGGAAATACCGCCACTGGGTTAACGGGCGGACGTCTCTTACTCGGTATCGGAGGAAACTTTATTTTGGGCGCATTAATGACCGCTGGAATCGGGCTATACGCCCCGTGCATGGCCCTGACCTACCTTCTAGGACTGACCCCGGCGTGCGCGTTCCCAATTATGATGACGTCCTGTGCATTACTCCAACCAGTAGCTAGCCGAGAGTTTATTAAGAACGAAGATTATGACCGAAAAGCTTCTTTCTGGATTGCACTTGGCGCAATTCCTGGAGTAATCATTGCAGTTACCCTATTCAAAAACCTTAATACCAAATTATTAACCTGGTTAGTCATTGGAATTTTAATATACACTGCAGGAATGATGCTTTACCGGGGAATTCATCCTGAACCATCGAATTGATGGTCAGCAAAAAAGGGTTAGTTAAAATAAACGGATCATAAAATCACGATAGATTTTATGATCCGTTTTTTAACATTAGGTTATTTAAAAATAGTAACAAAAGCCCCGCCATGCATTATAACTTTCCGTACCCTTTTCCTGATTACTTGTTCCGTACCAATTTAATAACCGTCCCGTAACCATGCAACATCATATACTTGGGGCCAACCGAAACACGCACGATCTGCGGTTCAAACCGAACATTAATGATTCCGTCCCCCTCCTTAGTAACCGCCCGTTCAATTAATTTGGACTTAACTTCGGTATATAATTCATCATACTGGTCCACCGCATCAATTTCCTCCGCGGTTAATGTTCGCTTAACGGTTGCATTCACAATTCCTTTAATTGCGTAAGCATTATTAATTCCACCGGTTGTCAAAAACATCACGGTTCACCTCACAGATCAATAATTAGCCACACAATGATTCGGGTGGGACTCGAACCCACGACAACCCGCTTAGAAGGCGGATGCTCTATCCAGCTGAGCTACCGAACCATAAAACTACCGGAACATTATACTTAATCGTTCCTGGTAGTGTCAATTAACTAAACATCGTCACATACTGCACCTCAACCGTCACCGGATCAAGGCGCAGCCGAGAAAAACCAAATTTTAAGAAAACATGCCATGCCCGTACAAACGGTTGATAGCGGTGTTCAAAATAACTCTTATTAAGCTGTTGTTGCATAATTAAGTACACTGCATTATCCGACCTATTCGTCCACTTTTCTTGAAAGGCTGCTAATTGCTGGTCATCAATAAATAAAAATGATGTCCATTGCTTATCATTAGCAATTTCTAAAAAAGCACGCAAAGCTTCACAATAAGTAGCTAATAACTGATCCGCCAACTTTTCTTGTTGGCGAACTAACGGCATGAGGTTCGCTAACGCAACATTTACCGCAACCATTCCGCTCGCCCACCGCTCATTTTCCGAAGGATGCCGCACGGGCAGAACAGACTGAACCTCGCTTTGATACGCTAATCGCGCCATCCGTGCAATATCCATATCTAACCACCCCTAATCGTTAAAATAACGAGCATCGGCAGCAATTTCAAGGATTTCAATGTTTTCCATATACCAGTCACGTAAGAATTCGTACTTAAAAAGAAGGTCAAACCATGAAACCTGTTGTTGATCATCCGTCACGACTAACCCCCACTGCGCTGCCTTACCATTTGGGTTGGCTATAATCTGAACGCTCGTCCCCATTCCTAAATCTAAAACTGCATTATTAACTCCACTAGTTGTCAGCATTCGACCCGCATTTGAAGCCAAAATAAAGAGCTTGTCAAGCGCCTGTTCTGGCCGCCCCGCCTGCCGAAAAGGATGGAAATGACCGTTTGCGGGATCAAGAACACTGAAGTCAACATCAAAATCAAAGTCCTGCTGAAGGTATTCTCCAATAGCCAATAGATACTGCTCAAATCGGTGAATCACTTCAAAATGATAGCGCTTGGTATAGTCTAAGACCATCAAATTCGTCACGGCATGACTATTAATACGCATAACTTTTTCCTGAAAATTCAAATAGAACAGCGCATTTCCCGTTGTCCGCTCAGTGTAATACGCTCCTTGCTCAGTGTTATCAGCAAACGTAAACGTAAAATGGCCATCTTCCGTAATTTCAGGAAATTCATGATAAAGCTCATCAGCGTCTTCATCGGCCCGAAGTGTGACGGCCTCGTTTTGATGCTGTTGAAGCAGCCGGTTAAGAAAAATTAGGTAGTAATCAGCCTTACTAAACTGCTGGGGATAGATAAGGTAAGCGGAATTCAATTGAAATGCTGTTAATTTATCAGCAGCCGCAAATAATTCATGCGGATCCGTGGTTGTAATTAACCGGTCAAGCTGACGTGTAAAATCTAATCCCTTACCTAATTCCCGTTTAAGCTGCTCGTTATAGTTCATCAGCCGCCCGGTTGTGCTCAGCTCATCACCCTGCTCACGCGAATTAATTACTCGTTTTTCCTGTTCGTCACTCATTTTGATCACCTACTAGTTCTGGGCAGCAATTAACTGAGCAATGTAATCTCGGTATAACGAGTTATTTCGCTGTTCGAAGTTCTTAAAACTTCCAAACTGGTCAACAATGCTCTGCTTCTCATAGCCAATTAGCGTATCTTCCTTTGATAACGCCAAGACTTTCTCATTATTTTGTTTAATCATGTCATAAGCATTATCCGCCTCTTCATCGAGGGCGGTTATGTGAGATAATTCCGCATTCAGCCGTTGTTTCTCATCACGTTGCTTAGTCCCGCCAAAAAACATTCCCTTCTCCTGAGAAAGTTGTCGAATTTTCGTCCGAATTTCAGCTTTTCGTTGATCACGCTTATCTTGCTCATCGATTAGTTGTTGCAACCGGTCGTTTTCCTGAGATAACTCATCAATTTGATCACTATTGTAGCGTTTATGCTCTCCCTCAAGGGCAAAGGCCGTTGCTACTTTCTTATATTCTTCGTCATCGAAAACCAGCTTAACATTTAATACGTCAAGTGTTCCAAATAATCGCCGGCCCCACCAATTACCAAAATAGAACTGATATTGCCCTTCTGGTGTTTCTTCAAAGTAGAAAAACGGATATACACTGTGTAAATATTCAACCAGTTTGGTACTTAGGAAAGAACTTAATTCGGGAAATACATCGCTGATTAACGCCGTGTTATCTAGCTGTTTCTCGTCATCCTTCTTCCGGATTTCGTGGTTATACCGTTGCTGGTCAACCAGCGCATATACTTGACGGTCGTCATGCGCTTCAATTGCCCGCTGAAGTTGCTGTAAAAAATCAATTTTACTTGTTACTTTATTTACTAACGGTTGAGTTTCCGTTAAGTTGATGTTCGCATTACTCATCGAACTTCTCCTTTAAACCTTTGATTTCTCAAAGTTACTACAGTCTTTATTTTACAAGATTTAACGGCGTTATCAAACCCGTCATTTCTCAAAAAGCTTAATTTCCCCGTTGCTCGTATTGCCGGATATGGTTATGAACACCAGTAAAGATAAAATCAGCCGGATCATCATCCGCACTTAATGCACTCTCTGCTGGGCCATGAACGGCAGCGTCATACAGTTTTTCATATTCTTGAACACTAACTTGCTTCCGACTAGCGAGTGCCTGTCCTGTTGGCCTAGTTGTAAACTGTGCTGCAAATCCCGGTTGGAGAATCCCAGAATAAAATTCACCCTCCGCCCCAGAACCGTAACTATACAATCCA
This sequence comes from Ligilactobacillus sp. LYQ139, assembly GCF_045033025.1. Taxonomy (NCBI): domain Bacteria; kingdom Bacillati; phylum Bacillota; class Bacilli; order Lactobacillales; family Lactobacillaceae; genus Ligilactobacillus; species Ligilactobacillus sp. LYQ139. Next base: position 256,839 of record NZ_JBJFZW010000001.1, read on the forward strand.
ATTCGCTCTCCCGCACGAAGCGTTGTACTATTTTCTAATAACGAAATTAAGCTTAGATATAATGAACCAGTATACAGGTTCCCAACCTGACTCCCATACTCCCGAGCAGCCTCAAATTGCTGAGCCAACCGCGCACCTATTTTTAGATCAGCATCAGCAATTAACTGGCGCAAGCCCTTTAAACCAAGTTTAGTAAATGGCAGGTGAAACAGCAACGCAGCGAAGTCATCCACTGTCCGCCCATTCATTTCCTGGTAATGAGTAAATGTATCAGCCAGAAAGTCTAAATAGACTTTAGTTGAATACTTACCGTCTACAAATGCAGCATCACACCCAAACGGCCGCCAAAAATCCATAATATCCTTCGTAACCACGGCAGCATCATCCTCAAGCGCAAGAATCCGGGGAGTTGCCTTGACAGTCATTGCAACCGCACCGCCTCCCTGAGTTGGTTCTCCAGGGGTCTTTAAACCATACCGTGCAATATCTGCAGCGATGACTAGCACAATCTGATCCGGATGAAGAGCAACCTGCCCTTTCGCCAGCTGTAATCCGGCCGTTCCCGTGTAACATGCCTGCTTCAATTCAGCAACGCGCACGTGCGGATTAAGGTCAAGAAGCCGAATCAACGGCGCTGCGGCTGACTTGGAATTATCGATAGCCGATTCAGTCGCAAAGAGAATCATTCCTAAGTGGGCCCGCTCTTCAGGGCCTAAAACCTTGTTAGCTGCACTTGCAGCCATCGTTACAATATCCTGCGTTGGTGGAATAACGGCCATTTTCTTTTGCCCAATCCCAATTAAATACTTATTAGGATCCTCATGCCGTGCGTGAGCTAACTCTGCCATATCAACAAATTGATTGCTCGTTGCAAACGCAATGCGATCAATCCCAATCTTCATCTCTGATCCCTCCCGAAACTCATGCTGTCAATAATCATAGCACAAATTAATTCTCAACCTATAGATAACCCCCTACCGTAAACTACGGTATAATGAAAGTAATTTGATAACGAAAGGACAAATTTATTATGGAAGAAGCCGTTCATCTTAATGTCAGCGGACTTGTACAAGGGGTGGGGTTTCGTTACAGTACTAAAGCCCTTGCCGATGAACTTGGAATTAAGGGAACCGTTTGTAACCTTCCAAACGGAACGGTTGATATTATCGCTCAGGGTAATGCGCAGCTCATTCGCCAATTTATTAAGCAAGTTCAGGCATGCCCTACCCCAGCAGGACACGTCACACACCTAACAAGCGAAAAAATCGCCCCCGCTTCCTACAATGATTTTCGGGTAACGTATTATTAGTCTGGTTGAAAACCACGCCTTATTCGGAGTACAGTATTAAGCAGTACTAGTTAACCCACGAAAGGACAATTTTAATCATATGAAACACAAGAAAAAGTTGCTAATTTTAGCGACAATCGGTAGCATTGCGCTTCTTTTGGGCGGATGCGTTCGGCGGGACGCACACGGTCGTCCGATTGGGTGGACGTATACCCACCTTGCAATTCCAACCCAACACCTTTTAAATTGGCTGGCTAACCTTTTAGGGGGAAGTTACGGGTGGTCAATTATCCTTATTACGTTTGCTGTTCGCCTTATTTTGATGCCGATCATGGTCCAACAATCCAAAAAGGCAACTATCCAGCAAGTTAAAATGCAGGCAATTCAGCCATACATGCAACAAATCCAGGAAAAAATGCAACACGTCTCATCTCAGGCCGAACAAATGGCTCTCAGTCAGCAATTAATGCAATTATACAAACGGAATGATATTTCAGTGACCGGGGGAATAGGATGCCTTCCTCTCCTTATCCAACTGCCAATTTTTGCTGCGCTATATGCAGCCATTCAGTATTCTCCTGAGTTGTCACGTTCAACCTTTATGGGGATTAATTTGGGACACCGGTGCTTCTGGCTAGTAATGCTGTCATTCCTAATTTATGCCCTTCAGGGGTGGCTTGCAACAATTGGCGTGCCAAAGGAACAGAAAAAAATGATGAACGCCATGATGCTTTACTCACCAATAATGATTGGTTTCATGACCTATATTTCACCAGCCGGATTAGGACTGTACTTCTTTGTTGGGGGAATTTTTGCCTGCCTCCAAACATTAATCATCGTTTTAATGCGGCCCCGAATTGAAAAACGCTTAGCAGCCGAGTTCGAAGTAGTTCCTCCAGAATCAATCGCCCTTCCCAAGGAAGAAAAGATTGAACAACAAGTAGAACAACAATCCGAGTTAAGTAACCGGGAACGCAATGCTGGTAAACAACACCGAGAAGAAGAATAACCAAAAATAATAGACATAGCTAAACAATGAAAATAACCGTGGTGGAGGTAACAACCTTCCACCACGGTTATTTAAGTAGTACCAAATCGTTCAGAAGTAATATGGCACCTAAACCTTTCGTTTCTTGCTCGTTTTTCAATCACCCGGTATTCGTTTTAGCAAGTGGAAGGGTAATCCGGAAAAGTGAACCATGGCCCAGAACGCTTTCAACGGTGATCTCACCGCGATACCCCTCAACTAGGCGCTGGGCAATTGCTAATCCAAGACCATTGCCTCCCTTATCCCGACTCCGTGCTTTATCCACCCGATAGAACCGGTTGAAGATTTTTTTAATATTTTCAGGAGCAATTCCTTCCCCAAAATCCTGTACAACAATCTGCACACTACGTTCATCCCGGTCCATAGAAACATGAATCTCTTTTCGCTTTTGGGAATACTTAACGGCATTATCCAGTAGAATAATTAAAATCTGTTCAAAATGATTCCGGTAAACATTAACCATCGTCGGCCCAGTTAGCTCGTTGTCCAAAACAAAGTCAAAGTCCGGATGAATCATTCGAATGTTATTGAACGTCTGAATTCCAACTTCCCGAACATCCGTTAATTCGTCCCCAAAATGAACCTCAATCTGTTCAGCCCTGGTTAAATCAAGCATTTCCTGCACAAGACTTTTCATACGGTTAATTTCCTGCAACGATGCGCTAATCGACTCCGTTAGAATCTCAGGATCGTCTTTCCCCCACCTGTTTAACATGTCTAAGTGACCCTGAATAATGGCCACTGGGGTCCGGAGTTCGTGTGAGACATCCTCAACAAACTGCTGTTGCTGTTCAACGTACCGGTTCATTCGGTTCAACATATCATTAAACAGAACAGCAAGCTCCGTGAGTTCATCATTGGTCGACATCACTGGAACGCGAACGTTTGCCAGCGCTTGTCCCTCATCATCAGCATTAATCTTACCAATTGTAGTATTAATCGCGTCAATTGGACGAATAAACCATGCTGCTAATCCATATGCTAACAAAGCACTCGCAAACGCAGCCGTTATCCCTAAGATTAAAAACGTAACCGCTAACCGAATGCGTGTTTGATCATATGCCTGCAATCGCCGTTCAACCTGAACATATCCTTGCAACTGATTATTTTTCCCCCGGACAGGCTGCTTTAATACCAATACCGTATGATGCTGAACTGTAGTAACCCGCTCTTCTGGGGCATGCCTATAAAACGACACTGCCGGTTTATGCGTCATAAACAGTAACCGTCCTGTTGGCCCATATACCGTTGCACAAAGATTTCGTTGCGCAAGGGTCGAATACACATCATGCTGATAATTACCCGTTTGGTGCTGGCGTCCAAGAGCCGTCCGAACAGTTGCTGGCGTCATTTCAGTGGTTGTATTTAACCGGCTGGTAACCGCCTGAACCACCGTCTGCGTTTCTTGACGTTGTTCTCGTAATAGTAAACTTGAGAAACTTTGGAAGAGAAGCAGAGCAAAAATAGCAAAGATTACCAATACCCCAAGACCGGTTCCAACCGCCCATTTCACCTTAATCGACATAAACCGCCGTTGCGTAACCTGCTGATTTCCAACGCGTTTCATCATTACGACCGCATTACATATCCGGTTCCCCGAACGGTTTGGATATAACTATCTTCTCCTGGGCGGTCAATTTTATTCCGAAGATACCGAATATAAACATCAACAACGTTCGTTTCAATCTGACTCTCGTACCCCCATACCTTCCGTAAGAGGACGTCACGCGCCAGAACAACGTTTACGTTCTCCATTAAAACGAGCAACAACTCGTATTCCCGCTTGGTTAATTCGATTATTTCATCTCCCCGGCGTACAATCCGGTTTTCTTTTTCAATCGTGAGATCCTTAAATTTAACAAGCGTTTGCTGATTTTCGTTTTGCGTACTTTCAAGTTTAACCCGGCGAAGAACTGCCCGCAATCTAGCCAATAACTCTTCAATCGCAAATGGCTTTACAATATAGTCATCCGCACCGTGATCCAACCCTGAGACACGATCAATAACTGAATCCCGCGCCGTCATCATTATAATTGGCGTTGTCTTCACCTGGCGGATCCGCCGGCATACTTCCAATCCGTTTAACTCTGGTAACATTAAATCAAGTAGAATAGCATCCCAGTCCTCGTTAAGGGCCAGTTCTAATCCTTCCCGCCCGTTCTTACATGCGGCTGTTTCGTAACCTTCATGTTGTAATTCCAATTCAACAAACCGGGCAAGGTTTTTTTCATCCTCAATAATCAAAATCCGGCTCATTCTATCACTCCTATTAGGTTCCTGACAAACCCGTATTATCAATTGTCACCGCTTATTTTACCATTGTTACCAATAAATTCATAACATCGTTGATAAACTAATCCCCCGCTCCGTTACCCACTACAATTCAAGGTAGATAACAAAGTGGGGGATTACGTTGTTACTTAAAAAATGCTCCTATTCTTCGTGGTACCACTTGTAGTGGAACGTCCCTTCACGGTCGTTCCGTTCATACGTATGCGCCCCAAAGTAGTCCCGTTGTGCTTGAATCATGTTGGCTGGAAGAACCGCTGACCGATACTGATCATAGTACGTAATTGCTGCCGTATATCCCGGACATGGCACCCCTGCCTGAACAGCCAACGCGGCAATCTGCCGGGTTGCCTGCTGATAATCAGCGGCAATCCTAGTAAAGTATGGGTCGAGGAGCAGGTTTTTTAACTGTGCATCGCGCGCAAACGCATCGGTAATCTTCTGAAGGAATTGGGCTCGAATAATGCAACCATTCCGCCAAATCTTTGCTAAATTGCCGTAATTAATGCTCCAGTTATAGTGTTCCGAAGCAACCCGGATCTGTTCAAATCCCTGAGCGTAACTCATAATCTTACTGAAATAAAGCGCCTGCCGTAACTGATCAATAACCTGCTTCGTATCTAATCCGCTCGCATCAAACTTAGCTGGCGCCTTAAGCTGTTTGCTTGCCGTTACCCGCTCATCCTTCATTGCCGAGATGTACCGTGCGTATACTGATTCAGTAATTAAGGACTGCGGAACTCCTAATTCCAAAGCACTCTGAGAGCTCCACTTTCCGGTTCCCTTATTTCCTGCCCGGTCTAAGATTACGTCAATTACCGGCTTCCCGGTATCTAAATCATCCGGACAAGTCAAAATTTTCGCCGTAATGTCAATTAGGTAACTATTAAGCTCTGAGTCACGCCAGTCATTGAAAACATCAGCAATTTCCGCCACGCTCATCCCTAATAGGTTCCGCATAATGTTGTAACTTTCAGCGATTAATTCCATATCGCCGTATTCAATTCCATTATGCACCATCTTAACGTAATGTCCTGCCCCGTTAGGCCCAATATACGTAACACATGGCTCACCATCATCCGCCTTAGCAGCGATTTGCTTAAGAATTGGAGCAACCAAATCATAAGCTTCTCGTTGCCCTCCAGGCATTAAGGAAGGTCCATGGAGCGCCCCCTTCTGACCACCAGAAGTCCCCATTCCAATAAAGTTAATTCCGGAATTATCTAATTCCTTGTTCCGCCGAATTGTGTCCTTAAAGAAGGTGTTACCCCCGTCGATTAAAATATCACCCTTATCCAGATAAGGTAACAAGTTATGAATCGTGGAATCCGTTGGGGCCCCTGCTTTAACCATCATCAAAATCTTCCGCGGCCGTTCAAGCGAGTTAACAAAATCTTCGATTGAGTAGCTTGGCACAAACCGTTTATCCGGATGATCCGCCATTGCCTTCTTCGTGTAACTCGAATCCCAATCATAAACAGCGACGGTATACCCCTTATCTTCAATATTAAGCGCAAGGTTTTTCCCCATTACTGCCATCCCTACAACACCAATTTGTGGTTTATCCATTAAAATGACCTCCTAGCCTTTCGTCGCAGTTTTACCTGTTACTTTTTTCTTAACTGACGGGCGCTTTTTACCTAGTACTGTATCCCGTGTAATCGTTACCTGCGTGATATCATCATGACTCGGAATATCATACATCACATCCCGCATTGTCGCTTCGATGATTGACCGTAATCCCCGGGCACCAGTATTCCGTTCGATTGCTTGACGCGCCATCTCCTGCAAGGCGTCATCATCAAATTTTAACTTAACCCCATCAAGTTCAAGCAGCCGCTGGTACTGTTTAACGAGCGCATTCTTTGGCTCCTTGAGGATGCGAACCAAATCATCCTGCGTTAACTTTTCCAGGGCCGTTAAAATTGGTAAACGACCGATAAATTCAGGAATTAGTCCGAATTTTAAGAGATCTTCTGGAATCACCTGCTGCATAATACTCTTAGAGTCATCCAACTGATTCTTAGAGTCTGTTCCAAAACCAATTGTTTTATCCCCTAATCGGTTTTTAACAATCGTTTCAATTCCGTCAAACGCTCCCCCAACAATAAAGAGAATGTTAGTCGTATCCACTTGGATAAATTCCTGTTGCGGGTGTTTCCGTCCCCCCTGCGGTGGAACGTTGGCGACGGTTCCTTCCAGAATTTTCAACAAAGCCTGTTGAACCCCTTCTCCTGATACATCACGCGTGATTGAAACGTTCTCACTCTTTTTTGCAATTTTGTCAATCTCATCAATGTAGATAATTCCGTGTTGCGCCCGCTCAACATCATAATCAGCATTTTGGAGAAGCTTTAATAGGATGTTCTCAACGTCTTCCCCAACATATCCCGCCTCAGTCAGAGTAGTCGCATCGGCAATCGCAAACGGAACGTTTAACATCCGTGCTAAGTTTTGGGCCATAAAGGTCTTTCCTGAACCAGTCGGTCCCACTAAACAAATATTACTCTTTTGAAGTTCAGTATCATTATCATCAGCATCCAAAGCTGCATTAACCCGCTTATAGTGATTATAGACGGCAACAGCAAGGGTCTTTTTTGTTTCAGTTTGACCAATAACGTACTGATCAAGGAAAGCAACAATCTCCCGGGGCGTTGGAATCCGTCCCAACTCCTCTTTTGTTTGGGCCTTTCGTTCATCCGTAATGATCGCCTGCGCAAGTGCAACGCATTCATTACAAATGAACACCCCCGGGCCAGAGATCATACTTTCGACCTGATCTTCAGTCTTACCACAGAAAGAACAGGTCGCAACTGTCTTTGTATTTTCCTTGTCTTCTTGCATCAACAAACCTCTCCCCTGGTTAAACTTCTCTTTTATTCTAGCAAAAAAGGCTTTCAGGTGCTATCCGAACAACCCATCATTCTGTGTATTTCTTTGTCCATCTATAAAACCCCGCAAAGGAATAATTCCTTTACGGGGTCTGCAATCAAAGTTCCCCCTTAGGGTTTACTTTGACTCCTTGTCATCCTTTGATTCCTTTTTGGTCTGCTTAGCAGAATCCGTAATTTCATCAACAACCTTCCGGATGGCAATATCATGCTTTAACATATCGTCTGAAAGAGCAGAGCGAACGGCCTTAACATCCATGTTGTACTGCTCTGCAAGACTCTTCAATTCATCATTGATTTCGTCCTCTGACGGGTCAATCTTTTCCTTAGTAACGATTGCCTCCAGAACAAGGTTCGTCTTAACCCGCTTTTCGGCACCGTCCCGCAGGTTCTTCCGCATCTCTTCTTCAGAAGTTCCAGTCAGCTTGAAGTACGTGTCCGGCGTAACACCTTGCTGCTGCATTCCAGCAAAGTACTGGTCCATCTGCCGTTGAACGTCATCTTCAATCATCTGTTCTGGGATGTCACCAATCCTAGCGTTTGCAACCGCTTCATCAACCGCTTCATCCTGAATAGCTTCCCGGGCGGCCTGAACCTTCTGTTCCTTCAACTCATCCTTAATCTTTGCCTTTAACTCTTCAAGAGAATCAACGTCCTCGTCAACGTCCTTGGCAAACTCATCGTCAAGTTCCGGTAACTCCTTCTCCTTAACTTCATGGATTTCTGTTTCAAAGACGGCATCCTTCCCTTGAAGGTCCTTAGCTTGGTAATCGTCCGGGAACGTCACCTTAACCTCAACCTTGTCGCCTGCCTTGTGACCAATCAACTGATCTTCAAAACCAGGAATGAAGGCATTTGAGCCAAGTTCAAGTGAATAGTTATCTGCCTTGCCACCTTCAAATGATTCACCGTCAACCTTACCATCAAAATCAATTACAACGGTATCGCCCTTTTCAGCAGGCTGGTCTTCCTTTAAAACAAGTTCTGCTTGCTGCTGCCGCCGTCGCTCTAATTCGGCCTCAACATCTGCTTTAAGAACACGGGTTGAGTGCGGGGTAACTTCAAGGTTCTTGTACTGACCAAGCTCAACCTCTGGCTCAACGGTAACCTTAGCACTTAAAACCCACGCTGCATCCTTTTCCATCGATTCAACGTTTACTTCTGGCTGGGCAACCGGCTTAATTCCAGCTTCCTGAACAGCATCAGCATATGCATTTGGAAGTAAAGCATTGAGCGCATCCTGATAAAGCGCTTCTTCACCGTACATCCGGTTAAAGATCTGCCGTGGCACCCGACCCTTCCGAAATCCAGGCACATTCAGATTCTTCTTTACACGGTTGAACGCGATATCCAACCCTTCCTTAATTTTTTCCGGTGCAATTTCGAAAGTTAATTTCCCCTCATTTGTACCGTCTTCTTTTTCCCATTTAACAGACATTGTCCTACCTCCGAGCTATTAATTCGCAAATAATAAGCTACTTGCATACTTAATCAGTTTACCGTACCCGCGAAAAAAAGTAAATGATTCCTTGTAATAAAAAAAGGGTCGTGAACGCAGTCACAACCCTCTTTTTTAGCCATTAGGCCGTAATATTATTCAACGATTTCTGAAACCACACCGGCACCAACAGTCCGGCCACCTTCACGAACCGTGAATTTCGTTCCCTTTTCAAGGGCAACCGGCTTAATCAGTTCGACACTGAACGTAACGTTGTCACCAGGCATCACCATTTCTACACCCTCTGGCAATTCGATAACACCCGTAACATCCGTTGTATGGAAGTAGAACTGAGGACGGTAGTTTGAGAAGAACGGTGTGTGCCGACCGCCTTCTTCCTTCGTCAACACGTAAACCTCACCCTTGAACTTAGTGTGCGTCTGGATTGAACCAGGAGCCGCAAGCACCTGTCCACGTTCAACTTGGTCATGGTCGATTCCACGAAGGAGTGCACCAATGTTGTCACCGGCTTCCCCAAGGTCAAGAGTCTTCCGGAACATTTCAACACCCGTAACCGTCGTCTTAAGAACTTTGTCCGTTAAACCGATAATTTCAACTTCGTCACCGACCTTAACAGTCCCACGGTCGATACGCCCTGAAGCAACGGTCCCACGACCAGTAATCGTAAAGACGTCTTCAACAGGCATCAAGAACGGCTTGTCCGTTGGACGTTCTGGCGTTGGAATGTATTCGTCAATGGTGTCCATTAACTTCATAATCGTTTCCTGTTCCTTCTCATCACCCTCAAGGGCCTTCAGAGCTGAACCACGGATAACCGGAATATCGTCACCAGGGAAGTCATACTCGCTAAGAAGGTCACGAACTTCCATTTCAACCAAGTCTAACAGTTCGTCATCATCAACTAAGTCAGTCTTGTTGAGGTAAACAACGATGTATTCAACACCAACCTGACGAGCAAGCAAAATGTGTTCACGCGTCTGCGGCATTGGGCCATCAGTAGCAGCAACAACCAGGATGGCACCATCCATCTGAGCAGCACCAGTAATCATGTTCTTAACATAGTCAGCATGCCCTGGAGCATCAATGTGGGCATAGTGACGCTTTTCCGTTTCATATTCAACATGGGCGGTGTTGATCGTGATACCACGTTCCTTTTCTTCAGGAGCTGCATCAATGTCAGCGTAGTCCTCAGCCTGAGCCAGACCCTTTTCTGACAGTACCTTCGTGATTGCAGCCGTTAAAGTCGTCTTCCCATGGTCAACGTGGCCAATCGTACCGATGTTTACATGGGGTTTTGTTCTTTCGTAATGTTCTTTAGCCATTATACGAACCTCCTGTAATTTTACAAGAATTACCCGCGCAAAAGCCGATAATTACTTTAGTGTTTATTATACTACTTCCTAATTAGAATGCAACGAAAACTCCGCTCCACTCCTCCGGAAGAAGAATTCCGTAGTCGATTATATAGAGGCATTCTCTATTTGTAAATACTTATCATTAATTTTCTATACCCGCCACTGTTGAATGGTTCTTTCCAAAAGGTGCGCCTTTTCCCGCTCCTTAGTTGAAAGTTCATCTTGTTGATTCAACAGAATCAATCGCCACCGCTCTGCATCATTAATTACATCATCCTGAAAGGGATATAAAACCATTAACTTTAATCGCACCTCAGCGTACCGTTGTAACCGAAGCGCGAGTGGTTCTTCACTTTCACACTCAATAATCTCCTGATAGTAATGACGGACAACTGGCGCATCGTCAAGTGCATCAAGGCTCCCTGGAACAACCCTTTGTGGCGAACCGATTAACGGTTGAGTCATTATGTGGCGAAAAACAGCTAGTCGCCGCAAATCATCCATTAGGGTTGCCCGAACAAGTGGATGAACTGCCGGGTCAATTAACGGAAGCCGACTGGCATCCACAAATTGCCGTGGAGTAAGCGCATTAGCCGCCTTTACCCGTTGGCGTTGGATTAACACCCCTTCTCCACCGCAATGGGCCAGTTGACTCATCACCTGAGTTGCTGTCGTAGATTGATTATTCCAATACTGAATTGTTGCCCGTTTAATTACCCCGCCAAACCGTTCTTTCTCGGTAGCAGACAAAAAGTGGCTAATCTCCGTGAGCAACATTACAATTTCAAGAACAGCTCCTGCCTGGCACCCGTACTCAATGTACTGGACAAAATAATCGTCATTCTCTAAGTATTCCCGCGGATAATCCTTAGCAGTTGCATAAGCTGCCACATAATCTCCCATTTTAGCGAGTGCTCGTGTTAGTAAATAATTCACTCGAAATGTGGCGTTTTTTTGATAACAAGCCGTTAAAAGAATTGTTGCCCTTCGGTACTGACCATCATTTAGTGCTTGAATTCCCGCTTTTATGTCATCCGCTGGCATTAATATCCTCCCATAAAAAAACAGGCCGCTGTCACTTCTTAATATATGGCTCAGCTAACCTGCTAATTGCTTCGTTAATTTTCTTTGTCTGAATGTCTGTCTTTTCGCCGCCGGCCACGATGCTGGTTAATCTCCATAATAACCGGTAAAATCACTGGGTGCCGGTGGGTTTGCTCGTAAAGATAATGCCCTAATTTTTCGCGAATATCCTGTTTAAGGTGACTCCAATCAAGATTTTTATTATCTAAGTTGGCCTGAACAACTTGGCGAACAAGCGCTATGCTCTTATTAATTAACTCTTTACTTGCCTTAACATAAACAAACCCCCGCGACGTAATTTGGGGAGAATCAATAATCAGTCGGTGCTTTTGGTCAATTGTAACAACCGCGATAAAGATCCCGTCTTCTGACAAAACTTTCCGGTCCCGCAAAACAATATTTCCAATGTCACCAACACCACTCCCATCAATCATGGTGTCGCCTGCTTCAACTGAGGATGCAACAACAAATTTTCCGCGCTCATACTCAGCAACATCACCACGAGAAAGAATTACTACATGATCCTGTGGTACTCCGATCTCAACCGCACTCCGCGCATTTTCAGCCAATAACCGGTACTCCCCTTGCACAGGGAAAACGTATTTTGGCTTTAACAAATTCATTAATAACTGTAAGTCAGCGCGGGTAGCGTGTCCTGCAGTATTATACTCATCCGCTAACGCAAGCACGTCAGCTCCTGCCCGATAAATCATATCTTTTGTACGGGCCAGCATCGTTTCAACGGCATGGGATGGGGTCGTCGTGATAAAAACAAGGTCCCCTTCGTGTAACCCGATTCGCTTATTTCTACCCTGAGCCATCCGTTGGAGCGACTTCAACGGTTCCCCTGACAATCCAGTTTCCAAAATAACAAGCTGCTGATCATCATATTTATCAATTTCATTGACGTTAATTAATAAATCGTTAACCGGCAGCCGCAACTTTCCGCACCTAATTACCGTTCGAATAATCTCCTCAACCCGGTGACCGGTCAACACAACCTTACGCTCACTTGCAGCTGCCGCGTTGAAAATCTGCTGGATACGCAGAATATTTGATGAAATCGAGGCAACAATAATTCGTCCCTTATGATACTCAAATGGTTCCCGCAGGCGATCATAAACCTCTTGCTCATTCAGCGTCGGCTTAATATTTTCTGCGTTCGCTGAGTCGCTCAATAACGCAAGAACGCCCTCACTACCAATTTCCGCGATTCGGGCAAAATTTGTTTTGTACCCCGCTCCAGCCGCCTGATCAAACCGAAAATCACCAGTGTAGACCACGTTTCCCTGATCAGTCTTAATGGCTACCCCTAAGGACTCCGGAATTGAATGTGTTGTTTGAAAGAATGATACAGTTGCGTTCTCAAAGTCAATCTCAGTTTGATCATCAATCACATGGAAATCATTAAATTTTTTAGCTTTAGCTACACCTTTGCAATATAGCCTAGCAAGGGCAATCGTTAATTCTGACCCGAAAACAGGCACGTTAAACTCACTTACAAAGTACGGCAATGCCCCAATCGCATCAGCATGACCATGCGTTAAAAAGACACCTACAATTCGCTGTGCGTTTTCCCGCAAATAACTAAAATCAGGGATGACACTGTCAATTCCCAGTAAATCTCCCTCGGGATACTTCAAACCACAATCGCAAACGAATAGCTCATTTCCAACCTCAACGGCATACATATTTTTAGCATTTTCACGAACACCGCCAAGTGGAATGATCTTAACCTTGCTCATGGTTCCACCTCACCTTATATCATACTTTATTTCGTTCATTCGATATCTGATTATTAATTATACCACGTTAATTCTGAAACACGAAGTCCTCAAAGAAGCCTATGTCGGATGCTTTCATTATAAAAAGAGCCATGACAAAATTGTCATGGCTCATCCTAACCATAAAAACTGATTAATTACCGCCGTAAACCAAGGCTCTTAATCAATTCACGGTACCGCTGAATATCTGTTTTCCGAAGGTATGCTAACAAGTTCCGCCGGTGACCAATTTTCTTCATTAGTCCCCGCTGAGATGCATAATCCTTCTTATGGTTCCGAATATGCTCGTTCAATTCATTAATATCTGCCGTTAAAACAGCAATTTGAACCTCAGCAGAACCAGTATCGCCCTCATGCCGGGCGTACTTCTTCATAATTTCGTTCTTCTTCTCCTGTGAAATAGCCATAAAGCTGTTCCCACCTTTCTGTATTAGTGAAACCCTTAACCGAGTAAAGCGTCGGTGAGTTAACGGTAAACTAAGTCAGGGTCTATGCTTTCCGCACTCCATTAGTCTATCGAAAAAAGCTAACCATTGCAAATGATTTTATTAATCTTCATTGAACAATATCTTCTCGGAATAAACATTGCATTACCATGACACCTCTTGTATAATAGTTCCTGTTGAATTTTCATGATATTTATTATCGTAATTATCGCGCAAGCGGAGGTGACACCATGCCAATCATTAAGTCAGCTATTAAGCGGGTTAAGGTAAGCGAACAGGCAAACGCCCGGAATGCACAACAGTTAAGCGCTATGCGGACGGCCGTTAAGAAGTTCGACAAGGCCGTTATGGCAAATGCAGCCAACAAAGATGAACTTTTTAAGGCTGCTGTTTCAGCGGTTGATTCTGCCAAGGCTAAAGGCCTGATTAAGGCAAACAAGGCTGCCCGTGATAAGTCGCGGATGGCTGCTCGCCTTGCAAAGTAACATGGCTATAACTAAAACGGAGATGATTCATCACGAATTGTCTCCGTTATTCATATGACTTAAAAAAGGCTGGAACGTATGAGTTCCAACCTCTTTTTTATTCCTAGATCTTCTAATGCCAAAATAAATGAGCGCAACAAAAGCTCGAAAATTCTCGAATTATATTATATAATTCGGTGGTTTTCAACTTTTGTTACACTCGTTTCCTTCATATACCGTTTATCATTGTCTAATACTCATTTTGCTTGGACAGGAATTACACGCATTAAAAACATTTGAAATAACAATTTTGGATCCTGTTGCGTTGTTTTTAGGCGTTCATCAATTATTAACAGTTCGTGATATCCCTGAACTAATACCTTAAAGTGTAAATGACTAACATGCTGAAGCGCAAGCTTAACTCTATACGGATGAACCTTTAACGTCTTAACAATATTTCCTTGATCATATCCATTTCGTTTAAGAATTGCAACCTGGAGAAGCAGCCGAAACTGTCCAAGTAAAACCGCGTTAATTCGAACGGGTTCTTCCCGGTGGGCAATTAAATTTTGATAAATTTGAAGTGCATTCCCTCCCTGTCCTCGAAGCACCGCATCGGTTAAATCAAAAACATCCTCTTCAAGGTTAGCAGGAATCATCCCCACAACATCATTTCGAGTAATTATCCCATCATTACTCTGTGCAAGCAAAGCCAACTTAGTAAGACTGGCCATTACCGCCGCAAGTTCATTTCCGACTCGGTTCATAAATAATTGTCTAACTTGTTGATCAGCAAATGCCGCATTGGTTTGCCTGAGATGAGCATCGATTCGTTGACGCAAGGCTTCCGCACTTAACTGCTCAGTTTCAACAACAACCGCCGCTTTTTTCAAAGTCTTAACAACTTTTTTACGTCCATCAAGCTTAGACGCCGAAACGAAAAGGACGAGCACTGATGTTGGCTCGGGGTTAATAACATAATCCCTTAATTCAGTTACGTTGTGCTCAACCTTTGATTTTACCCCATTAGTAGCCAAAAAATCCGCTCGGTTAGCAATAATTACCCGCCGTTCACCCATAAAAGGTAAATCACGGGCGGCAGCAACCGCATCTTCAATTGGCGTTGTCGCCATATCATACTGTGCTAGGTTAAACCCCTGCTCCTCGGTAGGAATTAGGGAAGCAAACAGCTGATGAATCTCATCAATCTGATATTGCTCATTACCAGTAATGAGGTACACCGGCGCTACGGTTCCACTTTTAATATTTTTTTGTAATTGTTCGCTATCCACAAATTCCCCTCCTTCGAGTAACTACCGTTTTAAATTTTACCCTGTTTAACCATCGCCATTCAAGCTTTACCATGCCATCATGACTTGTCATAAAGACTGGTACCTGATGCTGCGCTAACGTTTTAAGGGTTACTGGTGCGGGATGACCGTACCGGTTGTTTTTACCAACTGAAATAACCGCTAACCGCGGATGGGTTTGGGTAACCAACTTTGGACTGGTTGCCGTTTTACTTCCATGATGCCCACACTTCAAAACATCGATTTGTAAATTCGGATAAGTTTGGATAATTTTTTGTTCTTGCGATTGTTCTAAATCACCACTAAACCAACACTTTATTCCGTGAAAATTAGTTATTACCGTGACTGACGACGAATTGTCCCCATTGCTTTGAGTAGGAGGCCATAAAACCGTCATGCCACACAACTGTGAAGCGTTACGCGTTGTTAAGGGGATCAGTTGAGTGGAATTAAATGTAGCCTGTTGTACTTCCACTTTAAAACGGCGTTGTCGTTCCATACCCGCAGGAACAAAAAGCCGACGAACTTTAATTCGGTGACTTAACGCCGGAAAATTACCAATATGATCCGTATCCTTATGCGTTAAAATCAATTGATCAATCTGATTAATCCCCCGACTTAGTAGGTAGTCACCCACAGCCTGAATTTCTGGTGTTCCCTGACGATAATGGCGCCCCCCAATTCGGCCACCAGTATCAATCATCGTAATGTTATGGCTGGTTTCACTTCTAATTAAACTACAATCTCCCTGACCAACATCAAAATAAACGATTTCATCTGATAAAGGGGCCCTGATAACTAGCCATTGGATTAATAGGCAACTTCCAAGAAGCACGTACCGCCACCAACGTTCAGGCGGCCACCGCAAACAACCAATTATCCACCCAACACAAAATATTACTGCTGGTCGCCCGACCGTAATGATAGTTGAAAGCGTACTAAGAAAACCAATTCCAGCGGTAATCAACCTTAAAATTTCAACGGCAACGCCTTGCAAGCCAGGAAAGACTACTCCTAATACCGTTACCGGAACAATAATCACATTAAAAACAATCGTTCCAATAATAGCAAGCGGGACCGTTAATAGATTGAATTGAAAGGTATGCCATAAGATTAGTGGTAACCCTAAGATATTAAGGGCCATATTTAATCGAAATACCTTCAAGTGTAACTCAGCAAAAATAATTAGTCCCAACGTTAACAGGTAGCTTAATTGTACCCCCATTTGAAAAATAGCCGCTGGTGACCACAATACATTTCCAGCTAGCACTACTGCCCAGCTTTCAATTCCATTAAACACGCGCCGGCCTTTCCAATAAACAATATCCATCAAGAAAACCATGAGCCCCGCTCGGACTAATCCAGGACTACTACCACCGATTACCACCCACAGGGGTAGTCCTCCAATAAAAAACCACCTTTCCCACTGAGATGTTCCCCCTAATAATCGGACTAATCGGCTAACTAACCACCGAATCAAAAAAACATGGTATCCTGACAAACAGAACAAGTACAACATCCCTAATTGCCGCACTTGATTCGTTAATTCGGTATTTTCAAGCTTCCCTGTCAATAACGCCAGTGCAAACCATCTAAGTGGCTCATTAAGACAGCTACAATACCTAATTAATGCTCCCCGAAACGCTTTAACGTAATCTACGCCTATTTTCAAAGGAGTAGGAATAAAACGACACCTATTAATTTTAAGGTCATTCACAATTCCCCGCGCTTGCGCTTCAAGGCGCCAATCATGTTGGGCTTCGTTAGTTGGTACCGCAATTGCTTGAACCGTTCCATCAAAAACAACAGTGTATTTTTTATCAGTGGAAATATTATGACATTGTTGACTAACCCTTCCCTTGATGCGCTGATGTCCTTCTTGCCACCATCCCGTAAAGGTAATCACCCTCCCCATCTGAGTGATTTCATCGCCCGATACAACGACATGGTTTTGTATTATATTATGCGGATTTGTCATTCGCATCAGTTGATGGTGGTGTAATCGCTGATTAATAACAATACTCCCAATAACAAGGCATCCTACTGACCAAAACAATATACCTGAACGCCGCATAAACAGAATTCGAACCTGCCATAACCCCAAAAAAGCTAATCCTAACCAAGACCATCGCACTAGTATCCAGGCTAGGAGGACAATATCAACACAACTGACTAATATAAAGCGTTGCGCATGATAATTAATCGGTTAATCCTTTATCCGCCAATACAGTTTCCAAATAGTGCATATCTACTTGAACCTGATTAACGGCAACCTTTTTTAAGGATAAAAGTCGCATTGCATATGGGTCGTTATGGTAGTTTCGCAGATAGAAGATTCTGTTAATTCCCGCTTGCAACAACATCTTTGTACACTGAAGACACGGAAAATCAGTTACGTAAATATCAGCACCATCAGTACGTACACCAAATTTAGCACACTGAAGTACGGCGTTCATTTCCGCATGAATAGTCCGCTGACAGTGACCATCAACAAGGTAACAATCGTCGTCAATGCAGTGTGTATCTCCCACGACCGAACCATTATAACCGCCGGCAATAATTCGGTGATCACGAACTAAAATTGCTCCTACAGATAATCGCTTACATGTGCTCCTAGACGATAGCAAAACAGCTTGCAACATAAAGTATTGGTCCCACGGAATTCGTTTTACCATCATTGATCGCTCCTTCATAATCTTCTTGGTGCTAGTATACACCCTGCTGGAATTGTTTAACCCTCCACCGTAAGTCGTGGCGCTAATGCACTAATTGATTTAGGGCCAAATCCTCCAACACGCTGAAGATCACTAACCTTAGCAAATGGCCCGTGTTCTTCCCGAAATTGGACAATTTTTTGTGCCTTCTTTGTTCCAATTCCATCAACTGTCATTAACTGCTCAGCAGTCGCGCTATTTAAATTAACTGGTGCTGTTTCGCTAGTGGAATTCGTAGTTGCCAAATCACCTCCGACAGGACTACTCTTTTCACCCTTTCGGGGAACATACACCATCATCTGGTCACTGATTTTCTTCGCGAGGTTAACGCGAACGCTATCTGCCTGGCCATTCATCCCACCAGCCCGTGCAATTGCATTTACTACCCGTTGCCCACTCGTAAGCCGAACAACGCCCGGGGAATTAACCGCTCCCTCAACATCAACAAAACAATCCAACCGTTTTTTTAATACGTGGGAACGACCAAGCATTTCTTTAGTTGATTCTTTGGTTGCTGCTAATGGTTCAGGTGATCCCTTTTTGATTTCACTGTTCCACTTTACAACTCCCAACAAAGCTATCACAATAACAAGAAAAAGAGTAAATATAACTAAACGAAAACGCTCAAAAAAATCAATAAGTCGTTCCCATAATTCCATCATTCATCATCACCCCCTCACCTTATAACTAGGAATAAAAATACGGAATCTCACCAATTAAGGTGAAATTCCGTATTTTTTAGTGGCGATTCAAATAACGGATAGCATCCCGAACATTTCTAACCGGGACAATCTTCATCGGGGTTTGAATTTTACGAGCCATCGCTCGTGCTTCCTGGTAGTTATTCTGAACATGGGGATCAATCCGTTTTACTACCGCCGGCGTCGGATTATTAGGAACAAAGAAAATTTGCGCTCCTGCGCGGCTTGCCGCAACAACTTTTTTGTCAACACCACCAATGTCGCCAACCGCCCCGCTCGCGGTAATTGTCCCGGTTCCGGCAATTCGTCGGCCCTTCGTTAGGTCTTTTCCTGTTAACTGCTGATACATTTCAAGGGTTAACATCATCCCCGCTGATGGCCCCCCAATGCGTCCCATATCAGCTTTGATTTTAACAGGAGTTCGGACCGTTGAGCGGTTAGCTAGTTCAATCCCAAGCCCCGTCCTAGAAGTCCCCGGAAGCTTAATAACCGGTCCGGTTACCCGATGTTTTTGTCCGTTTCGCAGGTATGTAATTGTTACTCGTTGGCCAACCCGCTGGTTTCCTAAAACCCGTTGGAATGCCGTTGCGTTGGAGTAGTGCCGCCCGTTAACAGCGGTAACTGTATCTCCCACCCGGAGTTTCCCGTTAAACTTAGACTGCTTCATCACCTGCATTACGTAAATTCCAATGTATCGTTGCCGTACTGGAAGATGAGCAAGCCGCAATGATACGTACTTCGCCTCATTCACAGCATCACTCATATAATACTGCTGTACCCGGTTAAACTGCGCATTATTGTTTCCAGCAAGAACACTTTGACTAGTATCCCGCTCAGCAAAAGGTGAAAAATAACTCAGTGTATAAGTCATTGGCGTAGCCCGGATCATACTTACATACACAAGCATTAACGCGCCGTGAGGCTGTTTCTTGTGATTGTCAACGTGGACGTACTGGGCAATATTTTGCGCTGCTCCCGGAAACTCAATGTATCGGGGAACCGGAGCTACCAAAAAAATGATTGCCATTGTAATAGCACAGATCCACGTAAAAACATTGCGCCGCCGTTTAATTTGTTCGTTCATTATCCCGCATCCTTCCTAAGGCTTCCACAACAACCGGAGGAACCAATCCCTTAGGATCACCCCCAAACCGAATGATCTCACGAACTGCGCTTGACGAAACAAACGTTAGTTGTGGTTTACTTGGAAGCAAAACCGTTTCAATTGTGGGATCAAGGTGGTAATTGACCGCTGCTAAATTTCGTTCAAATTCATCGTCTTGCGTATTCCGAATTCCCCGAACAATTACCTGCGCGCCAACTTTCCGGGCAAAGGCAACCGTTAATGCATCCGTTGCGGTAACCGTTACGTTAGGTAGTACTGCTATCGCTTTTTCTACCAGTGCAACCCGCTGCGCAACGGAAAGCCATCCGTGCTTATCAGGATTATCGGCTACCACCACAACAACCGAAGAAAAAAGATGGCTTGCCCGCGTAATTAAATCAACATGCCCCACCGTAATGGGGTCAAAGCTTCCTGGAAAAAGCGCTTGCATGACTATTCCTCCCCAAACCGGTAAATCGTTACCTGCGTTATTCCGTAATTAGCACGCTTGACGCCCGTGAACCCGGCAAACCAGAGAGGTAAATGTGCTTCCTGGTTTGTTTCACACACAATCGTTGCTGCCCGTGAGAGAAGGTGCCCGTCCTGCAGCTGCATCATCATCTTAACGATTTGTTGCTGCTTATACGGCGGATCAAAAAAAACCAAATCAAACTGTTTATTTTTCCGCGCCAAAACCTGAATTGCACGAACAGCATCATTTTTATATACATTAAACCGTTCCGGATGCTTCGTCACGGCAACGTTATCCCTAATCGTTTTAATCGCCTGGTATTGATGATCAATCAACGTGGCTGTCGTGATTCCACGGGAAACGGCTTCAATACTTAATCCCCCGCTTCCAGCGAACAAATCCAACGATTGTCCCCCGTTAAAATACGGTCCGATCATATTGAACATTGCTTCCTTAACCTTATCGGTAGTTGGCCGCGTCTTCATTCCAGGAACAGCCTTCAATCGTCTACCACCATATTCACCCGCAATAATTCGCACTACTGATCCCTCCCCCGTTGTTCTGTTGGCCAAAATGTTACCGGAGCAAGGGGATTTTCTTCCCCATCAACCAACGCTGCACGGAGTTCATGCTGAACGGATAACTGAATCCGCCGCACAAACCGTTGTTTCTTTAACCGGCTAACGGTTTGATCAATTTGGTCCTGATTAATATATAGAACCGCATAATGCATCCGCGGAGAAACGTAGTGCACAGTCCCAAAGCGTCGCAACTGCCGCACCTGGCGCATCCCCCGAAAATATACAATTATCCCCTGCCGTTGTGGAACCGAAAGTGTCATACAATCGTCTCCTTCTTTATTCTTAACTTCTATTTGATATACCGGGCAAGATCCACCTCGTTATCACGCCGTTCATTTGCAGAAATATTCATTACCATTCCCAGAGCCATTGATAGAACTAACATACTCGATCCTCCATACGAAACAAACGGTAACGTTACTCCCGTAATTGGAAGTAAGCCGTTAACCGCGCCAACGTTAAACAGAGTTTCGACGAGCATAAACATTCCAACTCCGTAACAGAACAACGTGTTATATCTAGTCTTTGATCGAATTCCAATTAAAAAGATCCGGGCAATAATCCACGCAAGTAGTCCTAAAACAACTAGTACACCAACTGCGCCAAGCTCTTCAGCAATCACCGCAAGAATAAAATCGGTGTGTGGTTCAGGAAGATATCCCCGTTTTTGAATTCCATTTCCAAGACCTAACCCAAACATTCCTCCGTTACTGATTGCATACAAGGAATTAACAAGTTGCTTTCCACTACTCTGAATCAACTTAAACGGCGTAAACTGTGCCTGAAAACGGGCTGCAACGTAGCCAATTTTAGGAATTGATTTAATAATTCGAACAAACCAATCAAACCGGAAAAGCTGCATTCCAACAAACATTAACGCTAAAATACCACCTAATACTTTAAGCCCTCGCTTAGAGTCACTCAAACTGGCACTATAAATTGTAATTACAATCATAAAGTTAATGATTGTCCCCCCAAAATCAGGCTCAATCAAAATTACCAGCAAGAGTAGTCCTACCTTTAAGTATAACCGGCGCATATTAACTGGCTCTAACCCGAGCTGTAGTTTCTTCTGGCGTTTAGTAAACCAATAAGATAAGTACATGATAAGGTAAAGCTTACATAGTTCAGAGGGCTGAATATTAATAATCCCCAAATTAATCCAACCGTTTGCTCCGTTAACCGCCCGTGATAAAATCTTAGCAAACAGTAACAGCCCAAGTACTAGCCAGTACCCAATATTAACCATCTTCTGATTAACCCAAAAGCGGGGATTTAAATGGACCATTAACGCAAGTAAAAGAACACCCATCACAACGTAAATCAACTGCTTATCCATGTATGTTGTCGTTGCCAATCCCATGTAGGTCAAGTCAACCGAACTGGCAGAATAAACCATAATGACCCCGATTAAACACAAAATAATATATGGAATAAACAAATAATAATCAAAATACTGAAATTTAGCCCGAATATTGGACCGCATTGTTTCAAAGTTGTTCATGTTTGGCTCAACTCTCTTTAATTATCCTAGTTCAGCAGTCCAATGACCGCCACTCCCGCTAATTATAGCATACAGAATCGTTTCACCAACTACCGCTCATCAGATGAGACAAAATATCAATAACTATTCCCGCTCATCACGCCCGCTGATTGGGGGCCTTGCTTTTGCATAATAACTATTCAAACAATGCAGCCAGAGTGAAAGCAGCAAACCGAACAAATCACAAAAGGTCGATAAGATGGATGACAAACTTTCCCCAACCTACTTGGGATTACGGAAAGAACAAGGAGGCTGCGCCTTCTGTCACAGCCTCCTTTTCCAGTAAATTTACTGATTATTTTTTATCGCTCGTCGCCTTCTTAGCCTGCTTAGCGGCCTTTTCCCGCATATTTGTCTGCAGGATCTTTTTGCGGAGCCGAATGCTTTCCGGTGTAATTTCAAGCAGTTCGTCTTCGTTCAAGAATTCGAGAGATTCTTCCAGTGAAAGGTGGGTTGGCTTCTTAATCGTAGCCGTCTGATCCTTGGCAGCCGCCCGGACATTCGTTAGATTCTTCCCCTTGGTAATATTGACAGAAATATCCCGCTCCCGGGAAGATTCCCCCACAATCATTCCTTCATAAACTTCCGTCCCTGGGTCGACAAAAATTGTTCCCCGGCCTTCAACCCCCATAATTGCGTAGGTTGTGGCCTTTCCTTGATTAATTGAAACCAAGGCACCGTTCCGCCGCCCAGGTTCCCAGTTACGGATAACCGGTTTGTACTCGGAGAATGTATGATTATAAATTCCATAACCCCGTGTCATCGACAAAAACTGAGAGTCGTACCCAATTAACCCCCGGGTTGGCGCGGTAAACTCAATCCGCGTTGTCCCGTTAGCACCGGTTTCCATGTTAGTCATTTCGCCCTTCCGCTGGGCCATTGAATCAATCACAGAACCAGAATACTCATCCGGCGTGTCAATCGTAACACTCTCGAACGGCTCACATAACTGACCGTCGATCTTCCGGTAAATAACCTTTGGCCGGGAAACAGCAAGCTCAAACCCTTCACGCCGAAGCGTTTCAATTAAAATTGACAGGTGGAGTTCTCCACGACCAGAAACTATCCACTCGTCCGGCTGTTCCGTGTCCTCAACGCGCAAAGAAACATCCGTTTGGAGCTGCAACTTCAGCCGGTCTTCCAACTTCCGACCCGTAACGTTTTCCCCTTCACGCCCAACAAACGGTGAATCATTTGTCTTGAAAGTCATCTGTAGTGTTGGTGGGTCAATTCGAAGAACCGGAAGTGCCTCAGGATGATCGACCGGGCAAACCGTCTCCCCTACGAAAATATCATCCATCCCAGAGACAGCGATTAAATCGCCGGCCTTCGCTTCGTTGATTTCCAACCGTTTTAGCCCAAAGAATCCGAATAATTTCGTAACCCGGAAGTTCTGCTGGGTTCCATCCAATTTCATCACCGTAACCTGGTCTCCAACCTTAATCTTGCCGCGAAAAACCCGGCCAATACCAACCCGGCCCACAAAATCATTGTAATCTAACATTGCAACCTGAAACTGCAGTGGTTCGTCAGAATTGTCAACCGGTGCCGGAATTGTGTCCAAAATTGTATCAAAAATCGGGTCCATAGTGTGTTTTTGCGTCGATGGATCCGGATCCATCGAGGTCGTACCGTTAACAGCCGAAGCGTAGATCACCGGGAACTCTAACTGGTCCTCATCCGCCCCAAGTTCAATGAACAAGTCAAGCACCTCATCAACAACTTCCTCTGGTCGAGCTCCTTCCCGATCGATCTTATTAATAACAACAATTGGCGTTAAGTGCTGTTCAAGGGCCTTCTTCAGTACAAACCGGGTCTGTGGCATTGTTCCTTCGAAGGCATCAACAACCAGTAAAACCCCATCAACCATTTTCATGATCCGCTCAACTTCACCACCAAAGTCAGCGTGCCCTGGAGTATCAAGAATGTTAATCTGCTTATCCTTGTACTTAACGGCCGTGTTCTTGGAAAGAATCGTAATCCCGCGCTCTTTTTCAAGTGCGTTAGAGTCAAGGGCCCGATCACCGATTTCCGTGTGTTCATCTAACGTGTCGGACTGCTTCAACATCTCATTAACAAGCGTCGTCTTCCCGTGGTCAACGTGGGCAATAATGGCGACGTTCCGAATATCATCACGTAACTTCAAGCTTGCTCTTCCTTTCGTTTTTAATGACGTATTTACGTCATAACATCTCAGTTTAATTTTACATTGTCCGTTCGTCGGACTCAATACATAGTGAGCGTTTTTATTAAAAAACGGGGACTATTCCCCGTACATTATTCGTTGAATTGCCGGCCATGCCGCCGGTGTCGTTACTGCCAAAGAAATTGCTTCTAATTTTGCTGGCCTGTTATCAAGCAATCCCACCTGCAGACCAGCTCCCATCGCTAGTGCCACTCCCGGTAAAAAATCCCACGGTTTAAGCTTAGCCATGTATAAGATACACCGTCCCGTCAACAGATGGATAAAACTAATCCCCGCACTGCCAAACACCCGCAATCCAGAACTCGCGTTAATTATCGCTTTGCTGTGCGCGTAATCATTCAAGATAAACCTGTTACTAACCTGAACTAATCCATCTTTGAGGGAAACATTTTCTGGGGTAGCTAATTGCTGCTTATTACGGTAAACGGCCTTTCCTGGGCCTCCCCAAAACAATTCATTTCGGGGAACATCAAGGATATACCCCCGCACAAGCCGACCATTAACGAAGAGTGCAATCATCGTTGCAAAGTCTGTCCGCTGCCGGACAAAGTTCATCGTTCCGTCAATCGGATCAATAACCCATAGCATTCCCTGTCCTGGTACCAGTGCTGGGTGATGCTGCGCCTCCTCCCCGAGGATCACGGATGCCGGAAAGATTGCCTTAATCCGCTGATAGTAAAACTGCTCCACCTGCCGGTCCATGTTAGTTACTAGGTCATTCCGACTGGTCTTAGTCGTAACGGTCAGTGTACACTGCATCCCCGTAAGGATTATTTCCCGTGCCCGTTGCATCCAAGAATAAACAAGTTCATCAATTTTTGCCAACTCCATCCTAGTCAACCCCGATACTTAATTCTTTTCGTTGTTTGCTGCTGCGCATCCTTAACCGCCCGGTAGATGCTGTAACCCGCTTCCTGTTGAAACGCCCGGTCAAGCTGTTTCTGGGCCATAATTGTTGGCTCAACTCTACGAAAAGCAGCATATGCTACCAAAAAGTCTTCCCGGTTAACACCGCGTTCATAGTACTGCTCCACCAAAGCGTAAAAATTAGTTACCGTAATTACTTCGGCAGTCGTCCATTCCGGAAAAAGCGGGTAATTTACAACCATGCGTTTACTCATTCATCCCACCTACCTTTGCGTGTATGCCACGATTGCCTGGGTAACAACCGCCTTAATTCGAGCCAACTGTTGCTCCTCATCAGCCGTCATTGCTGGGATTGTAAACGTCGTAATTCCGTTTTGCCCTAATAAAACCGGCGTACTAATTGCACTTGGGGTTGGGGTAATCTCTTCAATGTGGGTAACTGGTGCAATGACAGCGCGCCCAAGAACGAGGGCATTTAGCACAAGCTGAAGTCCCCGAATTTCGGCAATCACGTGGGCTGAATGGGCCAAACTTTGGGAGCGCTGACTAATTGACGCTAACTGATCCGCATTAAAAACTGCATTATCACCATCCACGAAGGACTGCAATGGCACCCCCGAAATTTGGGTCTGGCTCCAACAAATGAACGGATTAGATGTTATGCCATACACGTTGACCGTAATACTCCGGGGCTCAATTCGAAACCGTTTACTGAGGAGCTGCTTAACAATTAACGACTCCGGAAGGGTGCCAATTCCAATAATATTTTCCGGCCGTAAACCCGAAAAGTGCTGCGCTAAATAGACAGGCAAGTAATCATTATTAAACGCTAAGCATACCTTTCCCTTAAAGCCCGCAGCCATCGCCGCATTAATAATTTGCTGTAACCACGCGATGTTCGTTGTTTCATCAGCATCATTCGTTGGGGGAGCAATTAGCAAAACCTCGTAATCGGCATACGCTGGTGCTGCATTTTTATCAAGCACAAACCGGTTGGCAAAAAGGGTATCACTTAGCAACGCATCAACGGTTGCCGCGTTAACCGGTCCGTCTGTGGGGAGAAACCACGTACAGTTGTACCGGAGGTCACTTTGAATGCATGAACGAATAAACGCTGTCGTCACCGCATCGCCACCACAAATTAACACCTTATTTGTCATAATCATCCCTCCTCCCATCAAAACTTCTCGCCTCATTATAACATAGCCGGTTTCCCCCTCTTAAAGTCCTATTTATGGTAAAATGCACGTGAAGAATACTGGAGGGATTACCATGATTACAATGGATACCATTATTCGGGAAGGTAACCCATTGCTCCGCGCCCGCGCGGCCCGGCTTACCTTTCCGCTTAAGGAAGATGAGCGTCAACTTGCTCACGACCTAATGAAATTTTTAGAAAATAGCCAGGATGAAGAGATTGCTAAGAAATATCGGCTTCGTGCCGGAGTGGGGCTTGCCGCTCCACAGGTGGCCGTTTCAAAGCGAATGACCGCTGTCCTTGTTCCCGGGAAAGAACCAGATAAACCCGCTTTCAAACACGTTCTCGTCAACCCTACCATCCTCAGCGAATCTGTTCAGTTAGCAGCCCTTGCTGAAGGCGAAGGCTGTCTTTCGGTTGACCGCGACGTCCCTGGATACGTTCCCCGGCATGCCAGAATCAAGCTTCGCTGGTTTGATCTTGATGGCGAAGAACACGTTGTGCGTCTTCGAAACTACCCAGCAATCGTTGTGCAACACGAAATTGATCATCTTAACGGAATTCTGTTCTTTGACCACATTAACAAGGACAACCCGTTTACCGCTCCTGAAGGAACCCTATTACTTGAATAACACACGCCCCCAATCCCGGATAAATAAGTCTAGGGTTTGGGGGCGTCTCATTATCAATAATTGTTTCATCCTCACGTACTAATGTTCAACCCGGTTAACATCGTCGAGGTATTCCTTTGTCTGCCGGTTAACCACATACGCCACATCAACGTGCAACTCTCCTTTAAGCAACCACATATCAGAAATGACAAATACTGGCATTCCTTGAAAGCCTTCAAGTTGTTGCTGGTAAGCGTACGTGGTTAAAGCGCATGTTAGTTGCCGCCGAAGTTCAGGGAGTTTTATCTCCTTTCCCCCCTGCCATTCAAAAACAAATTCAAATAACATCACGGCTGTTCCCCATACCGCAGTTGTTGTAGAATCAACCTCCCGCAGCCCCCGCAATTGTGGAAAACGAGCTAAAACATTCGTAAGTGCCCCGGTTACAATCTGCTGACTAACAATCCGTAGATGGCGTGACCTCCTGCTTTCCTGGATTTTTTTAATACCAATAAATATCCCTGCTCCACCTAAAACCACAACTATTCCCGCCAAAAGCCATCCCATCTTCCTCACTCCATTCGTTTTAATTAGTTTCATTATAGTCCTTTCTATACTTATCCGTTTGGGTATGCTAGAATAGAAGCTAATAATCATGTTCGGAAACACAATTTAATTACAAGGAGACGATTTAAATGGTTTTTAAGATTTATTACCAGCCAACTAAGACGCAAAATCCTAAACGGGAAAACACCCGTTCCATGTACGTTGAGGCTGATTCAAAGGTTGCCGTAATGAACGCCGTTGAACATCAAACGAACTACAACATTGAACAGGTTGAGGCGCTTGATGACGCAACCCTTGAATACGAAAAACAAAATCCTGATTTTAAGCTTACGGAGTTTAACAAATAATGCGTAAACTTAAGGTAAAGAGCGACGAAGTTGCCGTTTTCGCGATCGGCGGGTTGGGCGAAATTGGGAAAAACATGTATGTCGTCCAATACCAGGATGAAATTATCGTGGTTGATGCCGGGATTAAGTTTCCGGAAGATGATTTACTCGGGATCGATTATGTAATTTCAGACTACCAATACTTGGTCGCTAATAAGGATAAAATTAAGGCTCTTGTCATTACCCACGGTCATGAAGATCATATTGGAGGAATTCCTTACCTTCTGAAGCAGGTTAACGTTCCGATTTATGCTGGTCCCCTTCCCCTTGCCTTGATTAAAAGCAAGTTAGAAGAACATGGCTTAACCCGGACAACGAAGCTGCATGAAATCGACGAAGACACGGAGTTGAAGTTTGGTAAAACTAGCGTTACGTTTTTCCGAACAACTCACTCTATTCCCGATACTTTAGGGGTTGCGGTGCACACTCCTTCCGGAACCATTGTGGTTACGGGAGATTATAAATTCGACCTGACTCCAATTACCAAACAACCGCCGAACCTGCAGCGAATGGCGAAGTTGGGAGAAGAAGGGGTGCTATGTCTGCTGTCTGATAGTACTAACGCCGAAATTCCAAACTTCACCAAGTCAGAACGATGGGTCGGTAAATCCATCCGCCATATCTTTGAAACGGTAACCGGGCGGATTATTTTCGCAACGTTTGCCTCAAACATTGCCCGTATTCAGCAGGCTGCGGATGCAGCGGTAAACAGAGGACGCAAGATTGCCGTCTTTGGTCGGAGCATGGAGGCGGCCATCGTAAATGGTCGTGAACTTGGCTACCTGAACATTCCCGATGATGCACTAGTTGAACCCCAAGAAATCAACCACCTTCCGGCAGAAAAGGTTATGATTCTTTGCACCGGGTCACAGGGTGAGCCAATGGCTGCGCTCAGTCGAATTGCCAACGGGACCCACAGGCAAGTATCGATTCAACCGGATGATACCGTGGTCTTCTCTAGTTCACCAATTCCAGGAAACACACTGAGTGTAAACCGGGTAATCAACGAACTCGAAGCCGCAGGGGCAACCGTTATTCACGGGAAGATAAACAATATTCACGCCTCTGGGCACGGTGGACAGGAAGAACAAAAACTGATGCTTCGGTTAATGAAACCTAAGTTTTTCATGCCCGTTCACGGTGAATACCGGATGTTAAAGATTCACACCGAACTTGCTCAACAGTGCGATGTTCCCGAAGAAAATACGTTTATTATGCGTAACGGGGACGTTCTAGCGTTAACCGCAAATTCAGCCCGTCGTGCTGGCCATATTAGTGCTGGTGATGTGTATGTTGATGGTTCAGGAATTGGTGACATCGGGAATGTTGTTTTGCGGGACCGTAAAATTCTCTCGGAGGACGGGTTAGTGGTCGTTGTCGCTACCCTTGATATGAAAAACCATCGTGTTCTGGCGGGGCCTGACCTTCTTTCGCGAGGATTTATTTACATGCGTGAGTCTGGCGAGCTAATCACTGCTGGCCGACGCAGAATTTACCGGACAATTAAGCGCTCCTTTAAGGGCGAAAACGTTACGGTTAATGCGCTGAAAAACGCCATTACAGCTGACCTTCAATCGTTCTTATACAACAAAACAGGGCGCCACCCGATGGTACTCCCAATGCTTGTAACCATTTAATTGCAAGTTAAATGTTCTGGGGTTAGAGGAAAAGCTCTAACCTCTTTTTTTGAATAAAATGATTTTTAGACAATAAGCGTGGTGAAAGTACGTAAACTTCCATCACGCTTATCTTTTATTATGCGAACCTATTACTAATTAACCGTCTTTACCGTTTGGGGAGTAATTCCCTCCATGCCAATCATTGGATCAATCGTTTCATTTGTGATCAATGCTGTTGTTAGTGTAAACGCCGCCTCTGCGGTCTGTTCTGCTTCTGTTTGTTGCTTATCAACAGGCTGAAAATCCTGCCGCGGCTCCTCCTCTCCCTGGAGATATGCGTGCAACCGGTCCGGAAGTGCCGTTAACCGGTCCAGCCCAGGATTAACCACGCTTTCATGAAAAGCCTGGGGATCACCAAGTAAAATTAATTTCTGTTTTGCCCGGGTAACCGCAGTGTACAGTAGGTTCCGCGCAAGCATTCGGTGAAACTGACGAACCAACGGCATAATGATAACCGGAAACTCACTTCCCTGCGCCTTATGAATCGACATACAGTACGCCAATTGAAGGTGGTGCCAATCTTCCCGTCCAAGTTCAACCTCCCGGCCGTCGAAGTTAATGGTCATTACAGCTCCTTGTTTTTTCTTCGCATCCGCTGCTATTAAACTAATGATTGTTCCAATATCGCCGTTATAAATTTCCTTATCCGGATTATTAACTTGGTACAATACGCGGTCCCCAATTCTAAGCTCTTGGTCATTTACCACCACGTTTTTTTGCCCCGAATGTTGTGGATTAAGCATTTCTTGAAGAGCATGATTAATGGCAATAATCCCTGCTGGCCCCCGGTACATGGGGGCTAAAACCTGAATATCATCCGCAACAATTCCTTTTTGAAGGGCAATTGCCACAACTTGTGTAATTAACGGCGTTACCTGGTTGGCCGAACACACGGTAAACGACCGGTCCTGCTGCTTACTTAAAAAATCAGCGGGAAGCCGCCCGGCCTGAATCTCATGCGCAAGCGTAACAATTGCTGACCCCGCTTGTTGCCGAAAAATTCTGTGTAATTCTGCCCGCGGAATTTCCGCATTTGCGAGGAGGTCATTAAAAACCTGTCCCGGGCCAACGGACGGTAACTGATCCTTGTCACCAACAAAAAGTACCTGCATGTTATTCGGAATACTTTTTACCAACAATCGCATCAATTCCGTATCAACCATTGATGTCTCATCAATAATTAACAATGCCCCGCTTAATTCCTCCACCTCTTCTGGAAGCCGACTTCCCCGCCCGGTAATCCCTAACAAGTGGTGGATTGTACAAGCATGCAAATGGGTGGCTTCACTTAAACGGTTAGCCGCCCGGCCAGTTGGCGCCGCAAGTAAAATTGGACTAGGCCGTCCCGGTTTTGCATCCAAATCGTCCGGGTCAAGGTCATGAATCATCGCAAAAAGGGTTAAATAACCATTAATGATCGTGGTTTTCCCGGTTCCAGGACCGCCAGTAAGGATAAAGCATTGATGTTGAATTGCCTCCTTAATCGCGACCCGCTGATCATCACTGTATTCAATCTCAAGGTGGCGCTCCACTCGGTTAAGCTTCTGGTCAATTCCGGTCACCTTTTTCGGACGCTGATCAAGCAACCGTTTAAACTGCGCAGCAATCTCAACTTCCGCATCGTAAAGCTGCCGCATAAAAACCCGCCCCTGCTTATCGAGGATAACGTGTTCTGCCTTAATTAACTCCTGAAGGTGCACAGCTAATTTTTGCTCCTCGACGACACCCCCTAACAACTGTTGGGTTGTGATAATCAATTTCCGATCATCAACGTAGGTGTCTCCGTTTACCGCTGCGAGTTCCAACTGGTTAAACAATGCCCCCCGTAACCGGGACGGATTATCCGGTGCCATTCCAAGCTGAGGGGCTAAGGAATCAATTCGCCGAAAACTAACATCGGGGACTTCGATTGCAATCCGGTAAGGATCATCATGAAGAATATCCATGGTTGCTTCCCGAAAATGGTCATAAATTTTGCTAGCTAAACGCCCAGAAAAGCCGTAATTATTAAGCTCAATAACAGCCTGTTCAGCACCATTGTTCCGACGAAGCGTTTTCATCAGCGTTTTCTTTTGCTTTGCAGTTAATCCTAACCGGTTTGCTTGTTCCGGATCTTCCATTAAAACGTTAACCGCATCTGCTCCCAAAACCTTTACAATCCGAGCGGCTGTTTTCCGTCCAATTCCCGGAAAATCTTCTCCCGCTAGATAATCGATTACCCCCGCTTCGCTAGTTGGTGCCGTAGCGGTAACCATTTGCGCCCGAAACTGCTGACCGTACTTCGGGTGAGCAACCAGCTCGCCACTAAACTGATACGTTGCGCCTTGCTGGATAGTCGGCATATCCCCAACAACAGTTAACTCATCGTCATCCCATTTGAAATCTGTGTCAGTCACCGCTACCGCAATTACCTTATAAAATGAATCCGGTGCTGCGAAAATAATATGGGTGATTTTCCCCGTCAGAATGTGCATCCCCTGGTTTTCGCTACTCATCGTTCTTCTCCTGTTGGTGACGAACCGTCTGTTGCATAAATTTTTGGGTATCCGCTAGGCGGGCCTGCATTCGCTCATAAAATGCTGAATTCTGCCGCTTAACAAAGGCAAAGTCTGCTGCCGGATCCTTTCCCTGAACCGTTAAGACAACTCCCCGCTGAAACCGTGCCTGTAAATCCTGCCCATTAACCGTTAATGCTTTCGTATAGTAACTATACGCCTTTTCAAAGTTTCCCAGCGTCATAAAAATATTTCCCATCAATGTCAGGGGGGCACTGTCCCGTTTTAGCTGTTCGCTCGCAGTCAATGCAAATACAAGCGCCTGTTGATATTTCTTTTGAGCATAATATGTTTGGGCAATCATCATGTATGCTTGTCCCTTTAAATATTCATCCCGAACCTGCTGAAACTCTCCGAGAGCTTCTTGGTATAAACCACTAGCGTAATAAACGTTACCTAACCCGTAACGTAGTAAACTTTCAGCATGGTTATCACCGTTAAAATGGCTTAACGCCCGTTTTAACAGTTCCTCTGCCTGCGGATAACTCTGTTGTTCCGTAAGGGCTATCCCTAATTCATAGTACCGCTCAACCTCATCTGGATGTGCATCCACCGCAGCTACCAGTTGTTTAATGGCTTGTTGAATTTGGGCCTGTCTTTCTTTCCGTTCTCCCATAAAATTACCCCTTACACGGTATCACTTTCATCAATTTGCCGGTGTAAATAGCTAGTTTCATTAAAGGCGATGCACTTAAAATGTGCTCCCTTATCGCTCGTTTCGAAAATCGAAGTGCTTGTATTAACTAGGCCTCCCCGTTGACGCAGGTCCGCTAAGGAATAACCTAACAAGTGGCCTAACTCCGCACACAATACCCCCCCGTGAGTAACCACTAAGATGTTTCCCGTAGGAAATTTGCGGGCAATGGCCTGTAACCGGGGAGTCACCCGGTTGATTACGTCCACGTATGATTCCCCACCAATTCGCTCGGTTCGGTACTGATCAGGATGATGGCGGAACGCATTACATTCTTGCGGATACTTCGCTGCTGCCGCCTCAAATGTCATTCCTTCAAGTTTTCCCAAATTAAATTCTTTAAAGGCATCATCAACCGTTAAGGGAATCGTTGTCCCTAAATCGTCGATTAAAATGCGTGCGGTTGTTCTTGTCCTGGAAAGTGGGCTAACGTACGCGTGATCGAAGTGAACGCCCTTTAAGTAGTCAGCTAATTCCTGAATTGCTGTAATGCTTTCAGGGAGTAACGGGGAATCACCCCCAGCTCCCTGGTACCGCCGTTCAAGGTTCCATTGTGTCTTTCCGTGCCGAATAAAATAAAACTTTGTCATACTCTCTCTTCCTTCCGCTTTCATTATCACACATTGCCTGAACTAAAAAAAGCCGGACTTAATCCAGCTTTTCAATACTTCGTTCTTCCCGGCCGCACCTAGATTCCGTGACCTAAAGCCCTTATTAATGGGATTTGTTTCCTTACACATACTGGCGTAATTCACCCTTCCAGTATGCATGATCAATCGTTCCACTTCCCAGACACTCCTCGCCATCATAAAAAACAACT
This sequence comes from Ligilactobacillus sp. LYQ139, assembly GCF_045033025.1. NCBI lineage: Bacteria > Bacillati > Bacillota > Bacilli > Lactobacillales > Lactobacillaceae > Ligilactobacillus > Ligilactobacillus sp. LYQ139. Next base: position 290,955 of record NZ_JBJFZW010000001.1, read on the forward strand.
TCCTGCCCAGGGGTGACCGCTCGTGTTGGTTTATCAAATAACACATCAACCTTTGTGCGGTCAGTATTAAAGCGCACGGTTACCCCATCATCTTTCTGGCGATACCTGATTTTAGCTGTACAGTGAAATTCATCCCCACGGTTATCAATCGGCGCAATAAAATTTAACTTCGATGCATCTAATTCATCGGCAAACAATCCTTCGTTATCGTAGCCCTGTCCAACATACAAAATGTTTTTGCTAAGGTCCTTTCCAACGACAAACCACGGTTCGTTACTTGTTCCGTTTCCGCCAATTCCAAGCCCCCGCCGTTGGCCAATCGTATAGTTCATTAACCCGTGGTGTTCCCCCTTTACCTCACCGTCAAAGGTCATAATCTTTCCCGGTTGGGCTGGTAAAAACTCACTTAGAAACTTGCCAAAGTTTCGTTCCCCAATGAAACATACTCCAGTTGAATCTTTTTTATGGGCAGTCGCAAGCCCCGCCTCTTCCGCAATTTGCCGAACTTTGCTCTTTAGCATCCCGCCGATCGGAAAGAGCGCCCGCTCAAGATGGTGCTGTGTTAATTGACTCAAAAAGTAGGTTTGATCCTTGTTCGGATCAGTCCCCCGTAAGAGGTGCACCGTTCCGTTCGCATCCCGCCGAGTTTGCGCGTAATGCCCCATTGCGATGTAATCGGCGTCAAGCTTCAGGGCATAATCTAAAAACGCGTTAAACTTAATCTCTGGGTTACACATTACATCCGGATTAGGGGTCCGCCCTCGTTTGTATTCATCTAAGAAATATGTGAATACCCGGTCCCAGTATTCCTTCTCAAAATTAACCGAGTAGTACGGAACTCCGATTTTATTAGCGACTTTTGCGACATCTTCATAATCCTCTGTTACCGTACATACACCGCTATCCTTCTTTTCATCCCAGTTTTTCATAAAAACCCCCACTACGTCGTAGCCCTCCTGTTTTAACAGGTACGCAACAACGGAGGAGTCCACCCCGCCACTCATACCAACAACCACGCGAGTATGCTGCTTATCCTTCATCTCTCATCACCATCACTTCGTTAAATTCTGAATTAACGGATTGAAGGTCACGTAATTCAGTCTTCCTAATCATAGCACGCTGGCATGTAACTTACTAATTAAAAGAGAAGGTGCCCAAACAAAGAAAACGGACGTAATGAAAACAGTAAACCAAACGCCCCATGAATATTGCCGAGACGGTTTACGATTTTTCATTCAGCCCGTTTATGTTGGCACCCAATAATGCGGAAATAGTAAGGAAAAGATTCCTTATATTACAATTTCCTTACCTGCTAACATTTAGTTAACGCTCCGCGGTCAATTAATTCCTGCAACGTAAAATTTAACTGTTCGAGTTCGGTTGCATACTTCTCAGGTTGCTTAAAAATATTAACCGTTTGCATTTCGTTAGCAGTAACTACCGCCATCTTAAACCCAGTTAAATCTTGATTAACGGTAATTTTAAGCCGCACACTCCGGTTATCAGCTTCATCCGGATTAAGTTTCTGGTTAAGTTGAAACCGACCTGCTTTGGTTGAAACAAACCCAGTATCCCGCAAAGTATACTTCTTAATCGTTGTTGCTAACCCAAATCGGCGTGAATCACCCTTTAATTGAACCTGGTTTTCATATGTCATTTTATTTATCCCCTTTTCATTCGATTAATAATCCGCGCTAATTCTTGGACAACCGTGCTAATCTCTTCTTCCGTGTTCATCGGGCCGAAACTAAAGCGGATCGTTTCGCTTATCCGCGGTGAATCACCATACATTGCCCGTAAAACATGGGATGGTTCTAACGAACCCGCCGTACAAGCTGACCCTGCGGCCACCGCAATTCCAGCCAAATCAAGGTTGGTAATCAATGCATCATTGGGAATCCCCTTGAACCAGATACTTAATACGTGGGGCAAATAATCCACACCAAGCCCCCCATTAATTTCAAAGTCAAGCCCTGCTTCCGTCATTTTATCAATAAGGAATTCCTTTAGGGCCTGCTCATGTTCCCGTCGAGCACGTTTAGTGGTCGAATCAAGCAGTGCAACCGCCTTTGCAAATCCTGCGATTGCCGGAATGTTTTCCGTTCCCGCGCGCCGGTCTAGTTCCTGCTCGCCCCCCTTAATTAAAGGCGGGAAGTTTAAGCCCGTACGCCGGTACAAAAAGCCCATGAATTTAGGCCCGTTAAGTTTATGCGCCGAAGTTGCTAGCAAGTCAATGTGATCACGTTGAACGTCAATATCGAGTAATCCGTACGCCTGTACCGCGTCCGTATGAAACCACGCATTGGTTGGCGCTACGAGTTCGCCAATTTCATGAATCGGCATTCGGGCCCCCACCTCATTATTCCCCGTCATTATGGAAACAAGGATTGTATCATCCCGCAACGCCGCCTTTAAATCATTAATCCGAACCATTCCGCGTCCATCAACCGGAAGGTATGTTACTTCAAACCCGTGACGTTCCAAGTACTGCATCGGTTTTAAAACCGCTTCGTGTTCAACCGCAGTTGTAATGATATGCCGTCCTTCACTTTGACGAGCAAGTGCCGTTTGAAGAATTGCAGTGTTATCGCTTTCGGTCCCACCACTCGTAAAAACAATTTCATCATCCTGAGCAGCATTAACTGACTGCGCAATAGTATGCCGACTGTCATCAAGAATAGCGCGGGCTTCGCGCCCAAACGAATTAACGCTGGATGCATTTCCAAAAATTGTTTTCATCACCGTTGTCATCTGGTCAATCACTGCTGGATCCATGGGCGTAGTGGCCGCATTATCCAAATAAATTCGCTCCATTTTATCAATCCTCCGCCCGCTCAAAGAGATTGAGAATCATCTGGGCAGACCGTTTTCCAGCTTGGAGAATAAACTCATCAAATGATTGGCTTGCTTCTTCATCACCAGTATCCGACATCGCCCGAATGACCACGAATGGTACAGCAAACTGGTGGGCAACCTGCCCTACTGCGGCCCCTTCCATTTCACTACATAAAACATCGGGGTAAAGTTTCTTAATATGATTAATCTGTGCCGTTGAACTGATAAACTGGTCCCCTGAAACAATCAAACCACGCTTAACGGGCATCCCAACGCTCTGCGCCGCACTAACAATTTGGTTCGCCAACGTCGCATCCGCCTCAAAGAAACGCGGCTGATCCGGTAACTGACCAGGTGCATAATTAAAGGCAGTAGAGTTCACGTCATGGTACGCCACCTTTGTCGAGACCACCACGTCACCAACCTTCAATTCATCACCAATTCCGCCGGCCGAACCAGAATTAATTACACAGTCAACCTTAAAATGATCAATCAAAATCGCCGTCATCATCCCGGCCTGAACCTTGCCAATTCCTGATTCAACCATTGCTACAGCATGTCCGTTTAACGTTCCCGTTGAAAACGTTGCCCCCGCAATTACTACATCTTCGCGGCTCACTAGCCGCCGGCGTAACTCCTTAATTTCCTCTTCCATCGCACATAAAATTCCGTACCGCATAATGTGCCTCCTTAAAAATTAACAAACCGCATAAATAAATACGTTAACACAATTAAAATCACAAGCACTAGAATCACCCGGTTAAGTTTGCGTCCTAATCGCCGTGTTTTTTCATCATTAATGGCCTGTTGTTCCGCGAACCGGTGCTCTTTCCTAGTAGGGAGTGGTTCGTCCTCATCAGCTTGCCGGGCCCACTCAGGATTTTCCCGGTGAAAGTGTTCAGCTTGTTCACCTTGCGCTGCATCCCACTCCTGATCAAATTCTTCGTGTTGGCGCCGCCTTAACCGCTCATCGCCCATCAATGGTATCCTCCTTCAACTGCCAGTACCATAAAGCCATGATTGTTTTAGCATCACAGATTAACCCAGTTGCAATTTGCTGTTGCATCTCTGTAGGTGTCAGGGAAACAAGTTCGAGGAATTCATCGTCATCTTGGGGCAATTCATTGGTCACTGCCGCCAACCCCGTAGCGCAAAACAGGGTCATCTTCTCATCAGCAAAACCCGGTGACGTGTAAAACTGAGCAATCTGCTTTAAATGCGCGGCTTTCATCCGCACCTCTTCGTTTAGTTCCCGCTTTGCCGTTTGCAGGGGGTCCTCTCCTGGTTCAATTTTTCCGGCAGGAATTTCCAGCGTTACCTGCCGCAGCGGTTCCCGCCACTGTTTTACTAAGATAATCTTGCCATCTTCTGTAAGCGGAATTAGTCCCACTGCCCCATGATGATGAACAATTTCCCGGTTTGCTGGGCGACCATTAGGGAGGCGCACCTTTTCCAACGTAAGATCAAGAACTGCCCCGTGATAAACTGTTTGCTCACCTTCAACGTGTTCTTTAAAGTTGATTTTCACCGCCACCCTTCGATTAAATTCACCGTTTAATTGTAGCATACCCAAAAGAAAGGTGCGCTAAGATACGTAGCGGAAAGACACAAACGAAACATACAACACAAATTTCCCATCCTCGCTTGCTTCACCGCCACTAGTTCCTTCCCCCAAAACAACAAGGGGGCTAAGACCTACGTCCTAACCTCCTTTTACTGCTAAGTTATAAATTTTCCATGTGTTCGTTATACTTCCGGTAGGCTTTTTCATCGAAAACCCGGTCAATTTCACCAATGTATTCGGTTACGCCACCGGTAAATCCAGCCTTATAAACATACAAACCATCCTGCGGATCAGCTTCAAAAATCCCGCCAAAATCATAGTATGGTTTACCGGTCTCAACAGCCCAGTTAATCATATTCCACTGCATTAAGTAATTAGGCATAAGATTACGTTTAACGTTCGTCGAACCTCCATACATATGCCATACCCGGTCACCATAGTTAGCCGTGATTGCACCAGCCAGAACGTCCCCTTCATGCCGTGCAAGATAAATTCGAATATGATCACCTAGCTCATCCATAACCCGTTCAAAATATTCCTTTGGCCGATACGTAATATGTTGGCGTTCAGCCATCGCTTTGTGCGTTTCATAAAATGCATCTAGGTATTCCTGACTATCCCCATAATCAACCGTTACTCCTTTCCGCTTAGCCAAGCGAATGTTATACCGCGTATTTTTACGGAATCGCATCATTAACTCATCAACGTTTTCAGGTGTTACATCATTCAAATTCAATACCATATTCAACCGCGGCATAATTGTACCATGGCCAACAACGTTCTTATTCCGAACAGTAAATCCGGCTTCGCGTAACGCATGATCATATTTTTCTGTATATTCCACTTCCGGATCAGCACGTAAGACAAACACATCCTGTTGTTGTAAGTAGTCGCTCGCCTCATCATAAAGGCGCTTTATAAGCGCCACATCATAAACATCACATACAGGTCCCTTTGAACAGTATGCTAATTTTTTCCCGTCAGCTTGCTTGTTGGCAATCATCAAAATGGACATTGCCCCTTCGAGCCTACCGGCATCATCTGTAACGTACACATAGCACGGTTCCCAGTTTGACTTCACTCGTCCCCACTCAACAGTTTGAGTTAGCTTCCGGTTAGGACTAGCCGCCAAAAAATCCATGTACTGTTTCAATTCAGCCTGGTCGTTCATATTTACAATCGGCATTTTGCTCACCTCATTAAAATTTATCCTTCTAGTTGCGGTGCTTCAAAAGTTCTTGCGCTAGATAATAGTCACCAGCATATGAGACGTGTCCCCCGTTTTTATAAATAAACTTTTCCCGGCCCTTTGCCGCCAATAACACTACATCATCCGCACGGGCATTGTTAATCGCTGCAGTTACCGCCTGTTTTCGATCAATAATCTGATGAACCGTCACGTTGGGTGCAATGTGGGCGATAATCGCCTGCATAATTTTTCGCGGATCTACGTTAGCACTATCATCCTCGGTGATGTATGCCACGTCGGCTTCCTCGGAAACGGCCCGTCCAATATCCGCGCGCCGGGATTCTGCCTTTCCGCCAACTCCCCCAACAACAACCACAACTTGGCCGTGAGGGTGTGTGCGGCGTAAATACTGGAGGGCCCGCTTTAAGCTGATGTAGTTATGTGCATAATCAACGCAAACCGTAAGACCATCTTCCGCCTTAAGCATTTCCATTCGCCCAGAAATAGTTGTTTCCGCTACCCCAGCAACGGTGGCCGGCACATCAGCACCACACAACCGGCTCACAATGATTGCCGGAACAGCATTTTCGTGGTTAAACGCCCCGACCATCTTCATTTCATACTGTCCGTTCACCGGCGGAACGGCAGTATTCATATTTAATAACGAAAAAACCTGCTCGTTGGCCGAATCATTTGCATACCGATAATCTCCTTGGTGTTTTCCATACGTAATCACCCGGGAACACTTTGCCCGCGCCTTAGCTAATAATAAAGATGCATAATCCGTTTCTGCATTAATTACCATTACCCGGCTATTCTTAAACAACTGGGTCTTACAATACAGATAATCATCGAAAGAAGGATGTTCAACCGGACTAATATGATCAGGAGAAATATTGAGAAAAACCCCAATATCAAACATAATTCCATATACCCGGTTAGTTTTATATGCTTGACTGGAAACCTCCATTACGAGATATTTCATCCCATTATCAATGGCCTGCCGCATTGACCGGAAAAGGTCAAATGATTCCATCGTCGTTAGCTTAGATTCCGTGTAATGCATCCCATCAACCGAATTTTCAACGGAAGAAAACTGCGCCACTTTTCCTGGTACCATGTGCTGAAGAATATGCCGGGTAAAGTATACTGCCGTCGTCTTTCCTTTAGTTCCAGTGAAACCAATTAGACACTTAAATTCCTTATCAGGGTAACCATAAAATGCCCGGGCAACCACAGCCATCGCCTTTTTTATGTCAGTTACGATTAACTGCACCACGGTCGCCGGAATTTTAGAAAAAACGTCCTCCGTAACGATCACCGATACGCCTGCCTGAATTGCTTCATCGAGATACGCACGCTTAAAATTACGACCCTTACAAAAGAAGAGGGTGTGGGCATCACTTTGCTTTGAATTGTACGAAATAGCTGTTAATCCCGTTGCTGAATCAATCTTTGGAAAAGAATAAGTCCACTGCTTATTCTGAACGGCCTCCTTAAAAAGGTGTGCGTGTTTCAACAACTCAACAACTGCACTTTCCGCTAACATCTTGTCCCCACCTTCATTATTTTATAATAAATTATTATTCTTCTAATCCATCAGTCATTGCTTCCGGGAAATCCTGCCGAACAACTGCGGCACACCGCCCACATAACAGTGCCAACTCACTATCGGTTCCTAGATCTTCCCGGTACATCCGACACCGGGGGCAAACTTCACCGGTAGCATGCTCAACCGATACGGCAACTCCCTCACCCTGAAGTGCATCTGCCGGCGCTTCATCGAGGGGCCGAATTACTAACTGCGAAACAATCATTACCTGACGAACATCTACCCCAAGCCGCGCGATCAACTCCTGTACGGAAGTATTTACGTAAAGGTTAACCCGCGCTTCAAACGACTTCCCGATTAACTTTGCATTCCGGGCCTCTTCCAGCGCCTTAAGAACGGTTGACCGGACTTTCATGAACTGCTCCCAATCAGTAAGAACACGGTCCTCGTGATTTTGATGTACCACTGCCGGCATTTCAGCCAACTGAGCAAATTCTTCCGGTTCTTTTAGGTACTCCCACACTTCTTCGGTTGTATGCGGAATAACTGGTGTTAATAATTTAGCCAACCGAACCGCAATGTCATACATTACCGTTTGCATGGAACGCCGGGCGTGACTATCATGCGTTTCAATGTAAATAACATCCTTAGCAATATCCATGTAGAAAGCGGACAGGTCAACGGTTACAAAATTAAGAATCTGCTTGTAAATATCCATGAAATTATACGTTGCAAAGTCATCTAAGATAGTTTTTGTAAGCCGGTTAGCCTTCATTTCCATGTACTGATCAAGGGGAAGTAAATCATCAAAAGCAACGTGATTTTCCTGCGGGTCAAAGTCTGCCGTATTAGCCAACAAGAAGCGGAAAGTATTCCGTAGTTTCCGGTAACTTTCAGCAATCTGTTGAAAACTTCCCATCGAAACACGAACGTCCGCTGACGTATCAACACTGAGAACCCATAACCGGATAATCTCAGCCCCCATTTGTTTAATTACCTTTTCGGGGACAATAGTGTTTCCTAGCGACTTACTCATCTTTCGACCCTTGCCATCAAGGGTAAACCCTTGGGAAATAACCTCCTTGTATGGTGCCTTGCCAGTCATAGCAACGCTTGTAATCAAGCTGGAGTTAAACCATCCCCGGTATTGATCCGAACCCTCTAGAACCAGATCCTCTGGGTAAGTTAAGTAATCACGCTCAGCACAAACCCCCTGGTAAGAAGAACCGGAATCAAACCATACGTCCATAATATCCGTTTCTTTGGTAAATTGACCATTCGGTGAATGTGGGCTAGTAAATCCTTCTGGAAGCAGATCCTTCGCCTCACGCTCAAACCACACATTCGAACCATACTTAGCAACCAAGTCAGCAACGTGATTAACGGTTTCTTGCGTAATGATTGCTTCACCATCTTCACCGTAAAAAATTGGCAAAGGAACTCCCCAAACACGTTGCCGGGAAATGACCCAGTCTCCCCGGTTTTTAATCATATTATGCAACCGTTTCTGGCCCCACTCTGGATGGAACTGAACATCATTAAGAGCAGTAAGAATCTCATCGCGAATCTTATCAACTGATGCAAACCACTGTGGTGTCGCCCGAAAAATAATCGGCTTCTTTGTCCGCCAGTCAAACGGATAACTATGCGTGTATGGCATAGACTTTAACAAGAGTTCCTGATCTGCCAGCTTCTTGAGCGCAATATCATTGGCATCCTCGTAAAAGACACCGTCAAAGTCCGCACCCGCTTCAGCAGTCAAGTATCCCTGATCATTAACCGGCGCAAAAATTGGTAACCCATACTTCTTTCCGACTATGTAGTCGTCTTCCCCGTAACCAGGTGCAGTATGAACCAAACCCGTTCCATCATCGAGGGTTACGAAATCACCAAGCATGGTAATTAGCTTTCGGGAGGCATCAAACGGGTGCGCCGCAACAACGTTTTCAAGTTCCGCCCCCCGAACCGTCTTAATAACCTGAACATTCTTCCAACCAAAAAGCTCCGCATTCTTATTAACTAACTCGGCGGCCATCACAAACCGCCGCTCGTCATCATCATGTGTCACTACTGCATAATCGAAATTCGCTGCAATGGTAATTCCCTCTGATGCTGGAATCGTCCACGGGGTTGTCGTCCACACTATCATATACGTTTGGTCATTATCCAAAACACCCTTACCATCAATTACCTGCTCCGCAAAGAATGCTGATGGCGACGTTACATCGTGGTATTCAACCTCAGCTTCTGCTAATGCCGACTCTGATGACCACGACCACCGAACGGGTTTTAATCCCTTATAAATCAATCCTCGTTCAGCCATCTTACCAAAGACCCGGATTTCGGCTGCTTCAAATTCTGGCTTTAGGGTAAGATACGGGTTATTCCACTCGGCACTAATCCCAAGGCGCTTAAAATCCGCGCGTTGTTTATCAACCTGTTTAAGGGCATATTGCCGACATTTTTCCCGAAAATCGTTGACTGAAAGAGTCTTTCGGTCAACCCCTTCTTTTTTAAGTTGTTGCTCGATTGGAAGCCCATGAGTATCCCATCCAGGAACGAACGGCGCGTAATACCCCATCATTGATTTTGAACGAACAATAAAGTCCTTGGAAATCTTATTCATGGCGTGCCCCATGTGAATGTTGCCGTTAGCGTACGGAGGGCCATCGTGAAGGACAAAACTTGGCTTTCCTTCGTTTAATTTTAACCGTTGTTCATAAACCTTATTGTCTTCCCACTGTTTCTGGCGCTCAACTTCCTTTACGGGAAGGTTTCCTCGCATTGGAAACTTTGTTTTCCCCATATTAAGAGTTTTTTTGATTCGCATAAATTTCTTCTCCTTCTTAAAAGTACAAAAAAATCCCGTCGCTCGGGACGAGATTTTCGTGGTACCACCCAACTTTAGGAGTGACAATCACTCCCCTTAGTGTAAAGATAACGGCATTAAGCCGGTAGTCCCTAATTTAGTTCAGAACCACATCCCAGCAACCGATCGCAATGAACGGAGGGAGGACTACCTCACACCATCGTAGCTCGCTGAACCTAATCACGTCCACCACATGTTACTGTTTGGAAATTAATATTACTGTTCGTTATCATCAACGACATTCCCCTGACCGTAATGCCGCCCAGTTGGCTTATCGTTCGTCTCAGGGAAAATTACGACCGTCTGCTCTTCATCGTCATTAGTGCCATCCTCAGCTACATCAGGCTGATTTTCGCTAACAGAGGATTCAGACTCGTCGTTTGTATCTGGAACTACCTGCTGTTCTTGCGGTACATTTGCAGTAAAGGACTGAACCGTCATTGCATCTTCCTTATTCATCGCATCGTCTTCGCGAATAGCATTCTGAATTTCTTCATAGGTACTTGTATCCCCTTGCTTCAGAATTTCATCCCACTCGCTCCCCTTAACAACTTCAAGCTGCGACTCCAACATTACCTGTAACTTCTGCCGGAAAATCCGCGCCTGTTTCTTTAAGTCATCAGTTTCAATTGCAAGCTGTTTAGCCTTAGCTGCAGCCTCATCAATAATGTGACGGGCCTTCTCATTCGCCTGGTCAATAATGTCTTGCCCTTGCTTTTGTGCTTCACGGTTAATAATGTCGGCTTCCCGTTGTGAATTTGCCTTAACCTTGTCAGCTGCTTCCTGAGCAACAATAATTGACTGATTTAGTGAATCCTTTAAATCGTTAAAGTATTTTAGTTTCTCCTCAAACTGCCGAATTTCTTCATTCAACCGGTCATTTTCCCGGAGCGAAGCCTCGTAATCCTTTTGAATTTGGTCAAGAAAGTCAACAACCTCATCCTGATCGAACCCACGAAACTTTATCTGAAACTCCTTGTTATGAATATCTCTTGGGGTCAATGCCATCCCCGACACCTCCATTAACTATCTCCTTGTTAATCGTATACCTTTTATCTAGAAAAGCAAGCTTACCGGTGACTATGGATAACCTCGCCACTAACACACAGTTTTCCCTTCTTGGTACGCTCCGATGCTATCCGCGTGATGCGAAACCGTCCCGCTTTTCTTACAGAAATAATATCATATTCGGCCACAGAATAGTTACCCTGATCGACCACACTCCAGTTAACCCGAACAAATTGGTGAGTAAGAATTTCCCTTACCCGTTGCCGGGAAAAATTAAACACCGCCGCAATAACTACGTCAAGGCGAATCGATGCAACAGTTAACCGTACTGGTTGCCAATCGCTCTGCGGCGTAATGACCGTCACTGTAGGAACTAGACTAACCTTAACCTGACCAATTCGCACAACTTGCGTTTGCAAGTACGTTGCAATTCTCTGCTCGCACATAAACTGCCACACTGTTCCATCGCTAATAATATCTCCCAGTACATTCCGGTCAATTCCACTATTAAGCAGTGTCCCTAAAATTTGGCGATGGGCTAATGTTGCAAACTTAACTGGATACCGAATCGTAAGCGGTGTAACTGCAAAATCAGCGTTTCTCGGGGAAAAGTAATCCGGAAAAACAAGTGCTCGACAATGCTCAGCTTCCGAATAACCGCCGAAAAAAGCCACCTTCACGGAACTACTTCCAGCGAGTGTGCGTAATATATACTGTGTCCGCGGATCAAGAAAGTGCGTCGTTACCGGCCGGTATTCACTTTCCGCTTGTGCAACCACCCCGCTAAGCTGGTCAATTAACGGCCGCTCGGCGGGGCGGAAATGCTGGTAAATATTTGCGTTCATGTTTAACTACAATATCCGCAAAACGACAAATACACCATACTCGATAAACTGTAAAGCAATTAATCCTACCCACGGAGCAAATGAAATCCCGAAAATTGGCGGAATAAAACGCTCAAAAATTTCCAAATATGGTTGACAAAGACGCGTCAGTAATTGACCGAGCTTTGTCTGGTAAGCATTCGGGAACCAGGACATAATGCAGTACACCAAAATCAGCAATGAGTACAGTTGAAAAAGGCCCTGAATAATTTGTCCAATCATCCTTTGCTAATTCCCCCTAGCTTTAATTACCGTTTCCGGTGCCGGAAGAAAGGTGGTTTACTTAACTCATCCTCTTCCTTGGCATCGGCATTATTCTGCTGGTCGTTGTAGACGTTGAAATCATCTTTTTGAATATTCCGAAAGGCATTCTCCCGTTCATTTTGAAAGGCCTGCCGGTTATTCCCGTTTTCCCGACTTAAGTTCCAATTGTTAAACGGATCAGAATGTTGGTTTGAACCCTGACTCATCCCAGCATTTCCACTTTGCCGTGACTGGGAAGCGACTGATTGCTGCATTCCATTTCCGCGACTTCCCCGGTTACGGTTCCGACCAGCCTTCTTCTTATTAGCATCAATTCCCGTTGCAATTACCGTAACAATCACGGTATCCTCATCAAGGTTCTCATTAATTGAAGTTCCAAAAATGATATTAACATCATCGTTCGCAGCCTGGGCAACAATGTCAGAAGCCTGCTGTGCTTCAAATAAACTCAGATCCGGACCACCAGTAATGTTTAACAGTACTTGTTGTGCTCCTTCAATCGAAACCTCAAGAAGTGGTGAATGGATTGCTGCCTTAGTAGCTTCTTCCGTCCGATTTTCACCGCTTGCAGTTCCAATCCCCATTAAGGCAGAGCCTTGATCCTGCATAACCGTCTTAACGTCAGCAAAATCCAAGTTAACGTATCCCGGTGAGGTAATCAGGTCAGAAATCCCCTGAACACCTTGCCGGAGAACGTTATCAGCTTCCTGGAAGGCCTGAAGCATCGGTGTCTTCTTATCAACAATTTCAAGTAACCGGTTATTGGCAATAATAACCAACGTATCAACGTGTTCCTTCAGTTTTGCAATTCCATCAGCCGCAAAAGTTGCTCGCTTCGGTCCTTCGAAACTAAATGGCCGGGTTACAACTCCCACAGTAAGGGCTCCTTGTTCTTTTGCAACCTTAGCAACAATGGGAGCAGCCCCTGTTCCGGTTCCTCCACCCATTCCGGCAGTAACAAAAATCATATCAGCGCCGTCAAGCTGCTGAGCGATTGCATCCTCACTCTCTTCAGCAGCCTTCTCACCAACTTCCGGATTTGAACCAGCTCCAAGTCCCTTTGTAAGTTTGGGACCAATTTGAATCTTAGTCTCCGCCTTAGACTTTTTCAATGCTTGAATATCCGTGTTAGCAACGATAAACTCAACGCCCTTAACGTCATCTTCAATCATCCGGTTAACAGCATTACCACCGGCACCACCAACACCAATGACCTTAATCTTTGCGCCGACTTCGTTTGAATCCATTGAGAATTCCATCCCTTCATCCTCCATTTTCATTAATCCATTGCCCGTTCAAAGAATTCAGACAGCTTCTGCCACCAACGATGAAAAAGCGTTCCAATCTTCGAGGTACCACTTTCCTTCGGTTGCTTGGACGCCACTTCACGAACTGACTCATTTCCCTGTTTCCGTGATTGGAATGGTCGAAATGGCCGTGGATGCCGCTCTTCAATCTCTGTAGAAGAACTTTCCTCTGCACCCTCATCAAGAGGTTGTTCCTGGAAATTATCACTAGCAAGAGCATCCTTAACGATGCGATCAACGCCACGTTGCCGGGCAATATACTGTGTCAACCCCAGCACCCCAGCAAACTTAGGATCACGCAGATTCATCTCTTGCGGGACGTAAACACGCACATTCACGTCTAAAACATCCTCTGCCAGCTCTTTAATTCCAGGCAATGCCGCTGTCCCTCCCGTAAGGACAACTCCCCCCGGAAGTGACAATGCGTCAACCTGTTCCAACTCATCCCGTAACTTTTCAAAGATTTGCTCTAGTCGCGCCTCGATAATTTCAGCAAGATACTCCTCCGTAATTTGTTGCGGTTCTTGCTGGCCCACAACCTGCACGGGGAAAACATCGTCCTTAGAAGCCATCGTGGTATCTGCATAGCCATAATTTTGTTTAAGAAGCTCAGCACTTTCAATTGAAGTATTTAATACAACCGAAATATCACGGGTAACAAAATCGCCACCCTCTTGATCGACGTATGTATACTTCAACTGATGATCATGAATAACTGCGGCGGTCGTTTGCCCACCGCCAATATCAATCGTTACCGCACCGAAATCACGCTCATCATCAGTTAATGCAACGTCAGCAACCGCCAACGGCATCACAACCGTTCCATTAACTTCAAGGCCCGCCCGCTCAATGCACTTTTTAACGTTGTGTACAATTGTCTTAGGACCAGTGTACATAACACCGTCCATTTCCATCCGTACACCGAGCATTCCTCGCGGATCCTGAATCCCGTCAAAACCATCAACAATGAACTCCTCAGGAATAATGTCGATAACCTCACGTTCGGGCGGTAGGTTTTGCACCAGAGCGGCCTGGGTTACACGCCACACATCGTTTGAAGTGATTTCTTTTGACGCACTATCACCCGCTAAACTTACGGCAATTACGCCGCGGCAGCGTTCAATCTGAAGCATGTTAGCGGGAATCCCAACCGTGACTTCTGAAATGGTTTTCCCGGAACGCTGCTCGGCTTCTTTAACCGCAGACTGAATAGCACCGACCACCTGATCAATGTCTACAATCACACCACGACTAAGTCCAGCAGATGGAGCATTACCGTAACCGATAATATTAATTTGATTATTGATATATTCTGCAATTATCACCTTAACGGTTGACGTTCCAATATCAAGGCCTGCAAAAATTCCAGAATCATCCATCAAATTACCCTCCTATCTCTATAATATCTTGCTAATTAAATGTAAAAGCGGACGCTATATCCGGCCTTAAACTTGCATAATTTTAGTATACACAAATCAAGGACGCAAAACCATAGTTCCGCTAGAGTTTTACTTGTTTTTATCACTAAAAGGATAAGAATACGCGCCGACCTCAAAGTCAACGACACCATTCGCCTTCATTTTAGCGGCAATTACCGGATAATACTTCATTTTAGCAGCAAACGTATCAACCCGGGCGATGACCTCATTACCACTGTTCATATATAAGTGAACACGCTGCGGATCAATCCTGTTCGGTTGAGCATGAATCTCTGAAATCGCCTGCCGCACTTTTATGGGTAACCGATTCACTTGTGCCGCCATTGCACGCAATTCACGTGGCTTGAACCCGTAAAAAATAGGATAATTACCGTTAATTCGTTGAATCTTCGTTTGTCCAACAGCACCACTTGCTAAAACCTTATAATACTGACCAGCTTTCCGTTGATAACCAACAATTGGGTATTCCCGTACCCGCAAAACAACTTGCCGGCCAACAATTTGAACCGTTACGCTCCGAACGGAATTAACTTTCTGCTTTATTTGGCGGTCAACCGCAACCATTCGCGGATAAACCATTATTAATGACTGCCGTGGTTGGAGTTGACTGGCTTGCACAATTGCCTGTCCCGTTGCGTTATCAGTTCCCGTTACCCGAACCGAAGAAATCCGGCTAATCGGAAGCACACTAATAACTGTAACCATTACAGCAAATGAAAAGCCGATTACCAATACCAGCGCCCGCCGGCGCACCCGTGACAACCGCCACGGTTCCTTCCTTGGTCCTTGTACTGTAGTTTCCGGCAACCGCTTGCCCGCTTCTTCCTTTAATGGGACTTGCTCACTAGTATCCCGCAGTAATTGCTGCGCTTTTGGCGTTAACTTTTCGGTTTTTTCATCAGAATGACGCTTCTGCTGTCGGAGAGAATGCTTAGTTACCGTTTTTTCTTGCAGCCAACGAAGTGCCCCTTTTTCATTTTTGAGTTTTGCAGCCACCGGTAATTTTTGCGGTTTATCCGTTACATTGCCCAACTTGGTATGATGTTTTTCTGCCCGTTTCTTGCGCCGTTCCGCTCGTTCCCAAGGCGTCAAAGCCTCTTGGTGCGGGCGGTGAAAAATGCTTGCCATGCTTATCCCCCCTATTTCTGTGATGTGGTAATTAATTCACGAAGGATTGCATATACATGGTCAGCAGCATCTGGGACCCCAGCCTGTCGGGCACTCACCGTCATTTTCTGCCGTCTTGAACCATCTGCCATTAACTCATTAGCGCTAACAAAGAGCTTCTTTCCAGTTAATCCCTCTTCAGGCAGAAGTTCTGCAGCACCCCGTTTAACCAAGCTCTTAGCATTTTTTGTTTGGTGATCGTTCGTAACGTACGGACTCGGAATTAAAATCGACGGAATTCCCACCGCCGTGATTTCAGCTAAACTCGTTGCCCCTGCCCGACCGACAATGCAGGCAATTTCCGGTAAGATAGCAGGCATGTCCGGAATATACGACTTCACAACCACGTTACTAGGGACTTTATTCTTAATGCGCTGCATTACCATGTCATAATGCGCTTTCCCCGTCGCAAAAAGGACCTGATATTCCGGATGCTGTCCAAACAATGGTAAAGCGTCTGCAACAGCCTCATTCATATGAAGAGCTCCCCGTGATCCCCCAAAAATCAATAATGTTGGTTTATCCGCCGTTAACCCATATTCAGTTGCTAAACGCCCAGTCGGGTGCATTTGGTTTACCTGTTGTGCCCGGGGGTTTCCCGTTAAAACAACTTTTTTTGAAGGAAAGGCTGGCGCTGCATCCGGAAAACAAATCCCTACCTTGTCAACAAAGTGTCCCAAAAATTTGTTGGTGACCCCCGCAACGCTATTTTGTTCATGAATCATTGTTGGAATATGTAACCGGCTAGCGGCAAAGACCACCGCACTGCAAACGTAACCACCAGTTCCAACAACAACATCTGGTGCAAACTCCCGAATAATTCCCTTTGCCACCTGTATACTCCGCAAAAAAAGTGCAACAGTTTTAATGTTTTCAAATGAAAGTGACCGTTTAAATCCCTGAATCTTAATCGACTTAAAGGCAATTCCAGCATCCCGAACAATCTGACTTTCAAGCCCCTTTTCGGTCCCAACGTAAAGAATTTCTGAGTCAGGCTCATGCCGTTTAACAGTTTCAATCAGAGCTAATGCAGGGTAAATGTGTCCCCCTGTACCACCACCAGAAATAATTAACCGCACCTAGACCACCTCATTTTTCAATTGCTCAATTGCTTCAATGTACTTATCACCACGAACCTCAAACGTTGGCCACTGATCCCAACTTGCACACGCTGGCGATAGTAAAATCGTACTTCCTGGTTGACTATGCTCATATGCAACCGGAACAGCTGCCACAGCATCGTTAACGTGAATAATCTGTGGAACCTGCGCCTGTTTTCCGGCAGTAGCAATTAAATCGGCCGTTTCACCAAATACAATCAACGTATCAACCTTATTATGCATGGCTGGCGCTAACCGTTCAAAAGTGAACCCCCGGTCTAATCCTCCAGCCAATAAAACAACGTGGTCCTTAAAACCAGCGAGCGCCTTTAACGTTGCCTCGATATTCGTCGCCTTCGAATCATTATAAAAGATTCGATCATTAATCGTTGTAACGTACTGTGTTCGATGCCGGACACCATTAAACGTGGTCAAAATATGTTTAATAACGGAATTGTCAACGTTCATTAACTTCGCAACTGCAATCGCAGCGAGCGCGTTTTCAACATTATGGCTCCCGGGAACCTTAATTTCACTCGCTGCCATAATCCGCTCACCGCGAAAATACAGGTCCCCATTCTGTTCGTAAGTCCCTGTTTGAATCCGGTTTTCCCGGGAAAACGGAACAACCTGTGCTTTAGTATGCGCACTTATCTCCTGCCACTCAGGATTATCCCAATTGATCACGAGGTAGTCATCCTGTGTTTGGTTCATCATAATTCTCATCTTAGCCTGCACGTAGTTTTCCCTGGAACCATGGTAATCCGTATGTGCTGTATAAATGTTGGTAATCACCGCAATATGGGGATGGAGTTGTTGAATTCCCATTAACTGAAAACTTGATAATTCAGTTACTAGATAATCATCGCTAGTTACTTGAGGCGCAACCTGCGTCACCGGAACGCCAATGTTTCCAACAGAATAAGCATGTCCTATCAGCGATTCATCAAGCATCTTTGTAATTAACGTCGTCGTTGTTGTTTTCCCGTTTGTTCCCGTAACACTAATAAACGGCGCCTCTGACACGACATACCCTAATTCAGGTTCAGTAATCACCGGGATGGCTCGTTTAACCGCAGCAGCAACAAGGGGATTATTATAGGGAATCCCTGGATTTTTAACCATGAGATCCGCCTTGTCCAAAAGGGAAAGCGGATGACTCCCAGTTATCACTTTAGCACCAGCCCGTTCCAATGCAGCGACTTCTTTCAGATCTTTAGGAGTTTGCCGATCATTCACCGTTACGTTTGCTCCAAGGCGTATCAACAGCTTGGCCGCACTTACCCCACTTTTTCCTAATCCAAGAACTAGAACGTTTTTATTCCGATAATCGCTAACCTTTTTCATCACTGCAACTTCCTTTATAAACTATCAAATAATAACTACTAACGTAATTGCCCCAACAACCGCGCCGACCAACCAAAAGACCGTATCAATTTTCCATTCATTCCACCCGTCCATTTCAAACTGGTGATGAATTGGCGTCATTTTAAATAACCGTTTCCCGGTTCGGTGGTAATAAGTAACCTGAATAACAACGGTTGCTGTTTCAATAACGAAGATGATTCCAATAAATAGCAACGAAAATGGATGTTGCAAAAGAAGTGAAACCGCCGCGAGCGCTCCACCTAATGCCAACGAACCCATATCACCCATAAAAATCTTTGCTGGGTTATGATTAAAAATGAGAAAGCCTATTAACGCACCAACAACTGCAACACAGAAAAGCATAATACCAAATTGATCCTGATAATAAGCAAGGCATGCATATAACGCAAAGGCAATCGCCGCCTGACCAGCAACTAACCCGTCAATCCCATCAGTTAGATTAACCGCATTCGAGAATCCAACCAACCAGAAGATAATAAATAAAACGTACAAAATTCCCAGTTGAATTGGTTGTCCCAAAATGGTGATGCTTAATGGGAAGCCAGCATGCCAGTAGCCAAATGCAAAGAGAAGTGCAAGAATCACTTGAAGTAAAGCTTTCTGCCATGCCCATAATCCTCGGTTCTTCTTTTCAAAAAGTTTAATGGCATCATCCCAAAAACCGATAAACCCATATAAAAGAAGAGTTACAGCAAGCATTACCGCTGCACCCGTTAACTGATGAAAAATTAACGGCACAATTATCCCGGTTATGAAAATTGCAAAGTTAAAAATCAACCCCCCCATTGTGGGCGTTCCTGACTTTTTTGCGTGCCACTCTAACCCCTCTTCCCACGTAACCTGGCCGAGCTTCCGCTTGCGGTCATAGCGAATTAAGACGGGGACAAAAACTACTGTTAAAAGTAAGCTTATAACAAAGGACGTTATTATTTGTAAAATCATCTAACCACCTCTCCATAACTAACGCAGCACAACAATTAACGATTTGTTTTTATTTAAAGTAGACCCTTTTGGAATACTTTGTTTAGTAACAAAGCCACTACCCTTGAACTGAACATTAATCCCAACAAGATTAGCAAACTTTACAACGTCATTTCGTGACCAACCACTAACATCGGGCATTTTTATTTCCCCGTTTGTTATTAAAAATACCTTTGTTCCACTTGTCGCACTGTTTCCAGCATCACTTTGCCGAACAATTCTTGAGCCAGAACCGATTTGAACGGGATGAAATCCCTTTTGATTTAATATTTGGGCGGCATCATTTATTTTCCATTTTTTGACGTCTGGGACCTTACTCATACTGTCACCAATATTTTTAATTGTCGTGCGTTGGGTACTATTTAACAGTTTTTTCATAAAATGAGTATATATATCCGCAATCGTTAAATCACCGGCATTCTTCTTTAATACCTGTGGTTGTTTAACGACAATATATACTAGAAAACGCGGATGATTAACTGGTGCAATCCCAGCCACATCAAAAATATAATCACCAGGCCCCCCACTTATATATCCTTTACCATCTGACCTGGCAATTTGTGCCTGACCATCTTTAATTCCAGTATCAAACCCATTTACCTTAAACGGCTTACCGATCGCTTGAGAATTAATAATATACTGCTGCATCCAGTATCGTACTTGAGATGCCGTTTTCGAAGTTATTGGTCTTCCAACAACCTTAGTCTTTGTTTCATATACTGTTTTTCCTGTATTTGGATTAACTATTTTTTTTATAAACCGTGGTCGAACCATTTTCCCATCATTAGCAATTGCTGTATAAGCTTGAACCATTTGCATAGAAGTGACATCTATCCCCTGCCCAAAAGCAGTATCAGCCTGCTCAATTGGTAACTTAAATAGGATACTACCAGGTCGTTCAATCCCTAATCCGGACTTGGTACTTTCTAAAAATCCAAAGCGTTTAATATACTTAAGCCAAACATTAGAACCCATTTGTTGCTCCATATGGGCCATCCCAACATTCGATGATTTTAAATACGCTTCATAGTAAGGGATTGATCCCCATCCATTCTGATTCCAATCGGTTACTAGGCCACCTCCAACATCGAGTTTACCTGATTGATAATATGCGTTTGGTTGGAAATGACCGCTATCAATAGAGGCAGCCAATAACATTGTTTTCATCGTTGAACCCGGCTCATACGCTTCTTCAGTTAGTGAATTCCGCCAAATTTGATCTAATCCAACTTTTGTTTGGGCGTTAAATGTAGGTCGCTGCGCTGCCGCTAATATTTCTCCAGTATGCGGATCAATCAATACACCTGCCATCTCCACCGGCTTATACTGTTTCTGCGCATACGTCAACGTTTCTTCCAAATAGTTCTCATATTTAGGATTAAATGTCGTGTAAATATCATCGCCGTCGACTGGTTTCCGGTACTTCATTCGTGAACTCGGAAGTTTGATTCCTAATCGATCCGCAGCATATTTTCGTACCCCATTATGCCCCGCAAGATACTCGTTATACTGTTTTTCAATCCCCATTACACCAGTTAAGTTACCGTTCTTTTGCTGGGCAATCCCAATGACATGCGACGCGAACACGCCATAAGGATACATCCGCGCCTGAGCAGGAGTAAACTTAACCCCGCTTAGGTGGTACGATTGAATTTTCTCTTTCGTTGCCAGGGAAATGTTCCTTCCAGCGCTCCCAAATTCAACTTGATAAAGATCACTGTTTTTAGGATTTAAAATCCGATAAACCTTTTTCGGCTCCATTCCCAGGTTCTTCCCAAGAATTTGGGCCGCTTTATGTTTCTGGCTTTGCGGAAGATACTGCTTTTTCCCATAAGCTTGCGCCTTCTTAGAAAGGACCACGTAAACCGTATACGTTGTTGCGTTTTCCGCAATCGGTTGCCCCGTCGCATCGTAAATATTCCCACGCTTCGCCTTAATATCAATCGCATTAGAATACATCTCGCGCACACGAACAGAAAGGTTTTGTCCATCTGCGTGATGGGTGATTCCTACATAAAAAAAGCGACCGATAAAAATCGCAAAAAGAGGGATTACCGCCCAGAAAAGCACTTGACCGTAAAGCTTATTTGGTTTCTTTTTTACCGATTGCTTTTGACGTTTATTCATTTGACTACATTCCTTACGTTCTTTTTGTTCATTGTGAGGCCGTTTTGTTTGGCAATCCCCATCAACCGCGTTCGGCTTCCCAACGTGCCAATTTCTTCTTTAAGGTTGGCGTTCCGGGTCTGAACCCTCGTCACCTGATCGGTAATGGTTTGATAATTAAACTCGGCATGTGTTTGGTTAATATTTGTCGCAATCACCCCGAGCGTAAGTAAAAACATCCACACTCCCGCAAGCGCAAAGCTAACTTTCTCATGCTTCTGCAATGGCGTTGGTCGTCGTAACGTAACTTGGTGTCGATGCGTTATCACCTGATCAGCGTTCTGTGGAGTTACTTTCCGTGCCGTACTTGTTCGTGCCATCCTTGTCATCCTCACTTTAAATCATTTGATCCGTTCAATTACACGTAACTTTGCCGAATGTGCTCGTCGGTTAACCGTCACCTCATCCACGGGCGGGGTAACCGGTTTACGAACAACCAACCGGTAATCCGGCTGATCCTCTTTTGGAATAACCGGTAATCCGGCAGGAAGATTGGGAACCATCGCCCGCTCCCGAAACATTCGTTTTACTAATCGGTCCTCTAGCGACTGAAAAGTAATTACACTAACCCGACCACCTGGTACCAATAGGCTAAGCGCCTGTGTCAATGATTCTTCCAATGCACCAAGCTCATCATTCACTGCAATCCGAATTGCCTGAAAAGTTCGCTTAGCGGGATGCCCTCCCGTTCGCCGGGCTTTAGCCGGAATCGCTTGTTTAATTAATTCAACCAGCTGGCCCGTACTTTCAATTGGTGCTTCTTCCCGAGCCCGCTCAATATGGCGGGCAATTGATTTAGCGTACTTTTCTTCACCATAACGAAAGAAGATTCTCACTAAGTCAGCATATGACCACTCGTTAACAACCGTTCTGGCAGTTAACTGTTGTTCTTGATTCATCCGCATATCTAACGGCGCATCGTTCCGATAACTAAACCCGCGAGTAACATCGTCAAATTGTGGCGACGAAACCCCCAAATCATATAAAACACCATCAACCGTTGTAATCCCCAGTATTTCTAAACGTTTTTGGAGATTTCGAAAATTATCCTGAACAAGCGCTAACTTACCAGCAGTAATCTCCCTCTGGTACTGTTCTTCGTTAAAGGTGATTGCCGTTCGATCTTGATCAAACGCAACCACTTTCCCGGTAGAACCTAACCGGTGTAATAACTCACCGGTATGTCCACCGCCGCCAAGCGTACAATCAACATACAATCCAGTGGGCTGTACATTAAGGTAATCAACCGCCTGGCGCTTCAAAACAGTAATATGGTTAAAGGCGCTCATAAAAGTCTCCTAAAAATCAATATCCATCATATCTTCGGCAATTTCGTCAAAATTCTCTTCAACATTATCAGAAAATTCGCTCCAGCGTTCTTCTGACCAAATTTCAAACCGGTTAGAAACACCGACTACCACACACTTCTTATTAAGCGCAGCATGCGTCCGAAGTGTCTTGGGAATGTTAATCCGTCCTTGCTTATCAAATTCACACTCCGTAGCTGCCGAATAAAAGAACCGAACAAATGCCCGCGCATTCTTCTTCGTTAATGGAAGCTGACGTAATTTTTCTTCAAGGTTATTCCACTCAGTTAGTGGATACCCAAACAAGCAGCCGTCCATGCCCCGAGTGATCACAAATTGCGGGCCTAGTATATCCCGAAATTTTGCCGGAATAATTAACCGTCCCTTTGAATCAACGGTATGCCGGTATTCACCCATAAACATCGGACTTCACCACCCTCCATTACGTCAGTCTTAATGATACTACCACCATCCCCCACTTTCAACCACATGGTTACCCTAATCTCCCACTTCATCCTTTTTTAATAAACATGTTCCGGAGAGCTAAAACTAGCTTTCTCCTCCACACTAATTAAGAAACTTTTACGGGGTATATTCATTCCAAAAAGCGATGATTTTAAATACAACAAAAGAGGTCGCAACTCTTGTTGCAACCTCTTCTACAGGCTTAAATATTGTACTTAACTAAATAAACTTACTAGCCAATCCAACCAATAGGCCGACATAGGTGACTACCATTAACAAATCCAACAAGCGCCAAATTCGGATAAAGAACGTTGTTATTCGAAACGGCGTATCTTTTATAAAAATAACTATCGCCATTAATAAACCCATTACCGCAATGATTACTGCGATAAATGGTAATACTGAAATTGCGAAGACTTGAACGGATAAAAAATGTGCTCCAATTAACAACAACACACACTCCACATCAAGCAAATGCAACCGTGCGGGCCAAAAACGGGGAAACAAGCGGCGAATAAACTTCATTATTAGCCATAAAATTACCATTAACGTAATTTGTCCGTACCAGTGTGTAATCATGAAATATCCTCCGTTTCGCACGACCTACTCCTCATTATTATAATGCTCCCCCCTTAGAATGCAACGCTCCCACCATTGACACTTTTATCATTCCCCGGTAAACTACCACGTGAAGTTTAAAATGAGGAATGATTAAAATGGCGCGTAATAAAAAGAAAAAATCAACATTTCAAAAAATTACTATGTTCGTTGTATGGATAATGTTGATTTTTACTGTGGGTGCTGTAATTATTGGCTCAGTTGGCGCTCTTATCGGTTATTAATACAAACGACTTATCCATAACAGTCACGTTCAATGATAGATTTATAAATATAATCAGCCAATAATCCTCAACGGCATGGGGGTTCAGTATTAATAAATTTTCTATGAAATTGTTTTTTATCACGACTTTGTAACCAAATTAATTTGTTTGCTATATTTAAATTATAATTATGCTTTATAATTAGTAAATAATTAGCATACATGTGAATTAACACTTCACATTCTAGTTAATTCACATGTATGGTACGCTAAGTAATATTTGAATTTTGTTTCGATTATTAACACTCATGTAAACTTAATAATCGCAAAACAAAAAGCAGTCTACTAAACTGCTTTGTTGAATATTTTTGTTAATCGTTAATATAAATTCAAATATATATTATTTATTATCAACACCCTTAACGCCTATTTCGCGAATCATATTGATATCTACTAATAATTTATTCATTGAAGGAATAGCATACTCAATAACAACAGGTATTTCTGCCGGAAGGCGGCTAACCATTAATTGCCAGTTATACTCCCCCAACCTACTGAGTTCAACATTTTTTTGATTAATAATATTTTTTAAGTGAAATGTAGTTATCTGCGGTAATAAGTGCTCGAATGCACGCATACTATCCTCTTCAATCCAACGCCAATTTCCACTATCAAAACAATATCCTATCCGCACACTATGTCCAAATAAATGCTTAAAATTAGATTCAATTACCGATAAGCGACCATACTTGTTCGGTTGGTTTTCAAGTTCAACCAGCATCCCCTGACAAAATACTTCCTTCAATGAATGTTCTAAACCATCGTCTATTACTGGTTGTTTTCCCCAACTAAACTTCAACTCATCCAAATCATAATCCTTTGCCAGACGTAAATAATCAAAAATTTGTCCATTTATTTGAGAAGCATCAAAAAAATCATGCGCTACCGACAAATAAAATTTCCAGTTGTTTTGGTAACATACCTCACGGATTAAGCTCAACTCTTTATTCATTGTTGCAGGATTGAATAATTCACTTCGAACTTGAATGCCATCAATTGGAAGTCCTGCTAGTTGTTGAACTGCTTGAACTTGTGTCATCTTATTTGGAATTTGATTACCAAATACAGCTGTGTTAATAATCACCTTCATCTAAAATCACTCCATTATAAATGGCGCGACTGCACCATAAAGCGCTGCATCGTTATGTAGCTGTGCAGCTTTGATTTCGGTATCAAGAAATCCTTTTGGTAAATGACGCCTAACAGCCGTTTTTAAAGGCTTAATTAGGCATTCTTCTTGAAGAGAAACTGCTCCTCCAATCAATAATAATTCCGGATCGATAATCAGAATAATATTAGCAAGTCCTCTTCCAATTTCATCAAACCATTTCATCATAATATGCCCGACATTTGGATCTCTATCCATCTGCGCAAAAGCGTCAATAGGTGTTAATCCTAGACCTGACAATCGTTTTTCTAAAGCAATAGTGGACGAACGCTGCTCCCATGTTAAATAGTTATCAAGACCAGCATCCATATATCCTACTGAGTTTGCTCGCCAATGAGCGCCGTTGATTAATTTTCCATCAACGTAATGAGCTCCCCCAATTCCTGTTCCCAGGGCTACACAATACACATCTGTATACGATTGTGCGCAACCACACAACAACTCACCCAACAATGCCGCATCAACATCATTTACCACGCGAATAGGAAGATGAACACTTGCACTAAGTGTTGACCCCAGTTCAGTCCCCATATACCCTGGAATGGTTGGCCCAGCATACATAATCCGACCATTTTTCTCATCAACAATACCAGCGGTACTAATCCCCACCCCGCTGCAATGCTCACACGCACAAACTTTACGACTAACTTGATCAATTATTTTAAGAATACAATCATTTTGATTACGGTTTGTTGAATACTTACCGACATAGGTAATCCCTTGAGATTCGTCTATCAATGCCGCTTTAATAGTGGTTCCGCCCACATCAAAAGCAAGGTACTTGTTCACGACCAATCACCTTCCTAAATAATCAACCCTCCAAAGCATCTGTAAATCTTTTAGTGATCTGCTGTGGGCGCGTAATGGCTCCTCCAACCACAACCGCATGAGCACCTAAATCAATGACCCGCCGTGCTTTCGCTGGACTATCAATTTTTCCTTCACAAATTACTGGAACATTAGCCACCTTTAAAACCTCTTTAAGATATTCAAAATCGTTGTCTGCGATGTTTAATCCCGTAGTTTCCGGAGTATACCCATGCATTGTTGTTCCAATCAAGTCAAATCCCAATTCGTTTGCAGCACGCACATCTTCAATCGAACCCGTATCGGCCATAACCAATGTTTCTGGAAATTCCACATGACATTTTTTAACCATTGCTCCTAAATCAGTCCCCTGAGGGTGCGGTCGATTAGTACAATCCGTTGCAACTACTGCCACCCCAGTTGCAGCAACAGCCCGCATCTCTTTCATTGTTGGTGTAATATACACTGGACTGTCATCATAATCACATTTAATAATTCCAATAATTGGCAATGAAACTTCATCCTGAATTGCCTGAATATCAACAATTGAATTAGCTCGAATTCCTGCAGCATTTGCCTGGCTCGCCGCCCTTGCCATCCTAGCCATAATAAACGAACTATGCAGTGGTTCATCTTCTAAAGCCTGACACGAAACAATTAGCTTGCCTTGCGTTTGTTCTAAAAAAGCATTCATTACCTACACTCCTTTACACTATTTCAAATATTTAACTGCAATTTCATGAGCTTTCCGTTTCATTTCAGCAGTAGGTTTCCTCATTGGCTCACGGGTAAATCCAGCATGCACACCTTGCTCTTGTAAAAGCAATTTAATACAGTTATATAAATCATTGTCGAGAATCGCTGAAATTAAATCATTAGACTGCCGCTGCATTTCCCTAGCTGTAATAATATCGCCTTCATTAAACGCTTTAATTTCCCGTTTTACCCGCGGAGTGTTAACGTTAAATGTTGAACCAATACAGCCATCAACCCCAAGCACAAGTGCTGATAATAACATTTCGTCAAACCCAGAATAAATTTTTTTATCCGGAAATTTATTCCTGAGACGTTCTAACAGATAAAAGTCATTGTTTGTGTATTTAATCCCAACTATTTTAGGATTTGCTAATAATTCTTCAAATTGTTTAAGTGACAAAGCCACCCCCGTCAACGCCGGGATTGAATATACAATTAATCGTGTATCTAAACCTTCAACAATGGTATCATAGTAGTTTTTAATTTCATCAAAATCAAAATGATAGTAAAATGGCGTTACCGCCGAAATCGTTGAATAACCAAGAGTATTTACTACATAATTTGCCAGCCTTTTTGCCTGAACGAGATTGGGTGATCCCACTTGAGCAATTAAATCACATGCGCCAGCCGCTTCCTCAATTGCAATCTTAAAAATCTTCTTTTTCTCTTCTTCATCAATTAAAAATGCTTCACCTGTACTTCCGCCTACATATAGCCCATCAACGTGCATTTTATCAATGTTATAACGAATAATTTCCCGAGTCCCTTGTTCATCAAGATTACCATTCTTGTCAAACGCCGTCATCAATGCTGAATATACCTTTTGCATTTTTATTCACTCCTTATTTAATATTTTTATTGATAGTTTTTAATGTTAATCCAACAATATCCTTAGTGCTCTTTTTAAACAAACTGAAAACATATCCTAAGACCATACTTCCAATGAAGCCAATACAACTTACCAACAGTGCGTTTACTCCGTGAGATTGAATGAAATAACAAATTAAAGATGTCAATAACATTCCTAACGTAGCGCCAAAACCATTAGCACGTTGGCTTAAAATCCCCAACGCAAACGTCC
The DNA here is from genome assembly GCF_045033025.1 of Ligilactobacillus sp. LYQ139. Classification (NCBI taxonomy): domain Bacteria; kingdom Bacillati; phylum Bacillota; class Bacilli; order Lactobacillales; family Lactobacillaceae; genus Ligilactobacillus; species Ligilactobacillus sp. LYQ139. Next base: position 319,133 of record NZ_JBJFZW010000001.1, read on the forward strand.
CGGCGATTGGAACACCAAAAAGACCGAAAAGCGACAGATATGCATCTAACATATCTTCCCGATGAACTTTAATTAACATTAACGTACAGATAAGACTCATCAACCCAACTACTAAAATTGTAATACGAGTTAATTTCATACTCATTTCATCGCTTTTATCCTTCATAAACCGTTTTTGAAAATCAGTTACTACACAAGCAGCGGTACTATTTAAACTAGAGGCAATCGTTGCTTGTGATGCTGCAAAAATAGCGGCAATAATTAACCCTGCGATTCCTGCTGGAATTTGGGTTAAAACAAAGTATGGGACAATTGCAGCAGTGTTAAAACCTACCGGTAAATGCCCGCCATTGTGATAGAAACTAAATAAAACAGTCCCCATTCCATAAAATAATGGAATTGTAATTAATGATAAAATTGCATTTGTCCAGATTGACTTAGCAATATGTTTTCGATCCGTCGACGTTGTATACCGCTGAACAACATCCTGAGAAGCCGTATATTGATATAAACTATTAAAAATTTGCCCCAATAGAATAACTGGAACAGTTGCTTTAACAAGACTCCATGAAAAATCACTCCGAGTTAAGATTTTTCCTTGACTAACCGTTGTCCTCATTACTGAATTCCATCCACCATGAGTCCGATAAATTGCAAATCCAATTATGATTGCTGCACCACTTAACAATAAAATCCCTTGAATAACGTCACTCCATATAACACCTTCCATACCACCGTGATACGTATAAACTATACATAATCCTGTAATTAACAATGCAACCCAATACGGATTAATCTTAATGATCGATTCCAACGCAACCGTTGGTAAATAAATAACAATGGCTATTCGTCCTATGTGGAATAGTATAAATAACAAGCTACTGAATATTCTGAGAAACGGGTTAAACCTTGCTTCTAAATATTCATATGCTGTAGTTACGTTTAATTTTTGAAAAAAAGGAATATATAAACTGATAATAATTGGTGCAATTAAAAAGATAGACAAATTCCCAAAAGCGTACGCCCAATCAGTATCAAAAGATTTAGCTGGCGTCGACATATAAGTAATTGCACTTAGCGTTGTTGCAAAAATACTAAAACCAACTGCCCAGGCTGGAACGTGACTCCCTCGAGCTTTGAAAAATTCCTGTGAATTTTTATTACTTCGCTTTTTGAAATAATAACCCACAAACAACATCAAAATTAGATAACCAATTAACACAACCCAATTTAATGTACCAAACCCGTGCTTTGCCATATACAAGACCCCTTTCAAGGAACATGTAATCGCTTTCTAAAAACAAGTACATTGTACACCGGTCTAGTCCAAAATTCAATCAACTCATGCTAATTTCACAAAATGGGCGATAATAATCGGGAAAAATACTGCTTAAACTTCAACCATCCGGACTGTTTGTCGAAATCTTCCGCCGTTAAGCGGGTACAATCTGCAAGGTCATTCTCAAACGTTGCCGCCAGTTCTGTCGCTAACTCCCGATCATAACAGAACGCATTGCATTCAAAGTTAAGTTTAAAGCTTCGAAAATCGACGTTAGCCGATCCCACCGAGCAAATTTCCCCATCACTAACAAACGTTTTAGCGTGCAAGAAACCGTTGTTATACTGGTAAACTTCAACCCCATTTTCAATTAACGCCCGCGCATAATACTGGGTAGCCCGGTAAACAAACGCGTGGTCTGGCATGCATGGAATCATAATCCGCACCCGAATACCTGAAGATGCCGAAACACACAATGCCTCGAAAACAGAATCATCTGGAATCAGGTACGGCGTTTGAATATTAATGTAGTGGTCCGAACTATTAATTAACTTTAAATATCCAAGTTTAATTGCCTCTGTATCACTGTCTGGGCCCGAAGAAACAACCTGGATATTCGTTGCTCCGTAACCATAGTGAACCGGGAAGTAGTGATCCGCATAGTCAACCTGGGCAGTCGTTCCCTTTGTTGTTGCATTCCAATCCATCAAAAAACGGGTCTGCATCGCGAGAACCGCAGTTCCTTCAATCCGCATGTGTGTATCCCGCCAGTTTCCAAACCGGGGATTCTTCCCGAGATATTGGTCACCAATATTAAATCCACCAATGTAACCAACCTTACCGTCAATAATGGCGAGTTTCCGGTGTTCCCGGTAATTTAACCGGGGACTATGAATCGGCGCGCGTTTCGATCCTAAAAATGGTTCTGCCTGACCACCATGTCGTTCAAAGTCCTTAAAAAAGGAATGCCGCTGTCCCCGCGAGCCCATGCTATCATAAATTACCCGCACTTCTACCCCCCGATCAAGAGCGGTAATAAGGGCATCCCGGATCCGGGTACCAATCTCATCACTAAAAAACGTATAGTATTCCAAGTGAATATGATCATGCGCCTGCGCAATATCAGCTAACAACGCATCAAATTTCGCAACGCCATCCGTATAAAGACGAACCGCATTGTCATGCGACATCACCGCCTGATCGACATCAAGGAGCAACCGAGACAGCTGGCGAGAATCATTATTGGAAAGTGCTGCTGGTAGCAACCGTCCCGCTTGCCATTCGTCCTTCTGTGCCGTAACCAACTTATCAGTTCCCAACCGTTCCTGCATCTTTAAATTAAAAATTCGTTCACGCGAGATCTTTTTCCCCGCAAAAAGGTAGATAATAAAACCGATTCCCGGTAAAAGCAACAACACAAGCAACCATGCCCATGTCGCCGCAATATCTCGCTTCTCGCGGAAAACCGTAATTACAGCCGCGATGATGTTTAAAAAAAGAATTGCAATGATAATTTGCCAAATCACTAATTCGCGCTCCTAACCTCCACAGTATTATCGTCCTAATTTTACCATACGCAATTATGCCATAAAAAAAACGATGTTTAGCATATCACGTTAACGCCACTAAACCCCGTTTTATTACGCTATCCTGTTTACAAACTAACCGCGCTTAAACCATGCCCGTAGCCGGCTAAAGAACCCACCATGGTTCCTTTCCCCATACTTTTTTCCGTTAATTTTCATCAAAGGAACCGTTTCTCCCTCTAACCGGCGAGCAACGTTTCGGTAACCCTGACCGGCCTGGTTCCCTTCGTCTAAGACAACCGGTTCCCCCTTATTGGTTGCCGCGATGACCCCATCGTCTTCAGCAATCACCCCCACCAGCTTAATTGCCAGGTGGTGAGTAATTTCATCGACATCCATTACCTCACCGTTATTCATCATATCAGGGCGTACCCGGTTAATCACTAACATCGGCTCTGTTTCTAAATCCTGCTGTTCTAATAAGCCAACTACCCGATCAGCATCCCGAACCGATGAATTCTCCGGGGTCGTAACAACAATTGCCTGATCCGCACTTGAAACTGCATTAATAAAGCCCTGTTCAATACCCGCTGGACAATCCAACAAGACATAATCAAAATCCTTCTTTAACTGGGTCACAATTTCTTTCGTTTGCTCGGGTTCCAGCGCAGACTTATCCGTGTTTTGGGCCGCTGCTAATACATACAGCTGATCATCAAACCGTTTATCCTTAATCAGGGCCTGGTGTAGCTTTGCACGCTTTTCTGCAACGTCAACAATATTATAAATAATCCGGTTTTCTAACCCCATCACAACATCAAGGTTTCGTAACCCAATATCAAGGTCAACGAGACATACGCGCTTCCCTTTTAGGGCGAGAGCCGTTCCAACGTTTGCGGTCGTTGTTGTTTTACCAACACCGCCTTTCCCCGAAGTTACAACGATTGTCGTTCCCATTTAAAACACTTCCTTTTCTGCAAAGAACTCTGGCTTTTTCTTTAAAAATTCAATTAACGGCGCAAACTTAACCGTCTCATCTTCGACAAAAGCAACGGTGGTTGGAGCGCTTAACTGCGTCTCATCCTCATCAGCAATAATTGCAACGATTGTTCCAATCCGCACCTGTTGCACCTTACTCAAATCTCCAACAATCACTGCATCGGCACGCTTGGTCCCAGCACAAATGATTCCTTCAAGCGCCCCTAGTGCGTAAATATTTCCTTCAGCACGAAGAGTCCCGCCATCATGAACAGTTCCCATGAATAAAACATCACCGGTTAGCTGTTTGTCTTGACCACTCCGAACGATACTCGTATCAACCCGCGTTTGAACATCTGCGACAACCTTCGCTGCGGTCGTACGTAAAACAACCGTTGATTTAAACCCCACAACTGACAACAACGGGTATGGTTTGAACAGCTTCTTTAGCTCATCCTCCTGCGGGGTCGTTAATTGACGCATTCCGGTTTGAACGGTCACGGTCATTTCTTTATTCTTATACTGTTTATCCTCATTCACTTTCGCTAAAAGATCCGCGAGTTCTTTTTTTATCTGGGTAAAGCTAGCCGTATCGTGAACCACCAGTTCAAACCGATCCTTATATCCTTTTAAACTTACTGCTTTCATGACTTCTCCGTTCATTTATGAATACCGCCTTAAGAACCGATCCAGCGGGTAATACAACAAAACAAATGCCGCTAAGTTAAATGCCAACGTTGGGCCTAGCGTCTGCGCAATCATCGCAATCAACGAGCCGTTTGCCATCCAAAACGAATAAATTCCGTATGACAAAACCGTCATTACAGTAACATCAATTAAATAGATCATAATTGTCACCAAAAACGATGGCGCGAAGTACTGGGCAATCCACCGGGTAAAAATCACCATCACGGGTAGAATCAACACGTATACACCGAGAATTCCCGTATAGAACATATCAAAAAACAAGCCAGCAATTACCGCCCATAACCCAATGTGTTTAACCCTGTCACCGCAGACACAAATCGTCATTACAATCCACAATAAAACAAGCCGACTCTCCACTGAAATCGTAGTTGAAAAGAACTGGGTGGAAAAAAGGTGACTTAAAGATCCGTCTAACATTAACGCCAGAAATAATCCTATCGGGAAAAAATACCTCATCTTCGCGATTCGCATGCTTCTTCACCTACCGTTTGATAACCGTTACAACGCTAAGGTTTGTCATATTAGCTGCTGGTTGAATGTAAATCTTAGCAGGCATCCCATAATCAGCACTCTCAACCCGGGTAACCTTTCCAACAAGCAATCCCTTCGGGGTGATACCACCAAGTCCCGAAGTCGTAACCTGCGTCCCTACCTTAACGGCGTCCTTATTAGTAACTTGCCCCATGATCAACTGGTTAGTCGTACTGTTGTAGCCGGTAATTAGCCCGTTAACGGTAGTTCCCTTAATATTCTGAACCTCTACCGGGAACCGGTCAACGGCATCATCCTTCGTCGATAAAAGCTCAACCTTGCTATTATTTTGGCTGACCTCAATAATCCGACCAATTAAACCGCGTTGTGACATTACAGCCTGGTTTTTCTTGATTCCGGCCCGGGAGCCCTTATTAATAACAATAATGTTTTGCCAACTCGAAGGGGCCCGCGTTACTACGGCAGCCGTAACTTTTTCGTATGCTGTTAAACTATGATTTAAGGATAACTCTTGTTGAAGTTGTTTATTCTGCTGACGCAGCGCTCGGTTTTCCGCCCGCTGCTCCCCCAGCTCCGTTATTTGCTTCTTCAGCTGTTCGTTTTGCTGATACGTATTTTCTAACGCCGCTGCTGAACTTCCAATCGTTTTTAATCCGTTTAAAGGAACTGCAACAACGTCATCAACGATAGTTGCTGCATCATTCCCAATTTGCTGAATAAAAGGCGGTGTTTGCCGGTTATTCCGTACATCAATTGAAAAAGCAATTAACAAGAAACTCCCAATTATCGCCACCAACGCTACAACGAGTTTCTTATTTAGCCCAAACTTCCGCATGAATTATCCTCCTACCTGACTACCATTCAAAAAGTTAGAGGCTGGCGTAAACCACCCTCTAACTCTCTCCCACAAAGCTACTTCTTAATCGCACCAAACCCCTTAAGGGCCTCACCGGTTCCAATCGCAACGCAGTCAAGCGGGTCCGTTGCAACAAAAACGGGTACTTTCGTTACATCCGCAATTACTTCGTCTAAATTCCGTAATAACGCGCCCCCACCGGTTAATACAATTCCTCGGTCAATTACGTCTGCCGAAATTTCCGGTGGCGTCTCTTCCAGAATGTCCTTAATTGACGTGATAATTGCCGTTACTACTGGCTGAATAGCTTGTGCAACCGCACTTGCTGGAATGTCAACTGTTTGTGGCAATCCACTCTCGAGATCACGTCCCCGAACAGGCTGATCATCCAATTCATCCGCCTTCTTTAATGACGCCGATGCGGCATCAAACTTTAGTCGTTCGGCCGTACGCATCCCAATTAACAACTGAAAATGCTCTTGCACATAGTTCGCAATTGCTTCATTTAGCTTATCACCAGCCATCCGAATTGACCGGCTAGATACAATCCCACCTAATGAGATTGTCGCAATATCAGTTGTTCCTCCACCGATATCAACCACCATACTTCCAGTGGGATCATTAACTGGAAGATCCGCTCCAATTGCTGCAGCGAAGGGTTCCTCGATCACGTCCGCATTTCGGGCACCAGCAACCTGTGCGGCATCAATCACCGCCCGTTTTTCCACCTCAGTTGCCCCACTTGGAACACAAATCATAATATTGGGCCGGCCAGCAAGTCGTCCCCCAACGGCCTTTTCAATGTAGTATTTCACCATCGCAACCGTCGTATCATAATCGGCAATAACACCGTCTTTCATCGGCCGGGTTGCAATAATACTTTCAGGCGTCCGGCCAATCATATCACGCGCGTCAGAACCGACCGCAATAATTGCCCCTGTTCGCGTATTTTGGGCAACAACTGAGGGCTCACGTAAAACAATTCCCTTACCTTCAACGTACACGATAGTATTCGCCGTCCCCAAATCAATTCCAATATTTCTCGTCCCGAATCCAAACACGCTCTTCTTCATCCCTTTACCTACCTCGGCCAATCAAAACCGTTATTCGTACCGCAATTATACCACATTCGTTCTAACAATCGTTATCAGATTCAAGCGGATTCTCCCCAATTAACCGAACATTAATCGCCTGGAACCCCCGGTGACCTTCCATTACTTGAAAGGTCACTCTTTGCCCAACCATGAGCCTTCGCAATTCCCGCTCCTTAATTGCGGTAAAGTGAACAAAAACATCATCTGCTGCTTTGTCCGGGGTGATAAAACCATACCCCTTCTTGTCATCAAAAAAATGAACCGTTCCTTCCATTTTATCCTCCGTATCCTTAATTCATAACCTTATTTTTTAAAAAAGGGACGCACCGTTGCAACAAAATATAACGAACCAGTGAATAAAATAACATCATCTGCCGTAGCGTTCTGAATAATCGCCATGAATGCAGCCCGCCAGTCTGCGATGTACTCAACGCCTAACTCCTGCGCATCCTTTGCCCCAACTAATGGTCGCGGAGGGCACTCAAATCCCGTCAATACCACCCGTACGCCCTTAATTCGTTTCAATTGCTGCACCATCGCTACTGCATCTTTATCGGCAAGAATTGCCATAATAACATTGATTGTCCTACCACGGTACCGCTGTTTAAGCGTGTCTCCTAATACTGTTATTGCTGCAGAGTTATGGGCTCCGTCTAAGAGAACAAGTGGCTCGCCAACAACCTGCTCTAATCGTCCCGGCCACCGAACGTCTTCTAACGCCCGGGTAATTTCTCCCGGCTGGGGGGTAATATGTGCTTGCTCACAGCATATTTCAAACAGCCGGAGGGCCACCGCCGCATTAATCACCTGATATTGACCCTTTAATGCGGTTGTTACCGTTAATACCGGCCAGTTCTTATCGTGATACGTTAACCGCTCTCCGGTAGGCATTTGGTGATGATCCAGCACTAAAAAATCCTCGTTATACACCGCTAGCGGCGCATGTTGCTGAATCGCTCGTTGCCGAATCACCGGATAAGCTTCATCAGGAACCTGTCCCACAACAACCGGACAACGCGGTTTTATAATTCCCGCCTTTTGGGCAGCAATTGCCGTGATGGAATTGCCTAAAAGCTTCATGTGATCATACGCAACTGTCACAATTGCACTCGCAACCGGATGCGGCAGCACGTTAGTTGAATCATACGTTCCCCCGATCCCTACCTCACAGATAACAAAATCAACTGGATGTGTTGCAAAGTAACAAAACATCATTGCGGTAACGACCTCAAATTCAGTCGGGCCTTCCCCCGTCGTATCCATTTGTTTAATTATTGGTTCCAGCTTCGTTACCAGGGTGACAACCTCGGCGTCCGTAATCATTTTGCCGTTAACCGCAATTCGTTCATTAAACCTAACAATATACGGCGACGTAAACGTCCCAACGGTTAATCCCTGCCCGATTAGGAGATTCCGAAGCATGGCAACTACTGAGCCCTTTCCGTTTGTTCCGGTTACGTGAATAAACCGCCCGTGTTCCTGAGGATTTCCTAAAAGCGCCAGAAATTGCCGCATCCGTCTTAACGTTGGTGCCTTTTTTAAGCGCGGCCGGTTATGAATGAACGCCAGTGCTTCATCGTAATTCATCATTTTCCCCCCATTAAAAAAGAGAAACCGGTCACCCAGTTCCTCTTTCTTGGTGTCCGGTTTAAGTTTACACCGAAACCAACACGCCTTCAGTAATTAAATTCATTTTACGGCACTCAATTCATCAATCCGTGCCTTAGTCGCAGTTAATTTTTCTTGGTAATCCGCCAACTTTGCCCGTTCCCTATCAACAACGGCTGCCGGTGCATTCGAAACAAAGCGTTCATTTCCAAGCTTCTTTTGTGCCCGCAACACTTCTGCATCAAGCTTAGCGGCATCTTTCTTTAACCGCGCAATCTCATCTTCCAGATTAATTAATTCAGCAAGCGGAAGTAAAACCTCCCCACCTGAGATTGCCTTGGTAACAGCTAATTGTGGGGCCTGTACGTCCGCGCCAATCGTTAGTTCCTTTGCATGACAGAACGCAGTAATGTAATCAGCGTTGGCCGTTAAGATGGTCTGAACCTGCTCGTCAGTTGTTTTAACTAGAACGTCAACGGCACTTGACATCGGCGCATTAACCTCTGTTCGGATATTCCGGACCGCCTTGATCAATCCAATTAGGACCTCCATCTGCCGTTCCGCATCCGCATCAAGCTGGTCTTCGTGGACCATTGGGTAAGCGGCCGTTACGATTGATTTCCCGTCATGAGGCATCGTTAACCAAATCTTCTCCGTTACAAACGGCGTAATCGGGTGCATCAACCGTAAAATTTGATCCAGAACGTGACATAAAATATGCTGCACAACTTGCTTACGGTGCGTATTTGTCCCGTTCAAATCTCGTTTTGTAAACTCGATGTACCAATCACAAAAGTCGTTCCAAATGAAGTTATAAAGGGCCCGATCAGCTTCACCAAATTCATATTCTTCAAAGAAACGGAGTACCCGTTTCGTCGTCTGGTTTAACCGGCTAATGATCCACCGGTCAGCTAACTGCCAATCGCCCTTAGCAGGCAGTTCGGTGGTGGTATTATCATCCAAATTCATGATGACGTACCGGCTTGCGTTCCAAATCTTATTGATAAAATTCCAAGCCGCATCCATTTTCTGGTAGGAGAAACGAATATCTTGTCCGGCGGTTGTTCCAAACGTTAAAAACCACCGGAGCGCATCGGTTCCGTACTTATCAATCACGTCCATCGGATCAATTCCATTTCCCAACGACTTACTCATCTTCCGCCCTTGTTCGTCCCGAATTAATCCGTGCAAGATTACATCCTTAAACGGCCGCTTTCCGGTAAATTCAAGGCTTTGGAAAATCATCCGAGAAACCCAGAAAAAGATAATATCGTACCCGGTTACTAAGGTACTTGTCGGGAAGTACCGCTTGTAATCAGGATTATCCGTATCCGGCCACCCCATTGTTGAAAACGGCCAAAGAGCACTTGAGAACCACGTATCCAACACATCCGGATCCTGTTCCCAGTTTTCAATGTCCTGCGGAGCTTCTTCCCCAACGTAAATCTCCCCGGTCTCCTTGTGGTACCACGCCGGAATCTGGTGGCCCCACCAAAGCTGCCGGGAAATAACCCAGTCATGGACGTTTTCCATCCACTGCTTAAACGTGTGTTCAAACCGTTCCGGTACAAAGTTAACCTTATCAGGACCCTCTTGGTTCTTTAAAGCCGCTTCTGCGAGGGGTTTCATTTTCACGAACCATTGCGTTGACAAGCGCGCTTCTACCTGCACGCCAGTCCGTTCAGAATGACCCACACTGTGAACGATTGGTTCCACCTCTAACAAGTATCCTTGATCTTCAAGATCCTTAACGATCGCCTTCCGGGCCTCAAACCGGTCCATCCCCTCATATTTTCCGGCATTGGCGTTCATCGTCGCATCCTCGTTCATCGTGTTAATCCGCTTAAGGTTGTGCCGGTTTCCGACTTCAAAGTCGTTGGGATCATGCGCCGGCGTAATTTTTACCATTCCGGTTCCAAACTCGGGGTCAACGTATTGGTCAGCAATGATCGGAATGTGACGCCCTTGAAGGGGAAGCACAACTTCCTTTCCAACAAGTTCCTTATACCGGTCATCATCCGGATTAACGGCAACAGCAACGTCTCCCATCATTGTCTCTGGTCGGGTCGTCGCGATTTCGATATAGTTGTTACCGTTAAACGTTGTTCCGTCAACAAACGGATACTTAACGTGGTAAAAGGCCCCCTTGTCATCCTTATGGATTACTTCGATATCCGACAGCGCCGTCCGCGCCTTCGGGTCCCAATTAATGATGTATTCGCCACGGTAGATTAACCCCTTCTTATAAAGAGTAACAAAGACTTTCCGCACTGCCTTGGACAGTCCCTCGTCCAAGGTGAAGCGTTCCCGGTCATAGTCAACGGAAATCCCCATTTTTGCCCATTGCTGGTGAATGGTTGCGGCATACTCATCCTTCCATTCCCAAACTTTCTTGACAAATTCCTCTCGCCCTAGATCATAACGAGAAATTCCATCCTCAGCTAACCGGGCTTCCACCTTTGCCTGAGTAGCAATTCCAGCGTGGTCCATTCCCGGAACCCACAGCGTATCATATCCCTGCATCCGCTTTAACCGAATTAAAATATCTTGCAATGTTGTGTCCCAGGCATGGCCTAAGTGGAGTTTGCCGGTTACGTTCGGCGGTGGAATTACAATCGAATATGGTTTTGCATCCGAATTACCACTCGGCTTAAAGACCCCATCCTTAACCCATTTGTCATAACGGCCCGGTTCGACGTCTTGCGGATTATACTTGGGCGCCATGTCAATTTCCCGTGTCATTTTCATCACAATCCCTTCTAAAAAAACAACGACGCAGCCATCCATCATAGGACGACTACGCCGCGGTACCACCTAAATTGGGGAACATCCCCCACTTTAATCATTCATTAACGGTTGATCATTCCGGTTAGGCCTACTAATTCAACCCAACAGCTTCCACAAGCTACACGGCTACCTCCCGGAGAACATCACACCATGCGTTCCTCGCTGTACCGGAAGACCGGTAGCCGCCTCTTGGTCATCGCTTTTCCTTATTACCCCACCATTTTAGCGAAAATTCCCTAATTGTCAAGCTACAATAGATCAGCAAACTCTTCCTGCTGCTGATTAAGAAATTGTTCTCCTACATGAATGGCACTAATCTTTGTCCCGGCAAGGGCCCGGTCAATCAGCCCGTCCACGTCAAGCCGCTGTTCGTATTCGCGGGCCCGCTCAATCCGGGGTTTAGTCTTAGGAGCCGGCGGAGCAAAAATCGTGCAGCAATCTTCAAATGGTTGAATCGAAAGATCAAACGTTCCAATTTTCTGAGCTAACGCAATAATTTCCGTTTTGTCCAACGAGACCACCGGTCGAATTACCGGCATCGTTGTCACGTCGTTAATTGCAGCCATACTTTCAAGCGTCTGGGAAGCTACCTGTCCAAGCGCTTCCCCGTTAAAAATGGCTAACCCGTGCCGTTGCTCGGCAATTCTTTCCGTCAATCGAAGCATAAACCGCCGCTGAACGGTCATCAGGTAACCAGATGGCAGATTGTGTTTAATTGTTTCTTGAATCTCAGTGAACGGCACTTCGATAAACTTAATTGTCCCAGTATATGGCGTTAACTTCGCCGTTAATTCCTTCGCTTTATTTAAGGCCTGCTCACTCGTGTACGGTGGACTGAAGAAGTGAACCATTTCAACCTCCACCCCCCGCTTCATCGCAAGGTAGGCGGCCACTGGTGAATCAATCCCCCCTGAAAGCATCATCATTCCCTTTCCGGCAGTGCCTACTGGCATTCCACCGGCAGCCTTAATTTTCCCCAATGAAAGATAGATTCCATCAATCCGAACCTCAACACGAATAAGAATCTCTGGGTCCTTCATTTGCACCTTAATTCCCGGAAACGCTTCAAGAATTGCTCCCCCTAGTAAATCATTCATCTGGTTGGTGTCATACTTAAACTTATGGTCGGCCCGCCGGGTGTTAACTTTAAACGTCATTCCGGGTTCAAACAGTTCTTTAACCAGTGCAATCGCCGCCTGCTTAGCGGCAGCAAATTCCTTTTCAACCCGCACGGTTGGTGAGTAATTTTGTATCCCGAAAATCCGATCAAGCCGTGCGGTAACTGCCTTTGAATCTGTTCCGTTAAGTTTAATGTGCATCCTATCCCGGTGCGCTTTGATTTCAAGACGCGGAAAATCCCGCAGTGCTTGCCGGGTATTATGGGCTAACCGGTCGATAAAACTTTGCCGGTTCTTACCCTTCGTTGAAAGTTCCCCATACCGCACCATAATTTCGGTGTACTGCATAGCATCCTCCTATGAATTAATCATCTTAAACCGTTCGTAAAGCCGGTCAAAAACAGCGTTAAACTGGTGGGCTTCTTCAAGTGTATTGGACCCATCCAAACTTATTCGCACGACTCCAGTCACTAGTTCCGGAGCAACCCCCATCGCACTGAGAGTGCCAGAACCTGCACTGTCCTTAGAGGAACAGGCACTCGTTGTCGATAAATAGATTCCTTCGTGCTCAAAAGCATGCACCACAGTTTCGCCGCGCACCCCTTCAATTGCAAACGTTAAGATATGGGGAGCAAACGTTGACCCCATTGCCGAAAAAACGTGGACCTTTTCCTTAGAACTAATGTGGTCAAAAATAGCCTGCCGCACACGTTGTTCCTGTTGAACGTTTTCGTCTTCATGTTCGAGGAGCAGCCGCATTGCACGAGCCATTCCCACAATTGCCGGTAAATTTTCGGTGCTACTCCGCTGGTTCTTTTCTTGACCGCCACCAGTAATTAAAGGTTCTAACTTTCGTCCGCTCTTTTTGTATACAAACCCCACTCCCCGGGGAGCGTGGAATTTATGCCCAGAGAAGCTAACAAAGTCAACCCGGTCGTTCATAAAAAGGGATTGAACGCCCTTCCCAAGCGCTTGCACCGCGTCGACATGAAAGTGAACTTTCGGGTAAGCGCGCAAGACAGCTGCTAATTCGTTAATTGGCTCAATTGCACCTACTTCATTATTCACTGCCATTATTGAAACAAGAATTGTATCTGACCGCAGCGCTGCTTTCAGATCAGCCGGCCGAACCCGCCCCTGATGATCAACCGGCAAGTAGGTCACGTCAAACCCCAACCGCTCCAATTGTGCCATCGTACTTAAAACAGCAGGGTGTTCAACGCTTGAAGTAATCAGATGTTTACCATGCATGTACTTTGCCATTGCCGTTCCCTTAATCACCCAATTATCACCTTCAGAGCCACCACTCGTAAAGAAAATTTCATGATCAGCTACTCCCAGAAGATCCGCAATCTGATGTCGGGCCTGTTCAAGAAGATTATGCGCCTGCATTCCAAGCGCGTTTAGCGACGATGGATTGCCCCAAACCTGCTGACTAACCTTGTCATACGTCGCCAGCACTTCCGGGGCAACCTTTGTTGTTGCACTGTTATCAAAATAAATCATGGCTACTCCTCTCATTAAATTTATTTATTGTGGTAAACCGCTATCTTATAACGTGGAAATCACGCTCTATTCTATCACAGCAAAGAACTCTCCGCACTCTTCGTTTCTTCACAAATAATGGTTTAAAAAGGGAGACTCACACAACGAAAACGGACGTGGCGGCTATGGGATATAACGAACCAACCAGAACATAAAGAATAAATTCAGCGACTGGTTCACTTTCACTGGAATTCGTTTATTTTGATACTGGATTAGTTGGAAATAGCAAAGAGACTGCAACTTATGTCACAGTCTCCCCGTACTAACCATGTATTTCTATTAATTTGGTTGATCTTTCTCAGCCAATTCGTCGTCATCAACAGCCGGCGGTGTTAACTGAACATCCGGGATTTGGTACTCAACCCGATTTGTCCGCCGGTATTCCGCTAAGAGCTGTTTATAAATTCCCGGCGCAACATTGCCGAGCGCTGTTGCAATGGTATCCAACGCCCGCGCATAATCATACTGCTGCTCAAATTGAGCAGTCGCTTTCTCATATGCCTGCGCCACGGCCTCGTTTTGATTCCGATACCGGTTAGCGTACTGAAGCAGTTGCTCTGTCAGAATCGAACTTTCAATAATCTTCTTGGTTTTATTTCCCAGAACAGTCAGGTCAGCAGCAGTATCCTGAACCATGGTACTAATCTGATCCATGTTAACCTGGAGCCGATTGAGGGAATGATCCAACTGTTCAATTTTATCGCTCACATTAAAGAAGAAATTTAGGTACTCATCTTTCAACCCTGGAAGGTTAAGCCGCTCAACATCACGCCGCATATTATGAATCTGGACGTCAAATGCTGACACCGCCTGTTGTGCAACCTTTTCCTCATCCCACAGATGCGTAACTCCATCACGAATTGCTTTTTGCCGCCGTTCAATTGCCGTCAGTTGCTCCTTCATCCGTTCCTGCTGTTTTTGAATTGCACTGTACAGAACCGGTCCGTTGCTTGACTGTTTCAACGACTCATCGTAATCTTTCTGAATTATCTTAAGTTTCTTATCAAGCTCCTGGGCGTTTTCTTGTTCACTATGTGTTAATTCGTAATTTTGCCGAATCCGGTCAAGCTCAATTAATAGATCATGTTCCTGCTTAACAGCATGCGCAATGAACTCACTTAGGGTCTTTTGTTGTTTTTCAACACGTTGCCGGGCTTGGTATTCCTGTTCGAGTAGATCATAGGCATGATCAATTGCCTTGCTGATCTTTTTGTCATAGCCTTCAACATTTGTAATGTTAAGCTTCTTCAGGTCAGTTAAACTATCCCGTCGGTTATCACGAATTTCCTTCAACAATTGCGGAAAATCACCGCTGAATGCATAATTATTCGCGGTAAAGTTACTGAAATTTTCTTCAATTTCATCCAGTTGTTCCGGAAAAGCATGCACAAGATTTTCCTGAAGCGGCGGAATTTTTTCCATTAACTCCTCTAGGGAAGCCATCTTCTTCCGCAGTTCAGCCAGTGTTTTCCCTGAAGTAACTAAGTCTCCACTCGTCGAAACGGCGGTGAAATCATCAAATTCCTTCTCCGCATCAGCTAACCGTTCTTCAAGGGGAGTTGCCGCTTCGCCATACTCAGCATTATCGGCCAATAATACCTTATGCATTTCCTTAAACTTAGTCCGTAACTGTTCAATTGCCTTCGCGTGTTCATCAGCACTTTGTTGAATCTCTGTTAGCTGTTCCTTAGTGGCGCGAATCTTGTTAATGGCAGTGCTTGATTGCTGCTCATAGTTATGCATTTCATTCCGGGTTTTAATAAACTGATACTGTGAATTATACTGCTTAGCTCGCTCAATACTATCAGTTAATTCCGGAATAGTTTTCGCCTTTAATTCCCGGTAATTCTGATCGAGTTTTTCAAACTCGGCGAGACTTTCCCCCGTTAAGTTAAGCCGATTGATCGCCGCTAATTCTTTATCGAGATTAACTTCTTCAATTTGCTGTAGGTTTCCCTTGTCCCGTGCAATTTGATCGGCGTAGGACTGTTGGAAATACAAAATTCCCAGATAAATACCCACGGCGATAATAATAATTGCCACGAAGAATAATGCCATCACGATCCCGTCCTTTTCATCACATTAATTAATTACCATTATTATAATTAAATTACAAATTTCCGGTAAAAATCCAGCCTTAATTATACCATATTCACTTCTTTTTTTACGCATAAAGCCCCAATTAATTACCTTGATTTCGCCATCTATTCTTGGTAAACTGGGACTCGTGTAAAATAATGCAGCAGTGGACGGTAAACACGTCCCCAGTTCGTTGCTGGCAACAGTATTACAAGTAACCCAGCTGCAAGGGTGAACGGTCAAAACGAACTGCACGAATACTAAGTTCACATTCGTTATTTTACTCCAAAAAACTTTTATTGGAGGAATTACCTTATGTCACGTTACACAGGTCCAAGTTGGAAAGTTTCACGGCGCCTAGGAATTTCCCTTTCGGGTACCGGGAAAGAATTGTCACGGCGGCCATACGCCCCAGGACAGCACGGTCAAAACAACCGGCGGAAACTGTCCGAATACGGCATGCAGCTGCAAGAAAAACAAAAGCTACGGATGATGTATGGCTTGACCGAGCGGCAATTTGCCAACCTCTTTAAGAAGGCCGGTAAAATCCGCGAAGGAAAGCATGGTGACAACTTCATGATTTTGCTTGAACAACGGCTTGATAACGTTGTTTACCGGCTGGGATTAGCAACTACCCGGCGACAAGCACGGCAACTTGTAAACCACGGCCACATTACGGTTGATGGTAAGCGGGTTGACATTCCATCATACGAAGTTCAACCAGGCCAAGTGATCTCCTTACGTGAGCGGTCCAAGAACCTGCAAATCGTTAAGGATGCCCTTGAGGCAGTTGTTGGCCGGGCACCATTCGTTACGTTCGATGAGAACAAGATGGAAGGTTCCCTGGTACGACTTCCTGAGCGGGATGAACTTGATATGGATATCGACGAATCACTCGTTGTTGAATACTACAACAAGCTGTAATTCGGATTCGATCACAAAAACAGGAATGCGCTACTTGACGCATTCCTGTTTTTGTGTACTATGGAGGATTATTTACTTAATCCCAATGAACAACCGGTGACTCCGGGGAAACTCTACGTTCATTTGCTTATCAAGAAGTGTAAGGACCTTTTGCTGATTTAATCCCTTCTTATTAAGCCGGTCATAACCATTTTCTCGAAAAACAAACGCACCGTTATTTGCGATAATTTCAATCCGTCGGTCTCGTTTCCACGTTGTTAACGTAATATGGAAACTTTTGCTGGTTTTCACCCGCTTAGTAATCATCATTTTTGCCGTTGTTCGCGTTGTTTCCTTCATTGCCTCTCATCCCTTCACTTCCATTGTACGCTTTTCCTTCGGCTTAACGCGACGATTTTGACTTACATAAAATGGCTAACACTTTACCCGCAATATCCTGGGGAGTTGGCTGAAGAAGAACCCGTTCATGCATCCCGTACTGGGGCGTTGAATGAATCCCTAAAAAAGCAAACTGCCCCGGTTTCTGCGTGTATGGCTGGTAGATATTCGGGATAATCACATCCACCCCACCATCATGTAATCCCACCGCATTTAGCGTCTGAACGATTATTCGCTGGTAGGATTCATCCACACTAGAACCAACTTCGCGGGTTTGAAAGCCCGTCCCATTCGTTGCATCAAACCGGAGAAAGACCTGCGTTCCCCGGGACGGAACACTTGTTGGCCCCAATCCTTGCCGAATCAAAGTTTCTCGCTCAAGTTTTCCCAGATGCAAAGGAACCCGATCAGGATATCGCTGATTAGTAACCCTTACCAGTTCCTGAATTGTGCGGTGCCCATCCCCTACTACGTTAGCAGGAATCCGTTCAACTAAACTACAAATTTGATCGTTTATGACCAACGCCCGGTAACACGAACCAGGCAAAACCTCTTCAACGTATGCCACATGTCCCGTTACCAGGATCCGGTTTATGGCCGTCATAAATTCATCTTGCCGGGGAGCTAACCGAAAAACAGTAGTGTTCATCACTGCTGTTTGGGCAGCCTTAACGGTTAACGCTCGCCCCTGGATATACGGGTACAGTTCTTGGGCAGCATGCCGGTTAGTAACCACCCATCCGTTCAAAACCGGAACAGCTTGCCGGGCAACCAGCCGCTTTACGGCATCCTTATCCGAACTCAAAGCAACCCCAACCGCCTGGTTCTTTTGGGTAATTACCCCGTTTTTCACTAACCGCCCGTTTATCCGTAAAAGACCTGCGGAAGCATCAACAACTTGCCAAGCCACCCCTTGCCGGAGAGCGGCTCCGGCCAATGACTGTGAATTGCTATCAAGCGTCGCGGCCAAATCATCCGCCTGCTGCTGCAGCTGCGCGCCCACTTTAGGAGACCACTCGTCATCAGCTACTGGTGCTGCCGACGCTAACAGTTGGCGACAAAGCCCCTGCCAGTCAACTAGCCCGTACTTAAGCGCAAACCGTTCGATAGCTGTCCACAACCGGATACATTGTGCCGGAGAAACCGCAGTTTCTTGCACTTTACAGGCAACATTATCCCATTCGGCTGGCGGAACTCCAGGAGTAAGCAGAACATATCCTGTCACCATCGCTAAGGTACGAAGCATCATCGGTGCAATCATTTCCGGGTACTTGGAGGTTAACCTCCATCCTGGTAACTCCAACAGACTAATTCCTTGGTTTTGCGTAGCACCCTGTAAGATAACCGGCATCTTCCCGGAAACAGCACTTTGAACGTACCGCGCTGGCGTACGATAATCCGGAAGTTGCCAGTTCTCCGATTCCTGACCCCACTGTTGGGATAAAACAACTCGGTGAAGGGCAAGACCCTGGGCAAGTTTCATATAAATTTGGTCCCGGAACACCCCGTAATCCAATTCCATGGACTGAAATCCCCGTTCGTATAGCTCCGTTAAAAAGGTTTCCGGAAGCATTAGCCGGACGGTCCCCCCTTTATTTTTTTTCTGATCTGGCAATAGCAATAATCTCTGCTGGGCTAACTCCTGTTGAAGCAGTGCTGTTTGGCGTCTTACAGCGGTGATCCCGGCATCAATCCCAATTGTTGGATACGTTATCGCCGTTAATTTCGGTCCGTTCACCCGAAGCGTCTCCCCGGAAACAAACGGATTCTCTTTAACCGGATTCCCCGCACGATCGCAAACAACAAGGTGCCGTTGAACCTGCCACCGTATGTTTTTCAAAACCATTAACAGGCCGTTATCAACTATTTGCTTCCCAATTTCATCTAACGCCACGTGCCATTCCTCCCGGATCATTATTGCAGCCATTATACCATTTACTCCCTCAGCAAACCGAAGAAAGAATGTGTGCTATTCTTAAGGGGAAACTAATTAGATTGGAGGAGTAATCCATGAAACCATTGGCGTACCGGATGCGGCCAACTTCACTCGATCAAATCGTTGGGCAACAGCACCTTGTCGGCCCCGGGAAAATCCTCAACCGCATGGTCAAGGCAAAGATGCTTTCATCAATGATTCTATACGGCCCGCCGGGAACGGGAAAAACGAGCATTGCCAGCGCCTTGGCCGGAACAACAAAATACGCTTTCCGGAAACTTAACGCCGTAACCGATTCAAAAAAGGCCCTCGAACAAGTCGTCGCTGAGGCTAAAATGAGCGGGACGGTTATTTTAATGCTTGACGAAATTCACCGGTTGACTAACCCCAAGCAGGATTTTTTACTACCACACCTCGAAAACGGTCAAATTATCCTCATTGGGGCAACAACGGAAAATCCCTATATTACCATTAACCCCGCTATCCGGAGCCGGGTTCAAATTTTCGAGGTTAAACCCCTAACCGCCGCCGATATTGCCACGGCCCTTGACCGGGCACTCTCCGATAAGGAAAACGGACTCGGAAACTATCAGATTAATCTTGATCCCACCGCCAGAAAACTCCTGATAACGGCCACCTATGGGGACCTTCGCAGCGTCCTTAACGCCTTGGAACTCGGAGTTAAATCAACTACTCCCGCGCCTGATGGAACCATTCACCTAACCCGCGCAATCATGCAAGAATGTCTCCAACACAAGGGGTTAGTGGCCGATAAGGACAGTGACGCACATTACGATGTGCTTTCAGCCTTCCAAAAGTCAATTCGGGGATCGGACCCAGATGCTGCCATTCACTACCTTGCCCGCTTAGTTGACGCCGGCGACCTTCCAAGCATTGAGCGCCGGCTTGCAGTTATTGCATACGAGGACATTGGGTTAGCAAATCCAGCAGCAGCAGCCCATACCATTGCGGCAATTAAGGCCGCCGAACAGGTAGGTCTTCCCGAAGCCCGGATTCCACTCGCTGATGCGGTTATTGAACTCGCCCTTTCTCCCAAGTCAAATAGCGGTATTACCGCCATTGACGCGGCGCTTAGAGATATTCATGCCGGCAATGCTGGCAATGTCCCTGATCATCTCCGTGATAGCCACTACCAAGGAGCTGATCAGTTAGGACGCGGGGTAACGTATAAGTATCCGCACGACTACCCGCATGACTGGGTCAAACAGGACTACCTCCCCGCTACCCTGAAAAACCGGGAATATTACCACCCCAAGGAAAACGGACGGTACGAACAGGCTCTTGCTACCCAACTCCGGCGACTCAAGGCAGCCCGTAAGCGTCATTCCCGGTAGTTGTCTGTTTGAGCTAAACGTGGTACCATTACGTTGTTTCTGAGGTGTACGCATTGTCCTTTAATGTAAGGTTGACCGAACACTTTTATCATATGGAACCCGGAGCTCTGGTCGGATGACAAGCCGGTTGTCCGGACGCCAGAAGGCAGATTATGGGTTCATCCTGCGTTGACGCGGGTTCAACTACGTGGACGATTAACGGCACTACCGGACTAGGGGATTGCGCTTACGCAATCCCCCTTCTTTTTACTTGATTTACGTACCGTTTAATGAATGGGGGATTACCATTGACCGGAATAGTTAAATTCTTATTGATTCTCCTTGCAATCATCGTCCTGCTTCTTGGAGGTTACGTTCTTACTCACCGTAACCGTCAACTCCTTGTTCTCCACCCTGAAAACAACCATGGACTTCGCATTCTCCTTACGGTTTGGGGACTACTGTTGGTTATCCTAGCGGGCGCCACCCTAGTAGTCGTTTTCACCACCAGTAAGTTACTTGTAGCCGTTATGCTTGTACTGGACGCCATCGGAGTAACGGGTCTTTCCGTTATTGGCTGGGCATATACAACAAAATAAATCGATTAACGTGGTGAAACCCTTTCATTTTTGGAACTGATAACGTAGAATAAAGGTGTAAAGATGATGAAAGGGTGATTCCAATGTTACAAAACTACAAGAATATTTTAGTTCCCGTTGACGGATCGTACGAAGCAGAATTGGCCTTCAAGAAGGCGGTCGCAGTTGCCAAGCGGAACGGCGATGGGGCCCGGATTCACCTGGTCCATGTCGTTGATACACGGGCATTTCAAAACATCTCTAGTTTCGATACTGCAATGGTCGAGCAGGTGACCGATACCGCTAAACAGACCATGCAGGAGTACGTTGACGATGCTAAAAAGAACGGTTTTAGCAATGTTGACTACTCCGTTGAGTACGGTGCCCCTAAAGCGGTAATTGCTAAGGAGCTCCCGGAAGATGAAGGTATTGACCTGATTATTATCGGGGCAACCGGGTTAAACGCAGTTGAGCGGCTCTTAATTGGTTCGGTAACAGAACACGTTACCCGGACAGCACCGTGTGACGTTCTCGTTGTAAGGACGGATACTAATAACCACTTCACTACGGAAGCGGAACGACGGAAAATCCAACGGGAGCGGGAAGCTACAAATAAAGGTGCGTTTTAACTAAAAATCAACTTATAAACAATAAAACGTCGGCGTATATCGCTGACGTTTTATTTTACTATGAATAATACCGTTTTCCCTGATAAAGCCAAATCAACCAACACGAACTAATAATATAAACAAACACCAATACCCCTTCAACCTGTAAAAATGGAAGGTGCTGGTCAAGTAACCCGACAATCCACAAAGTTAAAATTGAAATCCCGCTGGCACAGGTTTCCGTTAGCGACATCATTGATGACATTACATTCGCCGTGACCTCCTGCTGCATGTTTACCATTAGTTGACTATTATAAATATTAAATGGAAACAAAAAGCAAATAACTAAAAGTAAAAAAATATATTTGCTTGGAGCCATTATGGCTAAGAGAAACCCTCCCCCCAACAGAATAACCAACTTTGTTAAGGCCTGACTAAAATCACAGTGACTAAACCAATGATTACTAATAATTGCAATTACCTGAAAAACAACGTAAAAAATCCCAAAATACGCCTTTGAAAAGTGTTGCTTTAAAAAATTAATTTGCCAAAATTGAAAAAATAACTGTGCCACGATTTGATAAACGCTACATAATCCAATCACACATAAAATCCGACGACGTCCAAGTAACATTTTAAAATCACTCAGTACGTTCCGCCATGACGGGCGTACGCTGTGGCCATCGTTTTCATTTCTCTGCGGATGAAACCCACCCACAATTAGTCCAAACGCAACGACTAGTAAAATTAACGAAAGCCAATACATCCTAATATTCATAAACTGATAGATAAATGATCCAACGCCCCCGCCAATCAACCCACTATATAACGTTGTATGATTAATTAAAACGTTTACGTGCTTAATTTGTTCATTATCACCATTTGCACGCCTAATAAAATAGGCATCTAATGACCCATTTATTGTCGCTGAACTTATCCCATAAATAAACCACGAGCAGCACAGTACAATAAATGAAGATGAAACCATTGTGAGCATATAAGATACCGTAATTAGAATCAAAGATACCTCATACGTAAGCTTCTCAGACCATAAATCTGTTAAAAATCCTGAAGGTAAATCAAAAATAATTGCTGCCAACATGAAGAAACTCTGAATAATTGCGATTTTGGCAACGGTCATCCCTTTATTTAATAAAATCACCGTTAATACTGCATGGGGTAAGACACGTGCCAAATTATAAATAAAAAGACTACCGAGATAAATGGCGCGATTATCATTTACTAGCCGTAACTTGTTACTCATTAACATTCCCCCACAACCTACTAGGAATCCTATTTTGATCCGATTATAGCAAAATTAGATTATAATGTGAATGAAATGAGTAATATTAAGCGTGCTATTCTACCATAATAATAATATTGCCAAAAAACGTGCCCCTCATCAATCACGTTTCTTCCCATCATATTTATCCCTTGCAGGACAACCCATTAGATGATCATTCACAATCCCTACTGCCTGCATAAACGAATAACAAACCACTGGTCCCACAAACATAAACCCTGCCTGTTTTAACCGGTGGGCCAAAGCTTTCGCGGCAGCCGGAGCTTGTGGCACCTCGTCACTTGTTTGCCAATGATTAACCACCGGGGACTTATGCTGCCACACAAATTCATCAAATGACATGTCATTTTCATGGAGTGTGACGATTGCCCGCGCGTTCTGCACCACTGCCGTGATTTTTCGCTTATTTCGAATAATTCGGGCGTCCGCAATTAACCGCTTAATCATTTCTTCATCGTACTGGGCAACTTCCGTAATCCTAAACCGCGCAAACGCCTCCCGTAACGCATTACGCCGCTGTAAAATTAGTGTCCACCGTAGCCCAGCTTGAAAAATTTCTAAGCTCAACATTTCGAATAACCGGTCATCATTATGAACGGGACGCCCCCATTCACGGTCATGGTACTCCCGCACCAGTTCATTAATTCCTGCCCATGTACACTTTGGCATTTCATCACCCCTACCTTATAACTACGCCATTTAATCGCATTCTTGTAACATCACTTGCATCCGGGCTGTAATCCGGACCGCTGGCGAATGCAAATCACGGATTACCCGCCGCACCATTTCAGGCCGATCAGTAATCACCCCGTCGCATCCCTCAGCAATTAACTGCATGGCAATCCGTTGATGATTAACCGTCCACCCCCACACCGCAACGTGCCGTGCATGTAAGATCCGCAATGCAACCGGCGTTAAGGTATGATAATCCAGCGAACACTGTTGGATTTTTCCCCGCGGAAAACCACATAAGACAAACGGCAAGATTAACGCCCGTTTAATGTGGGGAGCCTGTTTGGCCAAAGTTGTAATCATTGCACCGTCAAGCGAATGAAATTGAGAACCAGCTGGTAACCCGGACTGGTAATCACGAAGAAACGACCGGACGACTGCCTGTGCGTGGGGAGCCGGCTTAATCTCAATTAAAAGGGGTTGATGAGCTTTTCGCGCCGCTTTAATGTATGCCCCCGCACCATTCAAATAACTTGTTTCCCCGTCATCGGTTACCCTGATTCGTTTGGCCTGAGCCAATGAAAGACTACGAATAGCAACCCGTTTTCCGTACACAGTAACGGTCGAATCATGGTTTATGACAAACCGGTGGTCCCTGGTCTCCTGAACATCACACTCACTCAAGGCCGGATGCACTCGCTGGCTGGTCGTCACTAACGCCTGCATCGAATTAGGACGCCCAGCCCCGTCACTCATCCCTTTATGCGCAATCACCTTGACGGGTGACCTAAGCGGTTGATCAAGAATCCGGGCAGTTTGCAGACCAATTCCACTCCAGCCGCCAACCATGAGCATTAACCCGAGCCATGACCAACCGCCCCACCGTGTTTGACGTCTAAGTGTCGCGAAAACCTGGGTTCCCCCATTAACCTCAAAAAGCCAGAACATCCATGCCCAAAACAAACCCAAAACGAGCAGTTGCCCACCAATCATGAGCAACGTTGCCACCACCACGTTTGCCGGAAATAACTGGTGGATTAACACTGCTCCCTGAAAGACAACCTGCTTGGCAATAACAAAAAACATCCCGCTTCCTACCATTATTCCCAGCTGCCGCCAATACCTTCCCCGGCTATTCTGCCAGGCTGCTTTAAACGGGTGCACGGCCCCATGAACGCCGATAAAAAACGCAGGTACCAACCGAGCCATCCCCAACCACCAGCCAATATAAAGGACTCCGCCCATAAACCCGATATTCCGCCGGTGAAGCACCACCCAGGTAACAACCTGGCCGGATAAAACAAGGTGTGCACACCACGCTAGGAGTAACCGAATCCCCCCAAACGGAAGAAGCCACAACGCAAGTAACACCCAAGCGCTAATTATTCGTCCAAAAGCTCGCAAAGAAAACTGCCTATTGGGGGCCAATATCATGGCGGTAATAACGGGGGCGCCGATAATTACCGAAAGAATCCCCCATCCTGTTTGCTTCATTAAAAACAATAGTCCCGGGAAAGCTCCCCATCCCAGAACAATTCTTAACAACATTGTTTTTTGCCGTTCATTCACTTGACTAGCACCCCTTTAAACTAGTTCGCTCACGCATCCCAGCCTAGTTACAAAAACAGTGATTGTGTTATTCACAACCACTGTCTCATCGTTACTTAACTGTCTCCAGTTTACTCCCTATAAATCTTCTTGCCAACGTGCTCCTCTCCCAACTTAATGAAGTCGTAGTGAAGTTTCGCGTTGTCGTTATACTCATCAATGGCCAGTTGAATTAGCCGGTCAATTAAAGCACTGTACTTAATTCCAGAAACCTCCCACAACTGTGGGTATAGCGAAATATTCGTAAATCCTGGCAATGTATTTGGCTCACCAAGGTACGGGACGTTGTTCTCATCAACCAGAAAGTCCATCCGGGCCATTCCCCGGTTCCCGAGCACCTTAAAAGCCTGAAGCGCCATGTTCTGAATTTCCTTTGCCAGGTCAGCAGGTAAGTCAACCGGCATGGTAAACGTTACCCCAGAAGCATCAACAAACTTATTGTTATAATCATAGAACTCGTCGTCTTCTGGAACAGTGACCGCTCCTAGCTTAGAAACCTGCGGGTGCTGGTTTCCCAAGACAGAGCATTCTACTTCGCGGGGGTTCTTAATACACTCTTCAATTAGTACCTTGTAGTCATACTGGAGCGCATCTGCTACCGCATCGTTAAAGGCTGTTTCATTATCCACCCGATGAATCCCCACAGAAGATCCCTGCCGGGCTGGCTTAACAAACAGCATTCGCCCAAGTTTTTGACTACACTTTGCATATGTCAATTCATCCTTATTTTCTGGCGTAATGACCACATACTTCGTGTTGCGAATCCCGTGATAGGTTAGCAACTGCTTGGTAAGGTCCTTATCAAAGGAAATGGCTGACGACGCAATTCCACTCCCAATCCACGGCTTATCCAGTAGCCGAAAAAGGCCCTGAACCGTCCCATCTTCTCCCATATTTCCATGGATCACCGGGTAGAAAACATCAACATCACGGACTTCTGACAGATTTTGAATGTTTGCCAGCGGGTTACTAAAATCAACGCCTTTCGTTGCTTCTGCGACCACCGTTTCTTCATCGGCTCCGTTAAAAATTTTCATTGAGTCTTCGTTTCCGAGTAAGAAACCATCCTTGGTAAACATGAAAACCGACACATCGTACTTATTCCGATCAAGCGCATCATAGATGTTATGAGCAGAGCGTTTTGAAACGTCGTGCTCTGATGAATTCCCGCCAAATAGCAATGCAATGTGTAATTTTTTTGTCATGGCATTTTCCCCTATAAATTTAGTTTTAACCTTTCTTTCTAAAAGCCCATTTTACCATGCGAAAACAACGAGAAACAACTATCTTCCCTCGACAAAAAAAGGCTGTGTCACTTGTCACAGCCGTTATATTCCATTAATCAAACGTTGTCCGGTCACTAAACATGTAACTCTTGTAGTGATACCTCATTGACATTACCATTCCAATTCCTAGCATATTCCCAATTAGGGATGACCCTCCCTGACTAATAAATGGAAGCGGAATCCCAGTTAACGGAAGGAGGCCAATACTCATCCCGATATTTTCAAACACGTGGAACAAAATCATCATTACGACCCCGGTTGAAATATAGGCGTAAAACACGTTTTTTGTATCAAAGGTCACCTGTAAAATTTGGAAAATCAATAACAAGTAAATAAAGATCAGGACACAGCCGCCAATAAAACCGAAGTTCTCTCCGATTACCGAGAAAATCATATCTGATTCCCGGACAGGGACGTAGACGGTAGAAACATCAAAGCCCTTCCCAAAAATCTGACCGGACCCAATCGCCTTCATACTCTGCCATAACTGATAACTATTCCCGGTTGACCCGGCTGCCGGATGCAACCACGCATCTATCCGTTGAAACTGGTAATTTTGGAATCCCAGATGTAAGAGGATCCCCCGCCCATAAGTTACCAGTAAAATTGCCGTAACTCCCAGGGCCGCGACCATTGCAACTACCGGGGCAATGATACGCCAGCTAATTCCCGAAACAAGCACCATTCCAAAGAAAATAGCGGCAAAAACAAGCGTCGTCCCGAAATCATTTTGCAAATGCAGTAACACGATAATCGGTAGGGTCCACAAAAACATCTTCCCGATTAACCGCCAGTCGCTCTCAAGCGTATGCTGCGGATAAACTGAGTTATGCTTTGCAATTACTCGCCCAAGCATTAGAATATAGGCCGGCTTCATCACTTCCGATGGCTGAAACGTCAGCGGCCCTAGAGCAAACCAACTCTTCGCCCCGGTCTTAAGCGCATACGCCCGACTATAAAAGACCAGCAAAAGAACAAGTAATGTAATTCCAATTCCGTACGCAATGGGTGCAAGTTTCCAAAGCTGTTCGGCATCAAAGCGCATCACAATAACTACAAGTAAGACTCCAATGATGTACCACACCGCCTGAGAAACCAATGCATGGAGGACACTTGTCGTACTCGTATCGTGCTTAACCGCCACGTAAAGGGCCGCCATTCCAATTACCGCCAATAAGAGAACGGACAAAATGATCCCCCAATCAACCCGGGCTTCGTTTTCCCGCCGTAACTGTTGTTGTTTCACGTTAACCGGCTCCCTTCACTAGTTATGAAGATGGTATTCCCGAATCAAGGCATTAACCGCCTCATCTTCACTCGGTAACTTAAACTGCCGCCCGTCAGGAAGCTCTGCTTGAAACGCACCATCAACCGGCAACACCCGACCAATAACATCCTTTCCAACAACATACTCCGTTAAAAGTGTGCCATGATCCATCTTTTCGTTCGCAACAATTTCAATGTTTTTTTCCTTGCGTGCCACTATAATCCTCACTTTCCTCATTATCAGATATTTGCTCCATATATTGGTCTAGGTCAGATAAATCCAGGTGAGCATCCCGGTTACGATGAAGCGAAAAGTGATCCGGAACCGGATCGTAACCAGGACGACAAAAAGGATTACACCGAAATAACCGCGCGATTCCCATTAATCCGCCACGGATAACACCGAACCGTTCAACTGCGTTCATCATGTAGGTCGAACAAGTTGGATAATACCGGCATGCCGGCGGTAATGCAGGCGAAATGTAACGCTGGTAAAACCGTAATCCCGCTAAAAAATAACGTTTCATTTCGTAGAACTAGACTCGCTTTTGGTGGTCGCTGTCTTCTTGGCAAGCAACTTACTTGTCCCCACCGCAACATCATCTAACGGTGTTTCCGCGACGGTTACCGGAACCCGTAATTCATCCGCAAGTAACTCCGCAATCCCATCAAACTGCGCCCCGCCGCCTGTCAAAGTAACCCCTGACTCAATAATATCTCCAACAAGTTCCGGTGGGGTGTGGGCAATCACCTTTTTTGCCGCCACAACAATTTCCGCCATCGTCTCATGGATTGCATCCTCAACATCGTTAGAAGTCAATGTAATAGTCCGGGGCATCCCGTCAACAGTATCGCTCCCCCGAACCTGTAATTCAGCGTCCCGGTGATCTTTAATAACCGTTCCGATTTCAACCTTAGCCTGCTCAGCTGACCGTTCACCAATCAAGAGGTTATCGTGTTGCTTAACGTATGCAGCAATATCAGCGTTGAACGTATCCCCCGCCTTCCGGAGTGATGCGCTCGTCACAATTCCGCCAAGTGATAACACGGCAATGTCGCTTGACCCCCCACCAATATCAATAATCATACTGCCGTGGGGTTTAAAAATGTCCAGCCCCGCACCAATTGCGGCCGCCTTAGGCTCCTTCTCCAAAAACACCTGACCACCGCCGGATTTTTCCGCCGCCTGAATTAACGCCTTTTGCTCAACGTCGGTAGTATCCGTCGGGCAACAAATCATAATGTTGGGCCGCGTTAAAAAGCCCTTCACGTTCAGCTTTTTAATAAAATGGGCTAACATTGCCTCAGCCATATCAAAATCGGCAATGACACCGCCCTTTAATGGACGAACAGCGCGAATATTTTCGGGTGTCCGTCCCACCATGGCAGCCGCCTCATTTCCCACCGCAACAACTTTATGCTTATCATCAGCAACGGCAACAACCGCCGGCTCATTCACGACAATTCCTTCACCCTGAACATTAATTAGGACATTTGCTGTTCCTAAATCAACACCAATATTTTTTGTCGCTGTGCGCTTTCCAAACAAAAACCTCCGTGTAGCAGTCATGCTACTAACCTCCTCGTCATTGGACAATTCACCGTCCATGTCCTCCCGATTATACCATAATCATAGGTATTTCTCCGATTCATTCGCGGCGATTTTCTAATTTCATCTTTTCAAAAAACAGGAAACCACGACCGTAAACCCTCGCGTAACGATCCTCGTTTCCTGTTCACCATTATTCTATTTTGACTCAGCCTTTACCCGTACACTTTCCGGAATAATATCATCAACCCGTTTGATTTCAGCACCAAGAGCCGCTAATTTCTGATGGAAATGATAATATCCCCGGTCAAGGTATTCCAAGTGTGTAACCTGCGTAATTCCATCGGCGACAAGGCCGGCAATTACCAGCGCCGCTCCTGCCCGTAAATCGGTCGCAGCCACCTCGGCCCCACTAAACTTAGTCGGTCCGTACAACACAACGGTATCTCCCTCCACCTTGAAGTTAGCGTTCATTCGCCGAAGTTCTTCCAAGTGCATAAAGCGATTTTCAAAAACCGTTTCCGTTAACACACTCGTCCCCCGAGCAGCGAGTTGCAACACCGTCATTTGCGGTTGCATATCCGTCGGAAAACCCGGGTGCGGCAACGTCTTTACTTCAATAGGCTTGAGTTCTTGGGGGCCGACAACCCGGATGCCCGCCGCGCTAACCATTACCTGTGCGCCCATTTCCCGTAACTTTGAAATCAACGGTTTATTATGTTCTGCTACCGCATTTTTAACCAAAACGTCTCCGTGCGTAACTGCCGCCGCTGTCATAAAAGTCCCGGCTTCAATCCGGTCTTGCATTACCTGGTATGTTGTTCCGTGAAGGTGGTCCACTCCAATAATTTTAAGGGTATCCGTTCCTGCCCCCACAACGCGCGCACCCATTTTATTAAGGGCATTTGCTAGGTCAACGATTTCCGGTTCCCGCGCAACGTTTTGGATTACCGTTGTTCCTTCGGCTAAGACCGCCGCCATCATAATATTTTGGGTTGCCCCAACACTTGGAAAATCAAGGTATATCCGGGCCCCCTTAAGGTGGTCTGCCTGCGCTTCAATGTAACCGTCATGTTGCTCGATTGTTGCGCCAAGTGCTCGCAATCCCTTCAAATGAAGATCAACTGGCCGAGAACCAATCGCGCATCCTCCGGGCATTGCCACCTTAGCCCGACCTAACCGGGCAAGAAGCGGTCCTAAAACAACGACGGACGCCCGCATCTTTGATACGTACTTAAACGGTGCTTCGTACGATAAATTTCCCGTTGCATCCAGGGTAATCGTATTTTCCCGCTCCTCAAAACCAACTTGAACGTTGAGAAACCGAATAACGTTATTCATCGTGTACACATCCGCTAAAATCGGAACGTCTGTCAAGACGGTGCGCCCCTCCGTCGGTAAAATTGCCGCCGCTAAAATCGGTAAAACCGCATTTTTTGCTCCTTCAATAGCAACTGTTCCTTGTAGCCGCTGCCCGCCATGAACAATAATCTTTTCCATTGAAATGATCCTTTCACAAGTTAATTTTATTCGTCTTATAACAAGTAACCAAGATTCCGGACATTAGTAATAAAGCTAAGGAAAAACTGACTACACGTGAATCCCAGTGCAACCGCCCCTAGAACAACTAGTAACCGTACTGCCCACTGCTGCTCAGAGGGAAAGAAACGGTCAAGCCGTAACCCCTGAAGCATATAAAACGTCACTGCGATAAACGTAAAGTGACTTATTAAGGTTAAAAGCGCCATTATACCGTATAGTTTCATTGCCTTCCTCCGCAAATAAATTCGCTCTCATCATAGCATAAAAACCGTTACCAGAATGTAATGTTCCCGTAATTTTAATCTTTTTAATAAGGTTAATTAATAACCTTCTTCCCCAAAGGACTAATCACAAATAGTAAATCGTACGAACCACGAATCGTAATTTCTAATTCTCAATTTATTTAGAAATAACAAAAAAGAGACCAGGCAATTGTCCCTAGCCTCTTCATTGAAGGTAACCAATTTTCTTAATGTTTTGTAATGTTCAACCGGTTAATTGCCCGCCGGAGAGAAACCTCCGCCCGCCGCATTGCAGCATCATCATGTTTCTGCTTTGCGGCAGCGATTGCTTCTTCAGCACGCTTTTTGGCCTGTTCAGCCCGTGAGATATCGATATCCTCTTTGCGCTCCGCAGCCGATGCCAAGACGGTTAAGGTGTTATCAGAAAATTCACAAAAACCGCCACTCACTGCGATTTCATCAAACTGATCCTCGCCTTTTTTCACCCGAATTTCATCGATTGCAAGTGAAGCAAGCAACGGAATATGATTCGGCATAATCCCGACTTCACCACCA
This sequence comes from Ligilactobacillus sp. LYQ139, assembly GCF_045033025.1. NCBI lineage: Bacteria > Bacillati > Bacillota > Bacilli > Lactobacillales > Lactobacillaceae > Ligilactobacillus > Ligilactobacillus sp. LYQ139. The sequence continues at coordinate 350,984 of NZ_JBJFZW010000001.1, forward strand.
GTTGTTTTGCAAATCACCAATGTGGACTGGTCATTGTAGACCGTTCCATCCGGCGTTACGACGTTAACAGTTAAAACAGGTTCAGCCATTAGACGTTCCCTCCTTAATTGTTAGTCATCTTTTTTGCTTTTTCAACAACTTCCTCAATCCGACCAACTGATAAGAACGCATCTTCCGGAAGGTCATCGTACTTTCCCTTCAGGATTTCATCAAAGCCCTTAACGGTTTCTTCAACAGGAACATAGGACCCTGGAACCCCCGTAAACTGTTCAGCTACGTGGAAGTTCTGTGATAAGAAGAACTGAATCCGCCGGGCCCGGTTAACAATGACCTTTTCTTCATCAGACAACTCATCCATCCCAAGAATCGAGATGATATCCTGTAGCTCACGGTACCGCTGGAGAATATGCTGAACTTCCGTGGCAACCCGATAATGTTCCTCACCTACAATTTCAGGTGCAAGAGCACTTGAAGTTGATGCGAGCGGGTCCACGGCCGGGTAAATCCCAATCTGCGTTAATGACCGCTCCAGGTTCGTCGTTGCGTCCAAGTGGGCGAACGTCGTTGCTGGAGCCGGGTCGGTATAGTCATCAGCAGGCACGTAAACGGCCTGAATTGACGTAACTGACCCCTTCTTCGTAGAAGTGATCCGTTCCTGCAACTGACCCATTTCAGTGGCTAGTGTTGGCTGGTACCCAACGGCTGACGGAATCCGTCCAAGAAGGGCGGACACCTCTGACCCAGCCTGCGTGAACCGGAAAATGTTATCGATAAACAACAGCACATCCTGACCTTCAACGTCCCGGAAATACTCAGCAATCGTTAACCCGGTTAACGCAACCCGCATCCGGGCTCCAGGCGGCTCGTTCATTTGCCCAAAAACCATGGCTGTCTTCTCGAGAACACCGGATTCCTTCATTTCGTAGTACAGGTCGTTCCCTTCACGGGTCCGTTCACCAACACCAGTAAATACCGAAATTCCATCGTGTTCCTGAGCAATGTTATGGATTAATTCCTGAATCAGCACGGTTTTACCAACACCGGCACCACCGAACAGACCAATCTTTCCCCCCTTAACGTATGGTGCTAAGAGGTCAATAACCTTAATCCCCGTTTCGAGAATTTCAGTTCCCGTACTCAATTGATCATAGTCAGGTGCATTCCGGTGGATTGGATTCCGCTGTGCATCTTCACCAAACTCTGGACCGTTATCAATGGTTTCCCCAAGGACGTTAAATACCCGTCCGAGCGTTTCCTTTCCAACAGGAACGCTAATTGAAGCCCCCGTATCAACAACCTGCGCGCCACGCTTCAAACCGTCCGTTCCGTCCATGGCGATTGTCCGCATGATTCCGTCACCCAATTCGAGGGCAACTTCGATAACTAATTCGCTACCATCTTCACGCTTAACCTTTAAGGCGTTGTCAATTTCTGGTAATGCTTCATTTAATGGAAACTGAACATCAACAACAGGACCGATAACTTGAACGACTGTTCCAGTACTCATTCGTTATTCCTCCTGTTTTCTTATTCTAAGGCAGCTTGTGCACCCGTAATTTCCGTGATTTCCGTCGTGATGGCACTTTGCCGAGCCCGGTTATACTGTAATTCCAAATTGGCAATAATATCACTCGCGTTATCCGAAGCCGACCGCATTGCGGTTGAACTTGAGGCGTGTTCGGAAGTCTTGGCGTCAAGAATCGAACCATAAACCAGACTTTCCGCATACTGCGGAAGAACGGCCTCGAGAATTGCTTCTTCTGACGGTTCGGTCTCGTACAGGCTACTGATTGTATCTGTATCCGCTGTTTTCTTATCCGTGAGATCGTCATGCCCCAAATTTTCTGCTGAAATCGGGAGCATCTTCTCTGCCCGGAAAACAGACGTTAACGTGTTGACGAAGTGGCTGTAACAAACGTATAATTCGTCGTACTCAGCCTCGTCATACCGCTGAATAATTTCCCGCACGATTGGCCGCACTTCCCGAAACGTCGGCACGTCACTAACACCCCGGTACTCGTATTCCACGGTGAATCCCCGTTTCTTAAAGAAATCCGCACCGGTTCCGCCAATTGCAAGAATCACAACGTCATCCTTGGTGTGCTTTCCCTTCTGGATAACTTCCATTGTCTGCTTAATGATATTACTATTATAGCTTCCAACCAGCCCTCGGTCCGAGGTGATTACCATAATCCCAATTTTATGGACAGGCCGCTGGATCAGCATTCCAAGGCCGCTCTTCCTTTCAGCAGGCGCATCCTCAGAACCAGCCGCAGCAGCAGCAAGTAAGTGGGACTTAGCAAGGTGGGTAATCACACTCCGTACTTTATCGGCATATTCACGGTAACTCGTTGTGTGGTGTTGAATCTGGTTCAACTTGGACGTTGAAACCATCTGCATTGCACTGGTAATTTGCTTCGTCTTCTTAGTTGAAGCAATCTTCCGCTTAACTGCTTGCAGTGAACCAGCCATTTATGTCACCACCCTTCTTATTTGCTACCCTTATCGCTTGGCTGAAATGTTTCAGTAAATTCCTTGATTGCAGCATCAAGCTTATTAGTATCCGGTAAGTCACCCGTCTTAGCGATGACATCTAACAAATCCTTGTGGTTACTATCAAAGAAAGCAAACATTTCATTCTGGTATCTTAAAATATCAGCAACCGCGATGGTGTCTAGGAACCCATGCGTCAGGGCGTACAGAATCAACACCTGTTTCTCGACTGGAAGCGGCTTGTGAAGCGGCTGCTTTAATACCTCAACCGTCCGTTGCCCACGGTTCAACTTAGCCTGCGTTGCCGCATCCAAATCTGAACCGAACTGAGCGAACGACTCTAGTTCGTGGAATGAAGCAAGATCCAACCGAAGAGTTCCGGCAACCTTCTTCATTGCCTTAATCTGGGCAGCGCCCCCAACACGAGAAACAGACGTTCCGGCATCAATCGCCGGCCGAATTCCTGAGTAAAAGTTGTCACTGTCAAGGAAGATCTGACCATCAGTAATTGAGATCACGTTCGTTGGAATGTAGGCCGAAACATCGCCAGCCTTCGTTTCAATGAACGGAAGAGCTGTCATCGAGCCACCGCCAAGATCATCGCTTAGCTTGGCAGCCCGTTCAAGCAGCCGGGAATGCAGGTAGAAAACGTCCCCTGGATATGCTTCACGTCCAGGCGGCCGCCGTAAAATAAGTGACAGTTCACGGTAAGCGTCGGCCTGCTTTGAAAGGTCATCGTAAACAATTAAGACGTGCTTACCGTTAAACATAAACTCTTCGCCCATTGCTGCCCCAGCATATGGTGCTAACCACAGCATCGGCGCTGGTGATGACGGTCCAGCAGTTACAACGATGGTGTAATCCATTGCGCCGAACTTCCGCAGCGTTTCAACTTGAGCACGCACGGTCGAATCCTTCTGCCCGATAGCAACGTAGATACAAATCATATCCTGATCTTTCTGGTTAATAATTGTATCAATAGCAACGGACGTTTTCCCGGTCTTCCGGTCACCAATCACTAACTCACGCTGTCCCCGGCCAATTGGAACCAGGGAGTCAATCGCCTTTAACCCGGTCTGAAGAGGTTCAAAAACAGATTGCCGTTCCATAACGCCAGGAGCCTTATGCTCAATTGGCCGTGTCTTCGTCGTTTTGATTTCACCTAAACCATCAACCGGCTGCCCAAGAGGGTTGACAACCCGACCAATTAATTCTTCACCAACTGGTACTTCCATAATCCGGCCAGTCCGCTTAACGGTATCGCCTTCCCGGATTCCCTTGTAGTCCCCCAGGATAACGATTCCGACATCAGATTGTTCCAGGTTCTGTGCCATTCCGTAGGTACCGTCAGCAAACTCTAACAGTTCACCTGATAAGGCGTTATCTAACCCGTTTGCCCGGGCAATTCCGTCCCCAACATACGTTACGGTACCGACTTCTTCAACAGTAAGTTCATCTTGGTAATTTGCTAATTGCTGTTTGATCAGAGCACTGATTTCCTCAGCTTTAATGCTCATAAAAGTCTCACCTCTTTAAATCATTTTAATAACAGACGCTTGATGTGCTCAATCTTGGACTTGATTGAACCGTCATAGATGTAACTATTTGAATGGAGAATTACCCCACCAATGATCGACTCGTCAACAACCGTGTCAACCACAACCTTATTTGCACCTACAACATTAGCAAATGAAGAGGCAAGCTTGTCCTTCTGCTCATCATCCAACTCAATGGCGGTCGTTACGGTTGCCCGGACCGTCCTATGGTACTCATCATTTAATCTGTTAAATTCACTGACAATCCCATCAAAGTTAACTAATCGCCGGTAATCATACAGCATAGTTACCAGGTTTTTCGTTACCGGTGACAGGTCGGCAGTTATCGCTGTTAACATGGCCTGCTTAGCCTTCTCTGTAATCTGAGGACTGGTCATGAACAACATAAATTGTGATTCTTCGTTAAACGCCTGGTTAAGCGTTGTTAACTCAACCTGCACATCTTCAAGTACTTGCTTTTCCTGCGCAAGTTCAAACAACGCCGTTCCATAACGCCGGGCGATCGTTGCATTACTTTGTGACATTTTGCTTCCCCAATCCTTCAATGTAAGAGTCAACTAAGGCCTTCTGGTCATCAGCAGAAAGTTCTTTCTTGATAACCTTCGAAGCAATCTCAATGGACAATTCAGCAACATCATTCCGCACACCGTCAATGGCTTCTTGCCGTTCCTGCTCAATGTCCTTCTTTGCGTTTGCCTTCAGCGTTGCGACTTCTTTGTGGGCGGCATCAACGATGTCAGCCTTCTGTTGTTCGCCGTTCTTCTTCGCCCGGTCAACAATTTGGGAAGCCTCAACGTGTGAATTCTTCAGCGCCTCTTCGCGTTGAGCAGCAAGCTGTTCGGCTTCCTGCCGGGACTTTTCTGCAGAGTCAATGTCACTAGCAATCTTCTCAGCCCGTTTATCCATCATCTTAGTCACTGGTCCCCAAGCAAAATGCTTAACAACTAATGCCATGACAATGAACAAAATCAGGTAGTAGAGGAAATCGCCCCATTGAACACCAGACGTTGCGCTTAAAAGCATCGAATTCATCGCTTAGCACCTCCTTATTACTATAATTACGCAGCTGATATAAGGAACTACTTAGCAAGTAACATGAAGGCAATAACGATTGAAATAATCGGCACAGCTTCAATCAGCCCAACACCAATGAACATGTTTGTCCGTAACTGACCAGTTAATTCTGGCTGCCGTGACATTCCTTCGAGCATCTTCGAAATAACGAGCCCGTTACCAACACCAGTACCAACAGAAGCCAACCCTGCGGCGAGCCCTGCACCAAGTAAAGCTAAACCTGTAATAATACTAGAAGCCATAATAAAATTCCTCCTTAATGTACCTCTCACGAAGTTGCTTCCAACTTCACTATTCTTCTTCGACCTTTTGTGAAATATACACCATTGTCAGTGTGACAAAGACATATGCCTGGATCGCTCCAATAAAGACCGAGAATGCTTGCCAAATCATTTCAAGCGGAATTGATGAAACAAAACCAACCGGTCCTGCCTTAACAAGACCTCCAATAACCTCCAACAGTACTTCCCCGGCGTAAATGTTACCGAATAAACGGAGTGCTAGCGTCATGAAATTGGTGAATTGTTCCAGCAGGTTAATCGGAAATAGGAAAAAGAACGGCTTTAAGTACGTATTCTTAACGTAACCCTTAAAGCCAAATTTCTGTACCCCTGCAGCATGGGACAGAACCAGCACCATCAACGCCAACGTCAGTGTTGTTGTTGCTGATGCCGTCGGACTCCGGAAGAAGTTAAAGTCCTGTCCGTGCTTTGCAATATCAAATTGGAAGATCAGCCCTGCCTGGTTAGCGATGAAGATAAATGCAAAAAGTACGAAAGCGAACAGCCGGTACTTCTTACCTTCTTCATCGGGAAGAACTCCTTTGATGATCCCGTTTGTGAAATCAATTAGCCATTCCAGCATATTTTGCCATCCCGTCGGCTTAAGCTTCAAGTCACGGGAAAACCAAAAAACAAGGGCAAGAAAAACAAATGCCACTAGGGTCCCAGAGATGATGTTACTTACGTTGAAGGGAATCCCAAAAAGTTTCACAATTTGAAACGATTCATCCACAAGTCTCACCTCTTTTCAAATAAAATCATACGGTTAAACAATAAGGTCGAACCATAAGAGAATTCAGGGGCAAAAATCCCGTGAATACATGTAGAATCATACCACTTACACCTCAATTTCACAAAGTTAATTTGGAAATTTCTTAGGCCAATACCGAACAATCCTGTCCTAACAACACCCCGATAAGGCAGCGTTATTCCCAAAACAGCGAATAATAAACCGCATACCAAAAAACCGGATTCAGCCGATTCCCCGTCCAAATCCGGAAATTATTACCCTAATTCACATCGACTGTTCCGTATAACCGGTCACCCGCATCACCTAACCCCGGAACAATGTACCCAATTTCATTAAGACGGTCATCAAGGGCTGCTGCATACAGCTCAATGTCAGGATGAGCAGCCATCAGTTTATCAACCCCCTCAGGAGCCGCCACGATGCTTAGGAACTTAATTCGTTTTGCCCCCCGTTGCTTGAGCGCCTCGACTGCCATCATGGCAGAGCCCCCCGTTGCTAACATCGGGTCGATGATGATTACCTGTCTGTCACTAAGTTTATGGGGAAATTTAGCATAATACTCTTCCGGAACCAGGGTTTCTTCGTCCCGTTGCATTCCGATGAATCCTACCCTAGCAGACGGAAGCATATCCAACACTCCATCCAGCATCCCCATTCCGGCTCGTAAAATTGGAACCACGACAGGCTTCTTCCCGCCAAGCTTCTTTTCCGTTGCCGTTCCCATTGGCGTCGTTACCGTAACATCCTCCAAGGGAAAATCCCGGGTTGCTTCATACGTCATCAGCTGGGCGATTTCCGTCACGCATTGTCGAAATTGATTTGTGCTACAATCCTTATCCCGAATAATCGTCAATTTATGCTGAACCAACGGGTGACTAACCACCGTAAAGTTTTTCATGCTGTCACGCTCCTATCCCGGCATCACGGTACCGGCTTAATCATCATAATCATACCATACTAACCGTGGAAGAACTGGTCTCCTGCTGCTTTTCGCAACCGGTTCATGTACGCCATTCCTAGCCCTTCTTCAGGGTATGCGGGAGCAAGGATGTAATCAACAGGTACGTCGCTATCAAAATACCGTAATCCAGCAAAGAGCCTGCGACTAGCCGTTGCGACATCCGCCCCTATATCAAAGAACGGGTGGGACGTCTGTTTTTTCAGTACCGCTGACGCCATTACGCCAACCTTTTTTTCCTGCCGGTCAGCCCATCGAAGTGCCTCCGGCCACTCATCAGTAGCGACAATTAGTACCTGAGCGGCTGGCGCATAATGCTTGTACTTCATCCCAGGTGCCTTGGGAATTTCAGTTTTCCCGACGTGATGATTATCAGCTAATACCGGACAACCAAGGACGCCCTCAATTTCTTCTGGCGTAACCGCTCCAGGACGAAGAATTGTCGGCTGCCCCTTACTAAGATCAAGGATGGTTGATTCAACACCCACCTTTGTCGGTCCGTCATCAATAATTCCCGCAATCCGACCATTCATATCGTGATAAACATGTTGGGCTGTTGTTGGGCTTGGTTTTCCAGAAGTGTTGGCTGATGGTCCAACGATTGGCGTATCAGCCGCCGCAATCATCTTCCGCGTTGTTTCGTTGGCAGGACACCGGAATGCCGCCGTAGTCAGCCCCCCCGTCACCGTCTTGGATAGTTTTCCCGGAGCAACGTTAAAGATTAACGTCAGCGAACCTGGCCAGAAATGGTCGATTAACCTTTGGGCCCGCTTATCCACCGGTCCGGTAAAGCGCTCCATCATCGCCTGTGAACTAACCGTCACAATCAACGGGTTGTCAGACGGGCGGCCCTTTGCCAGGTATACCCGCTTGGCCGCCTGCTCATTAGTGGCATCCGCACCAAGGCCATAGACCGTCTCCGTTGGAAAAGCGATCAATTCGCCAAGCTGAATCTCCTTTGCCGCAGCTTCGTATTCGTCTGGCTGATAAATCCGCGTAATCATCATTATTACCGCTTCCTTTCACCATAGTCCTCATTTTCACTATAAACATACTCGCACCATACGGTCATGGCCCGCTTCATCCTGACGGACTGTTACCTGCGCAGCTGGAAACTGCCCTTCAAAGAGTTGGCGAACAGCTTCCCCCTGATGCCAGCCGATCTCAAGGTATATCCGCCCGTGGGGGGATAAAATCCGAAACACTTCTTTTGCTAACTGGCGGTACACTGCTAACCCGTTTTCCGGGGCAAAAAGTGCCCTGACAGGCTCATGCTTACGCACGCTTATATCCATCTGGGATTGCTCCGTCATCGCAATATATGGCGGGTTCATAACAAGCACGTCATATTGTCCGGTTAACGGCGCGGTTAAGTCTCCAACTGTTACGCTAACGACTGCCCCTAACTGACGGGCATTGAGGCGCGCCACCCGTGCAGCCCGCGGTGAAATATCCGTTAACGTTACCTGCCACTCTGGATGAGCTAACTTCAGCGTGATTCCAATGTTGCCGCTCCCGGTCCCAATGTCAACAACTTGCTTGGGCGCACTCCCCGGATAATCTGCAAGGAGCCACTCAACCAAATCACCCGTTTCCACCCGGGGAATCAACGTATCTTCCGTCACGGTAAACCACCGTCCAAAAAACGGTGCTTTCCCGACCAGCTGCTGGGGCGGCCAACCGGTACATACCCGTTGAACGTTGACTTGGTACTGGTGCCACTCTGTAACCGGCATGGTCTCTTGCAAATGAACGAGCAACGCGGTCGCATCCCACTCATGAGGGGCACGCAATAACCACGTTGCATCTTCCCGGTAACCACCATGGGCTGCAACATAAGAAAAAGCCCACTGTTGGGCTTCAAAATACGTCGGCTGGCTAATCATTTTGGAGCTCTTCCAGCGCTTTGGTTTGGTCGTAAAGAACAAGGGCATCAATAATCTCTTCAAGTTCTCCGTTCATAATCCGATCCAACTTATTTAAGGACAACCCAATTCGGTGATCCGTAACCCGATTTTGGGGGTAATTATACGTCCTGATTCGCTCTGACCGGTCTCCGGTTCCAACCGCTGACTTCCGGTTTTCGTCGTACTCATTTTGTTCCTTCGTTGCGTAATAGTCGTACACCCGCGCTTTTAAAATCTGCATCGCCTTCGCCCGGTTTTGTTGTTGGGAACGCTCATCTTGCATTGCAACAACAATTCCCGTTGGTAAATGGGTCATTCGTACCGCAGACGACGTCTTATTAATGTGCTGTCCACCAGCTCCGGACGACCGGTAAACGTCAACCCGAATATCCTTTGGGTCAATTTCAATCTCAACGTCCTCTTCTTCAGGCATAACTACCACCGTCGCTGTTGAGGTATGTACCCGGCCAGCTGATTCGGTTACCGGTACCCGTTGTACCCGGTGGGCCCCACTCTCGTACTTTAACTTTGAGTATACCTGGTTCCCACTAATCAAAACTGCAACTTCCTTGAAGCCCCCGACTTCAGTCTGATTCTTATCAATTACCTGGAACTTCCATCCCTGCCGTTCAGCGTACTTGCTGTACATCGAAAAAAGATCAGCAGCAAAGAGACTCGCTTCGTCTCCCCCGGCGGCACCCCGAATTTCCATAATGATGTTTTTATCATCGTTAGGGTCCTTGGGAATCAACAGAATCTTAATTTCATCTTCGAGCTGCTCTTTCTCCTCCTTAGAGGCCGCGAGTTCTTCCTTAACCATGGCCGTCATTTCATCATCCATGCCCGCATCAAGCATTTCCTCATCATCCTTGATCTGCTGAACAACCTTCTTATAACGGTCATACTTTTCAACGGTTTCCTTTAGGTCAGCCATCTCCTTGGACAACTTCGTAAACCGCTTGGTGTCAGCAATGACGTCCGGATCTGACAACAATCCGCCCAATTCTTCATACCGGTCAGCTAACATTTGTAACCGGTCAAATAACTTATCCATATTAATCGTAATCCTCCTTTACGTTCTGGTGGATTAATTCCTCGTTCGGATGAAAGTAGTGTTCCCGACAGACCGAATAATACGCTTCGTTACCCCCAATTTGAATCTGTTCGCCATCGTAAACGGGATGCCCTTCATTAACCCGAAGGTTCATCGTGGCCTTCCGTTCACAGAACCAGCAAATCGTCTTCATTTCCTCAATTTTATCGGCATACAAGAGAAGATACTTAGTCCCTTCGAACAACTCATTCCGAAAATCATTTTTCAACCCAAACGTCATTACCGGAATCCCTAGCTCATCAACAATCTGAGTAAGTTCCATGATATGGTGTCGCTGAAGAAACTCTGCTTCGTCAATCAGTACACACGAAACCTTTCCGGGAACCGCCTTAACGTGTTCAAAAACGTTTGTCTCCGGATAAATAATTTCCGCCCTTCGCTTTAGTCCGATCCGGCTCGCAATTACTCCCTGACCTGCCCGATCATCAACACTGCTCGTCATGATGATGACCTGTTTTCCTTCTTCTTCGTAGTTATGGGCCACCTTTAAAATTTCAATGGTTTTCCCACTGTTCATTGCACCGTACCGAAAAAAAAGCTGTGCCACCCTACTTCACATCCTCTATCAGTCTTTCCGTCTAAGTATAGCTGATTTTACGCTAAAATGCACCAACTGGTAGTCCGATCCCGCCGCCGCACTCGTTTTATGATAAAATTCAGGGGAAGCTTTTGATACGAAAGGATAATAGAGGCATGACACTTAGAAGTTCATTTGCAGCCCTTGCGGGGAAATCATCGTACCGGCTCCTTCACGATGTCCTTCACCGCGGCGGAACCTCGTTTCCCGGCGGCCTGGCACTTAAAATTGACCCAGCCGTGCTAACAACACTTGCTAAAAACTACGAGGTCATTATCATTACGGGAACAAACGGCAAAACCCTTACCACTAATTTAACGGTTAAAGCGCTTCGCCCGGCCTTCCCGCACATCCTAACAAATCCCAGCGGGTCAAACATGATGCAAGGAATCGTTACGGCATTTTTAACTAACCAAAAAGCTAAAAGCGGAAGACACCTCGCGGTGATTGAAACCGACGAGGCAAACGTCCCGTTAATTTCGCAATACGTTAACCCTAAAGCATACGTCTTCACGAATCTTTTTCGTGACCAACTGGACCGCTACGGTGAAATTTACACCACATATAACAAGATCCTTAAGGGAGTACGAATGCATCCCGATGCACTTATTATCGCTAACGGAGATGCACCCATCTTCAACAGCGTAACCCTTCCTAACAAAATCGTATACTATGGGTTTGCTAATCGGCCTGATAAAATCCAGAATGCCCCTGCTAACACGGACGGACTGCTATGCCCTAAATGTCACCACATTCTACGGTATAAGGAACTGGTTTACGGTAATCTAGGGAAGTACTTTTGCCCCCACTGTGATTTCCACCGGCCAGGCCTAACCTACCAGGTAACAACAATCGTTAACCAAACGCCGCAATCATCAACGTTTATGATTAATAACCATAAAATTACCCTCCACATTGGGGGCACGTATAACATCTACAACGCCTTGGCCGCGTACGCCGTTGCCCGGGAAATGGGCGTTTTGCCGGAAGATATTGTCCATCAACTTAGCACGGATGACAAGAAGGTCTTTGGCCGCCAGGAAGTTATTCCCCTTGATGGTAAGGACGTTACGCTTATCCTCGTTAAGAACCCAGTTGGATTAGACCAGGTATTACAAATGATTAAAACCGACAACGAACCGTTTTCGCTGGTGGTCCTCCTGAACGCGAACTACGCCGATGGAATTGATACCAGTTGGATTTGGGACGGCCGGTTTGAAGACCTCCCGTTCGAGCGGATTCCAGCGGTTCTTACCGGTGGCGAGCGGTACCGCGATATTACGTTCCGCTTGCGGGTTGCCGGCGTTCCGGAAGAACATTTTGACCACAAAGAAAACCTCAAGGATGTAGTTACAGCAATCAAACAAATGCCCACCAAACACGTATACGTTCTCGCAACGTACACCGCGGTGCTGCAGTTGCGCGCGCTCCTTGCCAGTGATGGATACATTAACGGGGAGATGAAGTAATGAAATACGAATTACACTTAACCCACCTATACGGAAACCTTCTTAATACGTACAGTGATATCGGAAATATCCTAACGCTTCAGTACTATGCCAAGCAGATGAACATCCACATTACCCCCGAAGTTATTTCCCTTGACCAGCAATTTGACCCAGATAACACCGATTTGGTTCTCTTTGGCGGGGGACAAGACCTGGAACAAAAGGTTGTTTCTGATGACATTCAAACAAAGCGCGATGCCATTATCCAATACATTGAAACGGACGGCCCGCTGCTTGCCGTTTGTGGAGGCTACCAGCTTCTTGGTGAATACTACGTCGGGGCGGATGGCACTAAGATAAAGGGGATCCACGCCCTGGACCACCGCACTGAAACCCAGGAAAATAACCGCTTTATCGGTGACATTAAAATTAAAAATGCCGAAACCGGACAAATCTACCATGGATTTGAAAACCACAACGGAATGACCTTCCTCGGAAAAAACGAACGGCCGCTTGGGCAAGTCATCGAGGGCCACGGAAACAACGGTCAGGACGGAACGGAAGGGGCCATTCATAAAAACACCTTCTGTACGTACTTTCACGGCCCGGTACTTGCTAGAAACGGCGAACTAGCAAAACGCCTGCTTCTCATTGCCTTGAAACGCAAGTATCCCGACGCGGATTTGGGTGCGGCGAAAGCATTAAAAATCAAACCAACGTACTAAACATTTTCAGCTGTACCATTCACGTAAATTTCTCGTTCACCGTGGATGGTTATTTTTTACGTAACCTAGTGATTTTCGTCACTTGTTCTGCATTCACAGCAAAAAACAATGATACACAAATATTCCTGTATTTTAGCGGTTATTATTATGGCCCCAATTGCCCTAGAAGTCGGCAAAAAACTAAACATCTCTAAACTTGCCCTACTAATTGCCTTATCGGGCGGCGGCAAAGCAGGTAATATCATTTCACCAAATGCCAATACAATTGCCGCTGCTCACGGTTTTGGACTGCAACTTAGCCAAGTAATGATTGCAGATTTTGTTCCTGCATTGACAACGTTAGCGACAACGGTCATTGTCGTAATATGTATTCAACACCTTGGAAGTCAAGTTACTTCCGCAGACATTAAGGATACTGAGAACGCTAAAAGACAGTTACCTTCACTTGGAAGTGCATTAGTTGCGCCGACCGTCGCAATTATTCTCCTATTATTGACTCCGATCGGCGCAATTTTTCATCTAGCATGGTTAGAAAAATGTAATTTAGACGCAATGTACGTTTTACCCCTTGCCGCCATAATCGGTGCACTTGCAATGCACCAAGGAAATCACCTTCGTTCCTTTGCGGCAACCGGAATTAGTAAAATGACTGATGTCGTCCTCATCTTAATCGGAGCAGGTGCAATTGGCGCAACAATAACGCAATCAACGTTCCCGCAATTATTAATCACTGAAATTAAAACAATGCATATTCCTGGCGTTTTACTTGCACCATTGTCAGGACTATTAATGTCTGGCGCTGCCGCCTCAACTTCTACTGGCGTTATCCTGGCTACAAAAGCTTTCTCGAAAGCAATTCTAGATTTTGGCGTCGCCCCATTAGCAGCAGCAATGGTTCACTGCAGTGCAATCGTAATCGATTCACTTCCCCAAGGAAACTACTTTCACGTTACGCAAAATGCCATGCACATGAATATTAAAGAACGGTCCAAGACCATCATTTTTGAGGCGCTTTGCGGAACAGCCGCTATGATTACTGCTACCATAATGTACGGATTATTACATTTATAAAATAAAATTGGAGGATGATTATAATGAAAATTGTTATTGCTCCAGATTCATTTAAGGGGTCAGTTACCGCCAAAGAAGCGGCCCAGTTAATGATGACCGGGATGAAACGTATCTTTCCAAAAGCAGATTACGAACTTATTCCAATGGCAGACGGCGGTGAAGGAACGGTCCAATCTTTAATCGATGCCACCAATGGTCATTTTATTACAACGCCAGTACATGACCCCTTGGGACGTAAAATCAACGCCCGATACGGCCTTCTTGGCGACCATAAAACAGCTGTAATCGAAATGGCAGCAGCCAGTGGGATGGAATTAATGCAATCAAAGGAACTAAATCCGTTAGTAGCAACCACTTACGGTACTGGCGAATTAATTAAAAATGCACTTGATCATGATGTCAAAAAAATCTTAATTGGTATCGGCGGAAGTGCAACAGTCGACGGTGGTGCGGGAATGGCGCAGGCATTGGGAGCACACTTACTTGATAAAAAAGGAAAAGAACTATCCTGGGGAGGTGGCATGCTGGACAAATTAGAACAAATTGACATTGCGGAAATCGATCCCCGGATTAGCCATACCCAAATCCAAATTGCTTCTGACGTTACTAACCCGCTTACTGGTAAAAATGGTGCTGCAATGGTTTTTGGCCCTCAAAAAGGGGCAACCCCATCAATGGTTAATTCTTTGGATAAAAATCTCCACCACTACGCCCAGCTCATTACCCGTGATTTAGGAATGAACGTTGAATTATCCTCCGGCGCCGGCGCTGCCGGAGGATTAGGAGCTGGCTTGTTGGCCTTTTGCCACGCACAATTAAAAGCAGGGGTCAACTTAATAATCGATACGGTTAAACTAAAACAACGTGCCCAAGATGCTGATGTTGTGCTTACGGGTGAAGGGAAAATTGATTTTCAAACACAATACGGTAAAACTCCTTTTGGCGTCGCACGCGCAACCAAATCCGTTGCTCCGCATGCGCCAGTCATTGTGCTAGCGGGTAATATTGGTAAAGGAGTCGATACTCTATATAGCTCTGATGGAATTGACGCCATCTTTTCAACCCCAACCGGCGCCAAACCGTTAAAACAAGCTTTAGCCGACACAAGACATGATTTGTCACAAACGGCCGAGGAAGTGGGCCGTTTAATCAAAGCTTTCATGCACTCCTAATAAATTAATACGGGATGGGGATTCATCAAACCCCACCCCGTTTTACTTGCTAAAACAAATATGGAGGAATCCAAATGGAATTAACAGCTGATCTAGCCCAGGAAATCGTCAACGCCGCAATGGAACGAATTCCGTATAATGTCAATATTATGAATGAACATGGATACATTATTGCTAGTGGCAATCACGACAGAATTAATACACTTCATGTTGGTGCGTTACAAGCAATTGAAGAACGTAAAATTTTACCCATGGATGCATCGTTCGGACCCCATGGACAACCAGGAGTCAACATGCCGTTATTCTATGGCGGAGAAGTTATTGGTGTGATTGGAATTACTGGTAATCCCCAAACCGTTACCCCGCTGGCTTCTCTATTACAAGCCACCGCTGAGTTATTACTTCACCAATCTGAAATTAACCGCCAACAAAATTCGCACCATGATCAACTTAACCGTTTTTTAAATCAATGGATCAAAATAAAAACGGATATTATGCAACGCACAACCTTTGTTCTGGAGGCACAACAACTTAAAATTAACCTGAATCACCAGTAGCGTGTCCTTGCGGTTCGCTGTACACCACAATTTATCCGTTCAATTTATGTTAATCCAAAGGACTTTACACTCTCCCCAACTGGGTCAACCTCAATCGTAATTACCTACCAAGCATCAACAATTAATCACCTGATTAAAATTTGTCATACCAAACAATTACCTTTAGGAATTGGAGAACCCAATATAAACCTTGGCAATTCAGCTGATCAAGCCTATCAAACGCTTGAAATCCAGCAAATTCTTCATAATCCAAAGATGATTTATTATAAAGATGTCGCTCTAATTAGTGATTTAATGAGCCAAAATTTTCATTTGGAATCATTAGTAGATAGATTTAACCGGTTATCCCAAACTACTTTCGGCCAAGAATTGATTGCCACAATTGGCGAATACATTCGTTATAACCAAAGTATTAAAATTACCGCTAATAAAATGCATATCCATCGCAATACGTTAAACCATCGCTTACTAAGTATCAAAAAAATATTCGAACTTGACCCACATAATACGTTCCAATTAATTACGCTATATATTGCGTACTTATAGTTCACATGGCATCACGAACATAAATTAAAGTAACATCCATTATAAAAAACCTATTACCACTTCAAATGGTGGTAATAGGTTTTTTATTCTACACGAGCAAAAAATTATATTTTATACCCGTTCTCCCGGCTCCGACGCGATTGCCACGAGATTTCCTGCTAGCGTCCACCGCCTTACATCATTAGGTAGAATAAAATGTTGTCCCTTTCGCAATGAATAGGCGGTCCCATTAACCGTAATGCTACCAACACCATCCAGTACCGAAACCAACGTATATGGAGCTTCTCCCCGCGCAAACGTCCCGGCTCCATCAACAACCTGCCAGCGATAAACCGTAAAGAACGGCGTCTTTACAAATCGTGTTACCCTAACGTCTCCGATGATGATCTCTTCCAGGGTTAACTGCGGATCACTATGCGGAACGTTCGTCACCGCAACGGATTGCTCAATGTGAAGCGGCCGCTTCCTCCCCGTTATCGAATCAACACGGTCAAAGTCGTAAAAACGGTACGTTGTATCACTGCTCTGCTGCGTTTCAAGGACCATAATTCCCTTTCCGATAGCATGAACAGTCCCACTCGGAACGTACAGGAAATCGCCCGCCTTAACGGGAACCCGCCGAAGGAGTTGATTCCATTGTCCCGTTTCAACCATTTTCCGTAATTCCGCCCGGTTCTTAGCATGATGACCATAAATCATCGTTGCACCCGGATCGGCCTTAATCACGTACCAGCACTCTGTTTTCCCCAGTTCGTGCTCATGTTCCATTGCGTATGCGTCATCCGGGTGTACCTGAACGGAAAGATCCATCTTCGCATCCAAAATCTTAGTGAGTAACGGGAAAACATTTCCTGGGGCGTTCCCAAACACATCCCGGTGCTTGGCCCACACCTGATCAAGGGACATTCCCCGATACGGTCCGGTTGCCACCGTGGCCAGTCCATGCGGATGGGCGGATATGGCCCAACATTCTCCCGTGTGATCACTGGGAATATCATAGCCAAACTCATCATGAAGCCGGGTACCGCCCCACATTTTCTCCTGAAAAACTGGCGTTAAGAAATATGGTTCACCCATTGTTCATTCCCCCTGAAATTATTTTCTCCCATATACTAGACTTATGAAACCGACTCCTTTTCAGCAAGGTAAACCTGCACTACCTCCGCTCGTCGATCAATAAACGTGTGATTATCTTGCTGCGGGTGCACCCGATTAGTCAGTAAAATCAACGCATCGTGCGCCTGTTTATCAATCAACAGCATTGGCCCGGTATAACCTGTGTGGTGAAGACATACCTGCCCGCTAGACGTATATCGAAGATCCCATCCCAAAGACCGCCCCAGCGTTCCTGTTGGAGTCCAATCAGCGAAAAGCCGGTTAATAAGCGCGCTGCTAATAATCGGGTGCTGGAATTCATCCGTCATCATCCACTGACAAAAGGTTATTAAATCATCCAGCGTTGTAAACAAACCAGCTGACCCACACCTGCGCTGTAATTGCCGGGCTTTCGGGTCATGAACAACACCACGTAAAACATTCCCGCCTGGCGTCACCGTAGTGGGAACGCACTTAGCCGGATCACGCGGAGTAAACGTACTGTGCCGCATTCCTAACGGTCGAAGGACAATGCGCCTAATGGCCTCTTGAACGGGCATTCCCGTCACAGCCTCAACCACTAAACCAGCAAAAATCAATCCCAAATCCGTATAACGCACCTGCCGCCCCAACCGTGAACCAATATGAAGGCCCATCAATGCATTAATTAACTGGGAACCCGTTAACTGGTCCCGGTGGGGAATATAACCGCTAATTGCCGCCGTGTGGGTCAACAAGTGCCGGATAGTAACGCGGGAATCAAAAAACTCCGGAAGATACGTTACTACCGGACAATCCACATCCAGCTGTCCAGCCTCCATCAAATGCAACAACACCGTAGTCGTCCCCACTACCTTTGTAAGGGAGGCTACGTCATATAACATTCCTGGACGGAGGGGTTCGGCTTGAGGGATCACGGCCGCCTTCCCCTCGACACGCTTAATTACCGTATCGCCGTGAATTAGCGCCCACGCCATTCCTGGGACTACGCCGGTCGTAATCATTTGGTTTAATAACGCCGTTGTTTGGGCAAACATCGCTTCTTTTCCCCCCCTTTAGATATAAAAAAAGAGCCCACCTCCGTGAACTCCCAGTGATTGGGCATACTGGATTCGAACCAGTACATTACGGATTCAGAGTCCGCTGCCTTACCAGTTTGGCTAATGCCCAATAATTATCAACCGACTTTTACAGTATATTAATTTATTCCTTTACTGTCAATAACATTTCGCGTTTTTTTCGCAAAAAAATGGCGTCCCAGCTGGGACGTCATTAACACTACTAATTATCCTACTCAAACATCTTCTTAGTTGCCCGGAATAACGTTTTCGGATCCTTATCGTACCGCGGGTTTTTAACTAACCGTTTCATCGGTACTCCCGCAAAGTGGAACGCAGCAATTTCGCCAGAACGAACCGCGCTTTGTTCGGTAAAAATCATCTGATACGGCTGTTCAACAAATTCCCCCGTAAACGCTAAGTTCGTGGAGTTTGCCGGAATTATCTCCGGCCGGTCACTCTTAGCCCGATTGTTAAACAAGGCGGAAGCATACGGCATGTAAACTGGAATGCAGTTAACTACGCTGGCCATAATTTCCTTTTTCTTTGATTTAATATTTACCGGCCCCGGATCAACCTTAGACAGCTGCCCAATTAATTCTTCAAGCATTTCCTTCCCGGTCATCTTAATGTACTGCTTGTCAACGAACTCACCGTGGCGCCGCGGATACAAGAAATACCCCCACAAAACAGTCTCGTTCGGCTTCTGGGTTGTAAAGTGCGGCTGATGATGCACCACAATCGACATATTGACGTCCTCGTGACCAAGCGGCGTAATCGGTTCCGTTGAAATGAAGGAGTTCAAGGCATTTCCTGGTTCTTGGGTGGTAATTCGCGTAATTTCGTTTAACAGAAGATGGTTATTCGTTGTTAACGTGAAGCTAACCCATTCGCTCGCATCACGGTCTGCAAAAAACTTATCCGGATTCCCAAGGTTATAGAAGTGCTCCGTGGCCTTCTTCCATAGACTTGAAGCCGCCCCATAGTCCATGTTTTCAGATGCAGGTGTATTAAAGTCCCCGATAGTAGCGGCGTCGGTAATTGAACCATTAGTAAAGATTACCGCCGTATCATCATCAACGGTAACGTGTTCTTCTTCCCCCGTTTCAGTATTTTCCATTACCAGTCCCGTAACAGTAATCTCATCTTGCATGGTTGTTTCCTTAAATTCCCAATCCGTAACGCGCCGGTTTAGAATAATGTGGCATCCCTGTCCTTGTAAATACTTAATCAGGGGTAACATGATACTTTCATACTGGTTGTATCGTGTTCGATTAACCCCCACAAGATGCTCAATTTGGGTGAATTCGTAAATCATCTGGTGCATGTAACGCCGTAATTCCTGTGCGGAGCTTTGTGTTCGGAAAGCAAAGGTTGTCTCCCACATGTACCAGAAGTTCGTCTGAAACATGTGCGGGTCATCCTTAAAGTACTCAGCAATTGTTACGTTATCAAGCCGTTCTTCCTGACTATCCGGCATCATCACCAGCTTCGTTAATAACAAACGATCCTTATTATTCAATCCAAGTTTCCCGCCATCAACGATGCCGACACCGCCTTTTAATAACCGTGCCTTATCATACGTCCGATGGTGGGCGTCAAAATCGCGCGTATCCTCTGCCGCCGTCATTCCCGGCTCCGTTACTGACGGGACCCGCGCTAGTAGATCCATCAAATCTACATACGTCCGGTAGTTTAACATCCGGCCACCCCGGGCAATAAAACCCTTTGTATTATTCATCGGGTAATTCTTGTTCCAATACTCGCCGGCCTGCGCCTTATCGGTTGATCCGTCATTGGAACCATGGTCATCAAGGCTATAGAATGTGATGTTTTCGCCATTCCACTTTCCTTCCTGAATCAGATACACAGCGGCCGCCATGTTCGCTAACCCCGCACCAATCATAATCGCTTTACGTTTAACCATTATTTTCATCCTTTCACCTAAGCTCATTAACGTCTGCTTCTAGTATAATGAAACCAAATTAGTAAGTCGAGCGAACCGTTGCAATAAATAATATTATTTTAAATTATGGCTATCCTTAATAAAAATACAATAAGCGGCGCCGGAAAATCTCCCAGCACCGCTTTCGCCTTTATTATTTTCCTTTAGCCACGTGCATTTCACACTGCTTTTTCCCGGTATAACGGTATGCCTTCCGCTTCAAATAACTTAACAGTTGCGCTTCATTGTCAAATTCCCGCGGATGCACCTGTTTATGCAGGCGAAGTGAAATCTTGTTAATCTTAATCCGGCCAGTAATCGTATAATTATAATCAACGATAAACCGGTTGTTCAGATTATCCGGATCCTTGCCAAAGCGTAGAACGTACACCCGCTCAGGTACCATCATTGGATTAACGTGCTCTTTATCGTAAGAAACACCATACGCACGTAAAAGGTTCTTAGTTCTTCTTAGCATGTTGATCTCCTTTCTGACAGTTCCATCTTTAACTCTATTATAACAATTTTATACTGCAACTAGTACTACAAAGAATGGACTGTGATTAATCACAGTCCATCGCACGTGTTCTGCTTATCACCCGTACGGGGATCGAACCCGTAACTCCGCCTTGAGAGGGCGACGTCTTAACCAATTTGACCAACGGGCAATACCAAAAGTACTCTTACTATTATACAGGTTCGGCCACTATTGTCAACTCTTAACTACTACTTTTTTATCAGTGCGAGAAACCATAAAACCAGTAACACCACGCACCACCCGACGGCCATCAAAACCACCCATGCAAGGAACTGACTCTGGAGCAGGATATTTGCAGCAAACAAAATCATTGTAGTAAGGCACCAAAAGATTAACCGGTCCTGGATATAATGTGCTTCCCTTTTCACGGTCCACTCCTGCTAATTCCACCATTCATCAAACTGCATCATTAAGTGTTGCATTGCCCGACCGCGGTGACTTACCTTGTTCTTTGCAGCTACCGTTGTCTCCGCAAACGTTGCGTGCACTTTCGGACAATAGAAAAGTGAATCATACCCAAACCCGGCAACCCCCTGTTCGTGCAGCGTAATTTGACCGTCACACCGTCCCGTAGCAATTAACGGCGCACTTCCATCAGGCTTAACCGCCACAATGACCGTCTCAAAGTGGGCCGTTCGCTCTTCCACTGGAACCCCTACAAGGTTCGTCAGCAATTTTGCGCGATTGGCTGCATCATCGTGATCACCCGCATACCGGGCGGTATATACTCCAGGCTCTCCGTTCAGTGCATCTACAAACAACCCTGTATCATCCGCCAAAACGGGGATTGTCAACGCCTCAGCAATTGTTTGGGCCTTAATCATGGCGTTTTCCCTAAGGGTTGTTCCCGTCTCATGAATTACCGGAACATCGTTAAAATCCGCCAACGTTTTAACGGTCAATCCCTTTGGGGCAAAAAGCGCTGCGTATTCCCGCGCTTTTCCCGCATTGCCCGTTGCAACTACAACCGTCTTTTTCACGTAATCACCCTCCAATCAACTTGCTTCCATTATGCCAAACAAGCTACGCCGTGACAATTACCACTTGTTCTACAGCTTAGGCTTAATACAATAAACGGGCCAGCGTTTTTCTAACACTGACCTGCTTATTATTTACACTTAGTTCAAATACTGTTCGATTTCCTTCTTTAGGGCTTCCTTTGGATGGTAACCCACAATTGTATCAACAACTTTCCCGTCCTTCTTAATTAACATCGTTGGGATACTCATGATTCCGAACTGTTGGGCCAACTCTTGGTTTTCGTCCACATCCACTTTGCTGAAATGTACGCGATCACCCATTTCATCGTCAAGCTCTTCAACAACCGGTCCCTGCATCCGGCAAGGACCACACCATGTTGCCCAAAAGTCGGTGAACGATACGCCGTGTGCAGTCTTCTCATCAAAATTCTTTGTCGTTAACTCTTCCATGTTAACCCCTTCTTTCTTACTTTTCGTAAGTAATTATAACACAGTTTATGTTTCCCGGTGCATCAGATGCCCCCACCGAAACTACTTAAAGTGTACCACCGTTGCACCGTTTCCGCCCGCATTCGGGGCTGCAAAGTTAAAGCTCTTTACTGCTGCGTTATTCTTAAGGTAGTTTGTAATACCCGTTCGAAGTGCTCCGGTTCCCTTTCCGTGCACAATCGTCACTGACTGATACCCGGCTAAAAGAGCGGCATCTAGGTAACGATCAACCTTCGTCATTGCGGCATCATAACGTTCTCCGCGTAAATCCAACGTGGGTGATACGTGACTTGCACGGGCCGTTTTAACGGTTGGATGTGCCCGTTTTCCACCGGATTCCTTTCGCGGGGCACGCACCTTCTCCAGGTCCGCCTCATCAATCTTCATTTTCAAAATCCCCAGCTGAACCTCCCACTGGTGGTTCCCGGCCTTACGAAGAAGCACTCCGCGTTGGCCATACGATTTAACAAGAACGTCATCGTTGGCATGAAAAACATACTGTTGCTTTGCCCGTCGCAATACCCGGTTTTTCCTTAACGTCGGGTTCTGCTCTAAGGCATTTAGCTTTCCTTGGGCCGCAATCAATTTATCTTCCTTAACGGGGGCGTGTTGCTCGTTCCGCATCCGCCGCAGGTCGCTAATAACTGCGTTAGCCTTCTTTTTAGCATTGGCAACCAGTTCGTTAGCGGACCGTTTCGCCTGGTTCATCAGTTGCTCTCGCTCGTTGATAAATTGAGTAAACCGTTTACTTAAATCAGCGTGCAGTTCCGTCGCCGCCTCAAGGTTTTTATTAAGCGCAACCTGATCGTTCTCAAGTTGCCGGCGTTTTGCAACTAAATCGGCAATCATATCGTTGAGATCCTGGTTATCATCAGCAGTTAAATTACGAGCTGCTGTAACCACCGTCGGATCCATCCCCAGCCGCTGGACAATATCAAACGCATTACTCCGTCCAGGAATTCCAACCAACAGATGATACGTTGGCTGAAGTGTTTTGCTGTCAAATTCCATTGAAGCGTTGATTGTTCCTGGCCGTTCGTACCCGTAGGCCTTTAATTCTGGATAGTGCGTCGTTGCCACAACAAAACTGCCCCGCGCGCCAACTGCATCCAGAATGGCAATTGCTAACGCCGCTCCTTCCTGGGGATCCGTTCCAGCACCAAGCTCATCAAAGAGGACTAACGCGCGCGCATCCGCCTGCCGCATAATCGCAACGATGTTTGTCATATGCGCTGAAAATGTACTAAGACTTTGCTCGATGGACTGTTCATCCCCAATATCGGCAAAAATATCACTAAAGACGCCAATCCGGCTTTCCTCAGCCGCGGGGATAAACATCCCGGACTGTCCCATCAACTGAATCAACCCAAACGTCTTCAACGTAATTGTTTTCCCCCCGGTATTGGGCCCCGTAATTACCATCGCCTGATAATCCGCCCCAATAGCGAGATCGTTTTTCACCGCCTTCTTTGGATCTAAAAGTGGGTGCCATGCCTGACGGAGATACACGTCATTTTTAGGGGAAATCGCTGGCTTGGTTGCCCGGAGGTGTTTAGCGTACCGGGCCTTGGCATTAATGAAATCAAGCTGGCCTAATACCACCGCGTTCCCTGCAAGCTCAGTCGTATACGGCACAAGTAACGCTGATAATTCCGCTAATATTCGTCGAACTTCTTCAGCTGCTGCTAACTGCTGCTGGCGAAGCCGGTTGTTAAGGGTAACGATTTGTTCTGGCTCAACAAAGAGCGTTTGGCCAGATGCGCTCTGGTCGTGAACGACACCCCCAAACCGGCCGCGGTTTTCCGCTCTGACCGGAATAACGTACCGGTCATCCCGCAACGTAATAACCGCATCACTCAGGTACTTCGCATTTGCGCCGTGCGTATAACTATTTAGTTCCGCCCGAATATTTGCTTCCGTACTAGTAATCTGGTGCCGAAGCCGTTTTAGTTCCGGCGAAGCATCGTCAGTAACGTGACCATCAAACTCAACGGAGCGAATCAAACGACTTCCAATTTTAGGAAGTGTTACCAACTGTTCTAAAAGGTGCGTAATAACGGGGAGTTGCGCATCCTGCTCTGCAGTCAACTGCTTAAAAAACACCCGCACCTCGTTTGCCGCGCGGAGCACCCGGGCAATTGAAGCAAGCTCTTTCCCGTTAAGGGTTGCTCCCACTTTAAGCCGTTTAAGCGCGGGGGTAATTGTTACAAGTTGTGGAAGCGGGATCCCGCCCTTCAACCGCAACACATCCATTCCATCCTGGGTGCCAGCTAACTGCTCTTTAACCCACGTCAAATCCGTGTGGGGGGTTAGTTGGTCAACGAGTTGCGCTCCCATCGCCGTTGTCGTCTCTTCCCGCACAGCATGTTTAATTTTTGCATACTCTAAAGTAATCAGGGTTTTTTTATTCATTATCATATCCCCCCTACGGCTATTGTTCGTTAATAACCGGTTGTTGTTGGCCAGAACCCCCCTGCTCTGCAGGAGTAACGCTGTTAGTCGTCATAGTTGACAACCCCGGGGTCTTCATTAACATGGCATTCGCCACCATTGACGTACTGACTGCTTGCCGAACAGATGCTACTGGCCAAGCGCTTAACAAAAGGAGCCCACCGAAAATAACCACGTAGGCCGTTAAAAATGAAAACACCGCCCCTGCTAACCGGTTAAGCGTTGCAAGAAGCGGCAAATCTGCAATCCGATTGATTGCCCGAACAATAAACCGTGCAATAATCCCACAAATAATCGCCACGACCCAAAACGCAACGAACTTATAAAACATCAGGTTCAGGTTAACGCGCAAAAGAAGCCAGTCTCCGGTATTCGCAACCGCTGGAAAAATTCCCGCCAAAAAACGGCCCACCGTACCGGACAACCGAATACTGATGATAAACGTAACGATCACGCTAATAAAATTCAAAATTCCTCGAATTAATCCCCGCCGGTAACCATGCCGCAGCGCTAACAATAGTAACAGAACAATAATTACGGAAACCATCCCGTCAACCTCCTAAGGACGTTTACTCCTTGCTTTTTTGTTGGAGCGCAAGTTGGTCGGCCACTGCATTTACAGCTGTTAAAATTGCCGCCCGTTCATCTGAAATCCCGGGCATCTGCTCCTTAATCGCTGCCAATTGCTGGTTCACTATACCCACGACCGCATTCATGCGGGCCATACTAGCCTCCCCAATGATAATGTATTCCTTGCCGCCAATTTCCACTTTAAAACGACGCTTATTTTCCGTCATCTAATTCGCCTCACTAATCCGTAAAATAGTTTGTAATCACTACATTAACCACGCTAATAATTAACGCCACTACTAGCGCCCACCCAAAGTTAGCAAAGGCAAATGCTCCTCCAACCACCAAGGCGGTTAACTCCAACATTACCGCGTTAATTACCCACGAAAAGAGTCCTAGTGTCAGCACAGTAATTGGTAATGAAATAACCGTTAATAACGGCTTAACTACCATATTAAGGACACTCAAGACAACAGCCGCAATCAGGGAAACCCAAATACTGGCCACATGAAAACCTACCGGGAAAAAGCCCGCTACCGCTAAGAAAACAATGGCATTAATGATAATTCGTTTCCAAAAACCCACGTTAATCGTCCTCTCGGTGTTCATGGACGTCTCGTTCATGAACATCAGTAATAATCTTTCTTCCCGCTGGGCGCTTCTGCCGCGCTGAAGTGGTCGTCCGGTTAGTAAACATATCAGTCCACGCCGACCGCGAATTAGTCGACTCACCATCTTCCGGTGCCCCCATCAGCAGGTAACATACCAGGTATAACCCCACCGGCAAGACAACCATTCGGGGAAACAACATGCAGATAACGGTAATCCCTACCCACGTTGCGCGCAGGTAGTTTGCCCTGATTCCCCAGTGGGCCGCTAACCCACCACAAACGCCTAATAAAAACTTATTTTGTGTTGACCGGTGAATCCGGGATTCCTTCATTTTAGCTCACCTACCCGTGAATAAACCGCTGCGGGGAACGTCACAATTCCCACTTCATGGGGAACCCCCGCATATAAACTACTCTCAACTAACTTCATGTCCCCCGTCACTGTCCGAACGCGCAAGCGGCAATACGCTGCGCTGCGTTGCAGGGCCGCGTACAACTCCCGGTGATTATGGACCGGCGCATCATTGCACGCCACCACAACGTCACCCGGACGTAATCCCATCCGCGCTGCTGGCGTTGCTGGACGAACAGCGACTACCCGGATTCCATCCGTTGCGGCTGTCACAACCGGGGAGTGATGGTGGATTCGCCACCATTGATTGCCAATATCGTAACAGCTCACCATTACCAACGCAACACCTAGCCCCGCCCGGAGCGCTGAGTACCCCGTAAAGCTTCCTAAAAGCGCCAGTCCGCACTGAATGCCAGTCACCATTTGAAGGTGGCGCACTACCGGTGCCGTTGTTTTTTCCTGAATTACCCGGTGAATTCCTACTGGGAAAAATATGATAACGGGAATCGAGCCTTGACGGGTTCCTACCATCACAAACGCCGGTAGGATGGTCGTTTCCCGCCACTCGTACCGCGCAAAGACATGGTGACGCCGGTTCATTACCATCCGGGGACTAACTTTCTGACCACCAAACAAGCTTAAAATTAACCGGGTAATACAAATAAACACTGTAAATACTAAAGTAGCGTGCAGTGCGCCACCATCCTTGGTAATCAGTGTCAGCCCAACTGGAACTAAAATCAACAGCGGTGTTAAATTATGCCACCAATTGGTTAATGCCACTATTCCAGCGAGAAAACCATAAACAGCCACCAACTCCCAACTTACGGTTACCCGCATCAAAATTGTCCCGCCAATACCAATAAGAGCCATTCCGCCAAAAGCCATGATAAAGTGCCGGCCCTCATACCAATCACGGTCAACGGCTTGGCGCCACTGGTGGCGTTCCTGACGAATTCGTACCAGGTAATTAATTCCGGGCATCACGCCACCCAACCATAATAATGGATTAAATACGATCGCTCCGAGGAGCCACCCAACTACTTTCATTTACTAACTCCTACTGGGGATTTTGTTGTTGCAGTTTCCACTGAAGGTACGCATTAATGAACGGATCCAAATCACCATCCATAACCGCCTGACCGTTCCCCGTTTCATAATTGGTCCGGTGATCCTTAACCATCGTGTATGGATGGAAAACGTACGAGCGAATCTGGGAACCCCACCCAATTTCAAGCTGCTCTCCCTGAATAGCAGCCTTCTTCTTGGCCTGTTCTTCTAGTTTCATTTGGTAGAGCTTAGCCCGCATCATTTTTTCTGCGGTTGCCCGGTTTTGAAACTGGGACCGTTCCGCCTGACTGGAAGTTACAATTCCCGTTGGGATATGAATTAACCGAACAGCAGAAGATGTCTTATTAATGTGTTGACCCCCGGCACCACTTGACCGGAAAACCTCCATTTTAATATCTTCAGGCCGAAGTTCAACTTCAACGGAATCGTCAAGTTCGGGCATTACGTTTACCGACGCAAACGAAGTATGCCGGCGACCCGCCGCATCAAACGGAGAAATCCGGACCAATCGGTGAACCCCCCTTTCGCCCCGAAGGTATCCATACGCGTTATCCCCCCTAATCAGAAGGGTTACGCTTTTAATTCCGGCTTCATCCCCCACCTGGTAGTCCGCCGTTTCAACGGCAAACCCGTGCTGGTCAGCCCACCGCTGGTACATCCGAAAAAGCATGCTTCCCCAGTCCTGGGACTCGGTTCCCCCAGCTCCTGGGTGGATTTCTAAAATAGCGTTATTTTGATCGTATGGTTCGTTTAACAGCATCCGCAGCTGGTAGTCTGCCAACTTCTTTTGAACCGCTTCAAAGTTTGCGGCTAACTCAACCTGCACGTCCGAATCAGTTGGATCCTCTGCTGACATCTCACACAAAACAGTTAAATCTTCCAGCGCTGCTCCAAGCTGTTTATAATTATCATACTTTGCCTTCAATTGATTATTGGCGGCAATCACTTTTTGCGCGGCCTGCTGGTTGTCCCAAAAACCCGGAGCTGCCATTTGGTGCTCATTATCGGCAATTTCTTCTGCTAACCGATCTAAGTCAAAGAGACCTCCCAAAGTCTGCGACTTTTTCATTCATTACCTTAATTTCACGTCGGTAATCACTTAATTCCATTCAAAATCTCCTCCGCCCAAAAAGGAGGCTGGGATTTTCATCCGCACCTCCCCACCATGTTTCGTTCCTATCAGCTACCGCCTAACGTTTTGCCGGATTTCCGCTTTCAAGAACAGCCGCGTTACGTCTTCTTCAATGTCAGCAACCATTTGTTCAAACATCGTGAAGCCATCGGACTGGTATTCAACTAGCGGATTCAACTGTCCGTAGCCCCGGAGTCCAATTGATTGCCGGAGCTGGTCCATTTCATCGATATGATCAGTCCACCGGGTATCAACTACCCGAAGAATGCAGACCTTCTCAAACTCAAGCATCTGCTCCGAATCAGGTAATTGTTGTTGCTTTTTAGCGTAGACTTCCTCAGCCCGTTCGTCCAGATAGCCCATGATTTCCTGGGGATTCTTTCCCTCTAAATCATCAAGGGCAATCGTATCCTCCTTTACCATGCTTGACTGGGCAAAATCGAGAATGGCCTCTAAGTCCCATTCATCCTTGTTTCCCTGGGTGTGCACCTCAACAACATGCTTAACGGTCCGCTTAATCATCGGCATGATTACCGGCTTTAAGCTTTCTTCTTCCATGATTACCTGTTGCCGTTGGGCGTAAATTACTTCCCGCTGGGCCCGCATTACATCGTCGTACTGAAGAACTTGCTTCCGCGTATCGTAGTTGTTTCCTTCAACCCGCTTCTGGGCGGATTCAACCTGCTTGGTAATCATCCGGGATTGGATAACTGCATCGTCATCAGCAACCTTCATTTTCTCTAACACGGCCTTGATCTTTTCTGAACCAAAGCGAAGCATTAGATCATCTTCGAGCGAAAGATAAAACTGACTTAATCCCGGATCACCCTGCCGACCAGACCGTCCCCGCAACTGATTATCAATCCGCCGGGATTCGTGCCGCTCCGTCCCAATAACGGCAAGACCGCCAACTTCTCGGACCCCAGGGCCGAGTTTAATATCAGTTCCCCGCCCGGCCATATTCGTCGCAATGGTTACGGCTCCTTTTTGACCAGCATTAGCGACAATCTCGGCTTCCTTGGCATTATTCTTAGCATTTAAAACAGCGTGGGGAATCCCTTCCTGATCAAGTAATCCTGACAAATATTCAGACGTTTCAACGGCAACGGTCCCAACCAGAACTGGCTGCCCCTTGGCATGCCGCTTCTTGATGTCTTCGACTACCGCCGCAAACTTACTCTTTAACGTTGGGTACAGTAAATCCGCCTTATCCTTCCGAATAACTGGTTTGTTGGTTGGGACTGTGATGACTTCCATGTTATAAATTTCACGGAATTCTTCCTGTTCCGTCTTAGCCGTCCCCGTCATCCCGGATAACTTCTTGTACATCCGGAAGAAGTTTTGATACGTAATGTTGGCCATCGTCTTGGTTTCTTCCTCGATGTTAACACCTTCCTTAGCCTCAATGGCCTGGTGCAACCCGTCAGAGTACCGCCGGCCGTCCATAATCCGCCCGGTAAACTGGTCAACAATTAGTACTTCACCATCGCGCACAACGTAATCTTTATCCCGAAGCATAATGTAATTTGCCCGCAAAGCATTATCAAGGTGGTGCGTCAAAGCCGTATTATCCGGATCAAACAGATTCCGTAAGGCAAAGTACTTCTCCGCCTTCTGGATTCCCCGCTCTGTCAGCGATACGGTCTTTGATTCAAGGTCAATCTTAAAATCGTCTTCCTTGGTAAGGGTCTTTGCAAACCGGTCCGTCCGTTTGTAAAGAGCAGTTTTCCCAGTTGATTGCCCCGAGATAATCAGTGGCGTCCGGGCTTCGTCAATCAGAATTGAGTCTACCTCATCGACAATCACAAAATTTAACGGCCGCTGAACCATGTCTTCTTTGTAGACCACCATGTTATCCCGCAGGTAATCAAAGCCAAGTTCACTGTTCGTCGAGTACGTAATATCACAGTTATACGCCTGCCGCTTTTCTTCGGGTGACTTATTGGCGACGTTTAATCCAACGCTTAACCCTAACCATTCGTACAGTTCACCCATTTCCGTAGCATCCCGGCCGGCCAAATATTCATTAACCGTCACTACATGAACTCCCTTACCAGCAAGCGCATTCAAGTAAACCGGCATCGTTGCCGTCAGGGTCTTCCCCTCACCGGTTTTCATTTCGGCAATGTTTCCTTCGTGGAGGACAATTCCCCCAATGATCTGAACCCGGTACGGGTATAACCCAAGAACCCGCTTGGCTCCCTCCCGACAGACCGCAAAGGATTCCGGCAAAAGTTCATCAAGGGTCGCCCCCTTTGCATAGCGCTCCTTTAACGCGGGGGTTTGCGCCTTTAATTCTTCATCGGACAAAGCCGCCATTTTATCAGCGAGCGCCTCGACCTTATCAGCAATTTTTCCTAGTCGTCGCAGTTCACGTTTATCACTTTCGACCCATTTTTTCAGGATGTTTGTCATTGATTTAATCCCTTCTCAGTCGTATATTTTCAAGTCCCGGCACTTGGGCCGTAATCCAATAGAATATCGGTTTTTATTTTAGCATTATACCCGGATTAGAAGCAAGATGCGGCAGCTTTTAAACAAAGAATCCCACCTGAAAGTTGCCACACTCCAAAATATAAATTGACGCCCCATACACCTTTTCCACTTCATTCCCCCAACCATTTACTTGGAATGAAACAATAAGGAGGACAAGACAACGGCTCATCCTCCATGATGGTAATACTTTTTATTACATTTCGTCTGGTGCTTGAACACCTAAAAGTCGCAGGGCTTCTTTGAGAACTAAGGCAACGCACTTAACAAGTGCTAGGCGAGCATTCCGGCCGGCATCCTCCGTCAGGATTCGGGAGTGTGCGTAGTACTTATTAAACGCCTTCGCAAGGTGCAACGCGTATTTGGCGACCACGGATGGTTCGTATTCGTCCATCGCCCGCTTGATAACCGCCGGAAAATCTCCCAGTAACCGCAGAGTCTCCCAGGCCTGCGGATCATCAACGGCAAATGCCTGGTCTGCTGTTAGTTGCGGATTCCCTGCCTTCCGCAAAATACTCATTGCCCGAGCGTGGGAATACTGAACGTACGGCCCAGTTTCTCCCTCAAACCGCACAACTTCGTCCAGATTAAAGTCAAAGCTGTTTAGCCGTTCGTTCTTTAAGTCGTGGAAGACTACCGCCCCGATTCCCACAGCACTGGCGACCTTATCTTTATTAGCTAATGTCGGGTTTTTGGCGGCAATTTGTTTCTCCGCTAGGCCAATCGCATCGTTAAGCACCTGATCAAGGAGCACTACATGCCCTTTTCTGGTGGACATCTTCTTCCCGTCCTTGGTAATAAGGCCAAACCCAATGTGATGAATTTCATCGGCCCAATCGTACCCCATCTCCGTTAGAACGGCTTTTAGTTGATCAAAATGATTTGTTTGTTCGTTACCGGCAACGTACAAAGACTGAACAAAGTTGTATGTCCGCTTCCGGTACAGGGCTGCTGCCAGGTCCCGGGTAATATAGAGAGTAGCACCGTCCGAACGCATAATTAATGCCGGATTAAGGTTGTATTTCTCCAAATCAACGATCTGAGCTCCCTGACTTTCATGCAAAAGCCCCTTTTGTTTCAGCAAGTCAACAACCTCATCCATCTTATCGTTATAGAAGGCTTCCCCGTTGTACGAGTCAAAGTCAATTCCCAGTTTCTTGTAAATTCGCATAAACGACTTCAATGATTCCGACCGGAACCACTTCCACAGTCGGGTTGCTTCTTCATCACCATCTTCAAGCCGCTTAAACCAGTTCCGGCCCAGATCATCAAGCGCTGGATCCTTTTCAGCCTCCTCATGGAACTTCACGTAGTACCTCAACAAGGTGTTAATCGGGTCCTGCTTGACTTCTTCTTCACTCCCCCACAACGTGTACGCCGCCATGAGCTTTCCAAACTGGGTTCCCCAATCACCCAAGTGGTTAATCTTAATTGGATGGTAATTCGTCTTCGCAAGCAAGAGTGCAATTGCATTCCCAATTACCGTCGATCGGAGGTGACCCATTGAAAACGGTTTAGCAATGTTGGGGGAGGACATATCTACCGTCACGTTCCCTCCGTGGCCGAGATCCTGGTCGCCATAATGCTCCTGTTTCTTTAAAATCGTTGCCAAAATTTCCTGACTATACTTCGCCTTATCAAGGAAAAAGTTAACGTACGGGCCAACCGCTTCGACCTTCTCAAACCCCGTTTTGTCAATTTGGGTGACCAAATCAGCTGCGATTTGCTGCGGTGCCTTGTGGAGGACCTTAGCTAAGATAAATGCCGGGAAGGCGTAATCCCCACGCGCAATCTCCTTAGGAACCTCAACCTTATCCATAATTTCTTCAGCAGGGGTTGGCGCACCGAGCGTAGCGGAAATCCGAGCCGCAATTTGTTGCTTATAGTCTACCATTTTAACTCCTTTCAGCAGAAAAACCCCGTCCCTTTATTAAAGAGACGAGGCTTCCCGCGGTACCACTCTAATTGATCTTCAATCCACTTTGATATTTAACTAAACCCTCAAAAGCGCGCTTCCTGCAGGCCGAACACCCGGCTTCCACCCTCCCAGACTCGCTTTTGTCCTCCTCTGCAGTACTCTTCTTTCTCATCAGGTATTAAAAAGGCATCCCACAAACAATGAGATGTCACTTAAGCGGATGACGAGAATCGAACTCGCGATGCCAGCTTGGGAAGCTGGAGTTTTACCACTAAACTACACCCGCATCGAACGAAAGTTAGTATACCATACTCATTTTCGCTTGTCATGTGAATTACGAGATTTTTTTCATGTTCTTCTGGGCAATAATTACCCGTTCATGGTAATCGCTAACGGCAATCCGGTCTTCGTCATCATACTTAGTAATAGAAACCAACCCCGAATTATCGTATAGTTTCTCCAAGGTACCCTCAAAATCATGCTTTAAAGCCCCCATCTTCTTGCAGGTTACCTTATCGCCGACCGCTAACTTTGCTTTTGCCATTACATATCACCCCTCATAGTATGTTTGATACTATCAAATTTATTGATGCCGTGCAACTTTTTAAAACACGAGAAGCGGGGTCATCCTATAAACCCCGCTTCCGTATCACCAAAGTTAATGCTAATCAGCCGCTTCAATCATTCCATACCGTCCGTCACGCCGCTTGTAGACAATATTAACATCCGCCGTTTCGGCGTCACGGTAGATAAAGAAATTATGCCCTAACATATTCATTTGTAGAATCGCTTCTTCAGCATCCATTGGCTTTAAGGCAATGTTTTTGTTCCGAACGATTTCAAACTGCTGGTCTGACTGATCATCATCCGTTGCGGGCGTCACGAAGGCCATATCCTTAACGCCCTTTTCCCGCGATTTCCGGTTAACCTTTGTCTTATATTTCTTAATCTGCCGAACAAGTTTATCAGTAACTAAATCAATACTTGCATACATGTCAGAAGAAGTTTCTTCAGCCCGTAGAACCAGGTACGGTAACGGAATCGTTACTTCCACTTTAGCGGTTTTGTCAGGATAAACCTTTAAGTTAACGTGCGCAGTTGGCTTTGTCGCATCAGCAAAGTACTTTTCTAACTTGGCTAACCGCTTCTCCACGTATTCTCGAATTGCTGCCGTAACCTCGATATTCTCACCACGAACGTTGTACTTTAACATAGTACCCTCTCCTTTCACACGTAAGTACATTCAAGTGAACGCGCTTACTAACGCGGTGCAAGTGCATCTCGTCTACATCTATATTATATGATAAAGCACTACCGGAAACAATTATCTCTACTAAGAAATCTCCCTTTCTTACCGAGCCAGAGTTACCGAACGAATGTGCTGAACCCCCACTGCAGTCAGGGCTTTTCGCGCATGATACAGTGTCCGTCCCGTAGTATAAACATCATCAACCAACACGACACGCGCGAACCGCGCGGCACTTGGCTTAGCCTGAAACGGTTGTTTAGTTTGTAACCGGGCGGTGCGAGTCTTAGTACTTTGCTTTTGGTGGCAAGAAGGGATCATCATTAATCCCTCTTTAATAGCAATGCCGGAAAGAAACCCCACCACCTGATTAAACCCACGTGTTTGCCACGTTATATCATCAACCGGCAATGGGACGTATATCCATCCCTGCCACCGGGGATACCATTTCGTTAAAGCGGTCTGAAGTTCATCGCTAAAAACCCGTCGAAGCCGATAATCGCCCTGAAACTTATACCGTTGCATATAAGTACGCATTGCATTGTTATACGCGTATAATGCCCGGTTACATAACAAAGACGGCTGTTGGGATCGCCATCGTCGGCAGTCCGGACACAATTCTGGCCATTTACGACCACATCCCGGACACGTTGACCCGGTAAGCCGCACAAATTCTTTTCGGCAAGCGGAACACAGGTAATCATCCTGTATTCTCTGCCACGATAACACCCACCTAAAGGAGGACAAGGTTTTTAAAGCTCTCCCACATAACAAGCAATTCATCATCCCATCCTCCGGGCAGCCCGATTAAGGGCGCGAATTTGACGGTAAGCCGCCCGAACAACCGGCGTTATCCGGGTACATCCAAATAAAACGGTTCCCGTTGGTGCGGTGGGGGATCGTCCAACCCGGCCAGCAATTTGAACAAGAGCCGCAACAGTAAACACCGGATCATCCGCTCCTAAAATAATAACCTGAACGTCCGGAAAGGTTACTCCTCGTTCAAGAATCGTTGTGGTAACTAGATATTGCACCCGATGTTTCCGCATTGCAGCAACCTTTTCTTGCCGGCGTGGATCAGCCGCATAGACACTCGTTCCCCGCCAAGTCGGTAACTGTCGTTGAAGCGCACGCAGGACCGGTTTTAACCACTTAATCCGGGAAACAAAAATTAATACTGGTAAACAACGCTCCTGCCATCCTGCTAACGCTGCTTGAATCTTTGTGGGGAACATCTGTCGGTGAATTAAGCGTTCCCAATGCCCAATCCGAACAAACACGGGTTCGGGAAGAGGATAGCCATGGTACCGGGCAGGAAGCATCCCAATCTGGAAGCGATGCCGCCGTATAACTTTAAGCAATTGGGATGACGGCGTAGCAGTAAGAAGCAGCACCGCTGCATCCTCCTTAATCGCCCGTGCAGCAGCATAATGTAATCTTTTATCCGTAATAAACGGAAAAGCATCCACTTCATCTACTACTAAAAGATCAAACGCCCGGTAGAACCGCAAAAGTTGGTGGGTCGTCGCGACAACTAGTTGTGTATACCGGTATGGCGTCGACTCATCCCCCGTAAGAAGAATGGCAGTCACAGCTGGAAATGCAGTCCGTAGCCGGGGGAAAAGTTCCCGACAAACATCAATCCTGGGGGTAACCACCCCAACCCGCCAACCGGCAGCGAGGCCCGCTTCCAGTCCTGGAAAAAGCATTTCCGTTTTCCCAGCTCCCGTCACCGCCCACACCAGAAAACGGCGCCGTTGCTGAACGGCCCGCTTAATCTTTTCTGCTATCCGGGCTTGCGCAGGCGACAACTTTCCCCGCCATACGCACCGGCTCCCATCAAAGTGAAAATCATTTGGCTCGGGAATAGTGTATAATGAAGTTAATGTACTAACCCGCCCGAGTTGAAGGCACTGGGGACAGTATGCGTGATGGTGCGGCAACCGCCCTTGCCGCCACGTTACCTGCCCGCACCGTAAACACCACACTACCGGCCCCCACCTGTGAATCACCGGGACTTGTTGGATTTGTGGGCTATTCCTTAGACCGGCGGGTAACGGACCTGCCACAAGCCGCCCGTATAGTTCGCTCTTTTCCATCCCAATCCCTCCTTCACCATATAATTACGCTTAAAGGGGAATAATTTATCGGAGGAATTAGCTTTGACACCGTATTACACGATTACAACTCCTGGAAAGGCCACCCTCACAATTAAAAAATCAATATTTATTTGCCGAATTACCCGCACAACTTCTCCAAAAGAGGCAACTGCTTTTATTGAACGGGTTAATACAACTGAACGTAAGGCCCGACATAACTGCTTTGCCACCGTTATCGGTGACAACGACCAGTTTCAACGAATGAGCGATAACGGCGAACCTTCCGGAACAGCAGGCGTTCCCATTCTCAGTACCCTTCAGCAACGCCACCTCCACGATGTCACGGCAGTTATAACCCGCTATTTTGGCGGCATTAAACTAGGAACTGGCGGATTAATTAGGGCTTATCGGAAAGTAACAAGCACCGCAATCAATGCAACAACCATTATGACAAAGCGCTCCCAGCAAACTATCACCGTTACAACCGATTATGCACGGTTTCAAACCCTCCAAAATTACCTACAACAGCACCATATTCCGCTACTAACGACCGACTACACGACAGCCGTTACCACAACAATTACTCTTCCGGCAAACCAGTTCCCCGCCTTCAATCAGACAATTAAGAACCTCCTTTCTGGTCATGTAACGCTTCACGCAGGAAATATTCAGCCAACGTATGTTCCGGCAAACATAACACATTAAAAAACGAGGTTAGAACGGCTAAGTTCCAACCTCGTTTTTTGTTCACGTTCCTTGTGCTTCTAATTAATCAACCACTACTGCATATTTTCGTCATTGAGGAACGTGTCAAGCACACCTTCAACCATGTCCCATTCATCGTCGTCATCAATTTCAAATAGATCTGCGTCTTTTGCTTCTCCGTTTTCATCCGGTTTAAACGAAAAGGCCAACACGTCCACCTGTTCGTCTGGTTCAGCATCAGCTGGAACCAACAGAATATACGACTTACCATAATCCTCCGAATCAAACGTAAAAAGGATGCGGTAAAGACTTTCATTGCCTTGATCATCAACCAATGTAATTAAGTCGTCCTGTTCCTGTGCCATTTAATCTCCTCGTTTCTAATTTAATTTTGCAGTCAACGGTCCCTTCCGGTCAAGGTATCCTTGCAAAATCAGGCTTGCCGCCAACTTATCAATAACCTTCTTGCGCTTTGCCCGGGAGGTATCCGCTTGCTCAACCAGCATCCGCTCCGCCGCAACGGTTGTTAGCCGTTCGTCTTGATAATCTACCGGTAACCCGAAGCGTTCCTTAAGCAATTCACCATAATGCCGTGCTGCTTCTACCCGGGGACCCTCCGTATTATTCATATTTTTGGGCAATCCCACTACAAAAGCACTCACATCATGGTCAGTGATAAGGGCGGCAATCCGCTCAAGACCAAACTGCTCTTCTTTTTCGTTAATCGAAACAATCTCAACCCCCTGGGCGGTCCACCCAAGAAGATCACTCACTGCCACACCGACGGTCCGTGAGCCGACATCTAATCCCATCAACCGTCCCACGCGTACTAGTCCTCCTTATTCAAGTATGCCCGCACAAGCTCCTCAATAATTTCGTCACGCTCGTGCTTTCGGATCAAGTTACGGGCATTATTTAACCGTGGAATGTAAGCCGGGTCGCCAGATAGAAGGTAACCAACAATCTGATTAATTGGGTTATATCCCTTCTCCTCCAGTGCCTGGTAAACGGTCACGAGCGTATCATGAACACTTTGGGGATTATCAGCATCAAAATTAAAGAATACTGTTTTATCAGTTGGTTTCATCATGCCACCTCCAAACTAAGCTCCCGTACATAATCTGCTTTCAGTATACCATAACCGTTTTAAAAACAAGAGTTGCGGGAAGATAAACCGCAACCTTCTCGCTTTTTTGCGCATATAAAACAAACGGGCTGAGTAAAAGTCCGCCCCCTCCGAACCGATCTTCACAATTCAGTCGGTTTGCAACTTCTATTCTGCCCGTTTAATTTACTGCTGTGCTACCCACTCAGCTGCCTGCTTAAGGGCATCCTGAATACCAGCCGACTTCTTTCCCCCAGCCTGTGCGAGGTTTGGCCGGCCACCACCGCCACCACCAACAAGCGGCGCAATCGCCTTGATCAGATCACCGGCCTTCAAGCCAGCCTTAACCTGCGCATCACTCATTGCGGTGATGAGGTTTACCTTACCGTCTTCCGTGGCCGTTGCCAGTACCAAAATATCTGAGTAGCCGTTGGCCTTCCACTGGTCGGCAAGCTGCCGGAGTTGACCCATGCCAGAAACGTTTACCTGCGCGGCAATTAATGTCTTACCGTTGATTTCCTGAACGTCCTGAAAAACGTCACTAGCCTGCTGGGAAGCAAACTTGTCTTCTAAGGATTGTTTTTCCCGTTCAAGCTGCTTAATGGTCCCCTGAAGCTGGTCGACCCGTTCTGGTAAATCTTTTACTTGAACAACCTTTGCCTTTGCGGCGGCCGTTGTTAGTAAGTTGTCATGCTGTTTCAGGTATTCGTACGCTTCCTTGGAAGTGACCGCCTCAATCCGCCGGGTCCCGGCACCTACCCCAGATTCAGAAACAACCTTAAAGAGTCCCAGTTCACTCGTGTTATCAACGTGGTTCCCACCACAGAATTCCATCGAGTAATCACCAGCCTTAACCACCCGAACAGTATCACCGTACTTCTCCGAAAAGAGGGCAATGGCCCCCATCTTCTTGGCGGATTCAATGTCCGTAACGACCGTCTCTACCGGAAGTGCCGCCCAAATCTTTTCGTTTACAATCTGTTCAACTCGTTCGAGATCTCCCGGTGTAACGGCTCCCAGGTTGGTAAAGTCAAACCGCAAGTACGTTGGTTCAACCAATGAACCTGCCTGATGCGTATGCTCACCTAAAACATCGCGTAAAGCTTGGTCTAAAAGGTGCGTTGCGGTATGGTTCTTCTTTACCTTATTATGGAATTCCCGATCAACTTCAAGGCTATAGGTGCGGCCCGTTACCAGCGGGCCAAGCACCTTAACCGTGTGCATGTTTTGCCCGTTTGGTGCATGTTGGACGTCCGTAACGCGGGCAACAACCTCACCGTCTTCATCCTTAATTACTCCCTGATCAGCGACCTGTCCGCCCATCTCAGCGTAAAACGGAGTCTTATCAAAAATTAACTGGGCCCCGCCCCGGGCGGTTTGATCAACTAGTTCATTATTAACAATGATGTTCCTTAACGTTCCGTCGATGCTTAACTGGCGGTACCCTACGTACTCACTCGGCGTCTTAATATCAGTGAGCAGTCCGTTTTGAACCCCCATCGACTTAGCATCACTCCGAGCAGCACGAGCCCGGTCCTTCTGTTCCTTCATGGCAGCGTCAAACCCAGCCTGGTCAACCACCATGCCCGCATCATGCGCGTATTCCTGGGTTAATTCAAACGGGAAGCCGTACGTATCGTACATCTTGAACGCCCCATCACCCGGAATTTCCGTTTTTCCGGCTTGCTTTGTTTCAGCAATTAAATCATCTAGCAACTGCATTCCTGCGGCTAAGGTTTCGTTAAAGCGTTCTTCTTCCATCCGGATAACTTTCTGGATATAATCCACCTGTTCAAGCACTTCCGGATACGCAGATTTCATAATTTCACCAACAACAGGGACAAGGTTGTAAAGGAACGCGCCCTTAATTCCCAACTTTTGACCGTGCATGACCGCCCGGCGGATTAACCGCCGAATGACATAACCGCGCCCTTCATTAGATGGTAAGGCCCCATCGCCAATCGCAAAGGTAACCGCCCGGATATGGTCAGCAATGACCTTAAACGACACATCGGTTGTTGGTGCATCCCCATACTTAACGCCAGGACCCATTGCCGCCGTGGCGTCCATGATTGGTAAAAACAGGTCCGTTTCAAAATTTGTCGGCGCATTTTGGAAAATGGAAACAATCCGTTCCAGCCCCATTCCAGTATCGATGTTCTTATGCGGAAGTGGTTCGTAATTGCCATCCGGCTTATGGTTAAATTCAGAGAACACAATGTTCCAAATTTCCAGGTACCGTTCGTTTTCCCCTCCCGGATAATTTTCAGGATCATCCTCAGCAACGTTATTCATTTCCTGCCCACGATCATAGAAAATCTCGGAATCCGGACCACTTGGTCCCTGACCGATGTCCCAGAAATTATCCTCAGCCTCATAAATATGGCCTGGTAAAACACCAACCTCTTGCCAATACCGCTTAGCATCTGTATCCTTCGGGTAAACCGTTACGTACAGTTTTTCCGCATCAAACGCAAACCATTCCGGACTCGTAAGTAATTCCCACGCCCACGTGATCGCCTCTTCCTTGAAGTAGTCTCCCACGGAGAAGTTCCCCAACATTTCAAATAACGTGTGGTGCCGGGCAGTGTGTCCTACGTTTTCAATGTCATTTGTCCGGATAGACTTTTGGGAACTTGTAATCCGGTGGTTCTTAGGAACAACCGTCCCATCAAAGTACTTCTTCATCGTTGCTACCCCGGAATTAATCCATAGGAGCGTCGGGTCATCGTGTGGAATTAACGGCGCACTCTTTTTCACATCGTGCCCCTTACTCTTAAAGAAGTCCAGATACATCTGGCGCACCTGAGCACTCGTTAGTTTTTTCATAGTAACAATTCCTTTCCAACGATAAAAAGCACCGTCACAACGTAAGGACGCCTTTGCGCGGTACCACCTTACTTGCAACGATGCTAGTCGTTTACCTCTTAATAATTAGTTCATTTAGTTTTAAGTCAGGGAGCACAGGCTGCCTCATTCTAGATCCGTCGCACCACCAGGATCCTCGCTGCAGAACGCTAGCAGACCGCATATCCTGCCGCACCTAAGAATAGCAAACTCCCCCCTAGTTGTCAATTACCAGTTATCACGGTGTTGCTTACGCTGAGCTCGCATTTTCTGACGCCGTTCAATCCGGCGTTTTTGCTGAGCATCCTTTGCAATTACCCGCTTAATCTTTTTTTTGTATCCCGGTTTATGCTTCTTCTTAGCCTTCTTGACCATTCCTCGGAGTTGCGGATCCATATGATCCTGACGTTTTCCCCGCTGCTGGCGCCGACGTCGATCGTACGTATCAACTAACCGACCATTTTTTAACTCTTTAGGCTTAAAATGGATTTCCATCCCTTCAAGTTCCTTAATTTGGCGGTCATCGCCCGGCCCATACAAGGTTATTGCTGTCCCGGACAACCCGTTGCGCCCGGTTCGCCCAACCCGGTGAACAAAAAATTCTAGATCACGGGGAAGATCATCATTAATTACCAAAGACACCCCTTCAATATCAATTCCCCGGGCTGCAAGGTCAGTCGCAACCACATACTGGTATTCCATGTTATGAATTGCACGCATAACCCGCTTTCGTTCACGGGGTTGAATTCCCCCGTGAACGGTAGCAACGCGTAATCCCTGGTGCCGCAGATAAGTACTCAATTCATCAGCCCGTTCCTTAGTATTAGTAAATACTAATGCCAGGTACGGTTCTCCCATAGTGAGTAGCCGCAAAATCAGCTGATTTCGGTCACGCCCCTTCGTTGATAACAAAAAGTTATCAATCGTGGGACTAATTACATGCTGGTTTTCCACCACTTCGACTACCGGATTTTCCATGTATTTCCGTAAAAATGGGCGTAATTTTTCCGGAATCGTGGCGGAAAAGACCATCATTTGAAGATCACGCGGCATTGCTCCGGCAATGGCATCCGTTTCCGCTAAAAAACCGAGGTCGAGCGTCATATCAGCCTCGTCAACCACCAACATTTTAGTGCGGTGAACATCAAGCGCGCCTCGCCGAATCAAATCATTGATTCGCCCTGGGGTACCAATAACAATCTGGGGTTGTGCCCGCTGAAGCTTGCTGATTTGGCGTTGTTTATCAGTTCCTCCCACGTAATTTTGCACCACGATCGCCGGGTTAAACCGCACAATCTGCTTGGCGGCATCGTAAATTTGATAAGCCAATTCCCGACTCGGGGTTGTAATAACAGCTTGAACCGACTGAATCCGGGGATCAACCGCGTTAAAAATCGGAAGAAGAAACGTATGCGTCTTCCCGCTTCCAGTCTGAGATTGCCCCACAACACTTTTCCCCGCCATAATCGTTGGGATTAGCCGTTGCTGCACTTCCGTCGGACGGCTAAAGTTAATCGCTGCCAACGCCTTCATGATAAACGGCTGAAATTTAAAATCTGCAAAGGTCGCCATCACTGGTGTTCCTCCTCATACTTCGCTGCGAGAGCATCTAACTCAGCCACGTAGTCCGGGATCTGCTCTTCATCATGTAAAACCGCTCCACTAGCAAGGGGATGACCGCCACCATCGTGCTTCTTTGCCAATTCATTAATCACCGGCGCCTTTGACCGAATTCGGAGCCGGTATGTTCCGTCCCGTTGCTCAACAATTACGGTCCAACACAAAACATCCGCAATCATCCCGGGAAGGGAAACAACACTGGACGTCCCAGCATCCTTAATTCCTAACCGGGCAATATCTTCCAGTTTAATCACAACAAAAGCAGCATGATGCGCTGTAATCTCCATATTTTGATATACAAATGCAGCCAACCGCGCCTCCGGAAGGGAAATATCGCTTAACTTCCGGTTAACCGCCGGAGCATCAATTCCCTGCCGGAAAAGTTTAGCAACAACCTCCAACGTATGCGGTGTCGTATTATCGTACATAAACCGACCAGTATCCCCAACAATCCCGGCATACAGCATCCGGGCTGCTTCGGGCGTTAAGTGAAGCTTCCCGTGGCTCGCTGAAACAAGGTCCACTATCAGTTCAGACGTACTTGATGCTTCTGGGACAACCCAGTTTAACGGCGCATACTGATCTTCTGCTGGATGATGATCAATTTTAATGAGATCAGCTCCCGTAGTATACCGGACATCGTCAACCCGCGGCGCATTTGCCGTATCCAAAACAATCACCAAAGCGTGCTGATAAACCGCATCGTCAATGGTCTGTTCCTTGGCAATCCAATCAAGGCTGTGCACGTCTTGCCCAACCTGATAGACCTGCTTACCCGGAAAACTTGCCCGCAAAATGGTTGCCAACCCTGCTTGAGCTCCCACGGCATCCGGATCCGGCCGCTGGTGGCGGTGAATAATAATCGTTGGTGCAGCTTCAATCTTATTAATAATTTCATCTTGTACTGTCATCCTTATCGGTCCCTTCTTCAAAACCTTCCTGTTACCCAGTATAGCAAATTCCCCGCCTAAAGCGGGAGGCGGATGTTCTCAAAGGCAACGTCATCCAGGTTAGTCATCGTCAAACCCAACAGCCGAACGTTAATAGCATCCGGTTGAACCACGTCAAATAATTGCTGCCCATACCGTTGAATTTCTTGAACATCATTTTCAAAGTAATCATCCAGGGTAATCCGCCGCGTAACCGTTTCAAACGCCGCATTCCGCACCTTAATGACAAGCGTCTTCCCGTGTTTTTGTTTCCGGTGAAGTTCACTAACAAGCCGTTCGGCCGTCGCATGCATTACGCGCTCAACTTCAACACCACTCATCAATGGCTGGTCAAACGTTCGTTCACTTCCAATTGATTTGCGCTCCCGTTGCCATTCAACTGGTCGGGGATCAATCCCCCGAATCCGTTCATAAAACAGGTGACCCGCCTTACCAAAGCGCCGGATTAACTCCGTATCGCTCACCGCATATAAGTCCGCCCCCGTTTCAATTCCC
Source organism: Ligilactobacillus sp. LYQ139 (assembly GCF_045033025.1). Lineage (NCBI taxonomy): Bacteria > Bacillati > Bacillota > Bacilli > Lactobacillales > Lactobacillaceae > Ligilactobacillus > Ligilactobacillus sp. LYQ139. The sequence continues at coordinate 394,984 of NZ_JBJFZW010000001.1, forward strand.
ATAGCATGCATTTTTACAACGGTCTTCTTCCCCACGCCCCGAATGGTCTCAATGGGAAGCGGATCAAGAAAGACCCGCACATCCTCCTGCCGGACAACCGCCACACCAACTGGTTTACGGTATTCCGATCCAAGCTTTGCTAAAAATTTATTTGGCGCCACCCCTACCGAACAAGTCAGGTGGGTTTGCTCAAAGATGGCCCGTTGAATCTGGCGGGCAACCACAATTGCTGACCGGATTCCCTGTTTATTTCGCGTAACGTCCAAGTATGCCTCATCCAAAGCAACCGGTTCAATCATATCGGTATACTCGTGAAAAAGCGCATGAATCTGGTCGGAAACCCGGTGATACTTGGGAAAGTCTGGCCGCCGAAAGTGAGCTTGTGGGCACCGCCGAAGGGCCTCTTGTGCACTCATGGCCGAGTGAATCCCGTATTGCCGCGCAATGTAATTGGCAGTTGCCACTACCCCATGTCCCCCGGAATGTCGAGGATTCCGGCTTACCACAAGCGGCACGTTTTGTAATTCTGGGTGATCCCGCATTTCAATTGATGCGTAGAAGGCGTCCATATCGACGTGAATAATTTTTCGTTGTCCAACCACAAAATCATCCCCACAATCGTTCTTCCTTTTATTAAAACGCCGCACACGTGTTCGTGCAACTTCTTTTAATTTTACGCTAAAAAAGAGGCCGGAATCTATGATCCAACCCCTCGCATATTCAAATCCCTCACGGTGAAATGCTTATTTTTCGTAAAAATCATCATCGCTGCTGAACATGCCTAACCACAAAGAAAACAATGGTGGTTATAACTGCGGTAATAATGAATACATTAGCCATCGCAAAATCGCACAGAAGACTAATCCCCGCCATCGCCTTATCTGCACCGTGTAATGCAGCCGCCATCAACCACCGGTCCATCGTTTCAACAATCACAATCTGCGCAATCCATCCTAGGATAACGGTCACCATCATCACCCCCAGAGCGGCAAACCCACTTTGACGTAATGACAGAACATTGCGTAACGTCCACCACGCTAGTAGCCAAGCAATTAATACGTAACCACACCACATAATTCGTGAAACGACGACCTGCGCATAGAGCGAAGAATGCCTCAAAAATATTTCCGCAGTAAAATTCAGCGCCATCTCAACAAAGGTTAGTATAATGGCAAGCGTCCATAACCGTGCTATCCCCTTCTTGGACGGGACGTTTTCCCCCGACTGCTTAGGAGCCTTCCGGACACCATAACTAAACTGTTTCCGTTCCATTGAGTATCCTCGGCGCGTTAGTTCTGCTGGTCAGTCGTGGCCTGTTTTTTAGCGGGAGCATCCGTTACGCTGGCCTTAAACACGGAGCCAAGGCTCGCAATGTTCTGCAACTCACTCGGAATTACCAACTTTGTTGCTTGTCCATCCGCCAACTGCTTAACGGCCTCTAAGCCCTTAACGGTTAACGTCTGATCCGTTACGTCCGCCTGACTAATTGCACTCAGTCCGTCAGCTGTGGCCTGTTGAACCTGCCGAATTGCCTCAGCCTGCCCTTCAGCTTCCAAAATTCGGGACTGCTTTTGCCCCTCAGCGACCTGAATCGCTGATTCCTTATCGGCCTGAGCCTGCAAAATTTGAGATTCTTTTTGCCCTTCCGCCTGCAGAATTGCGGCTTTCTTGTTTCCTTCAGCAGCCAGCACCTGAGCCCGGCGTTCCCGTTCAGCTTTCATTTGCTTTTCCATGGCATTCTGAATTTCAGCCGGCGGCGTAATATCCTTTACTTCCACCCGGTTAACCTTGATTCCCCACTTATCGGTGGCGCCATCCAAAATGGTCCGCATTTTGGTATTAATGATGTCCCGGCTCGTTAATGTCTCGTCAAGATCCAAATCCCCAATAATGTTCCGAAGCGTCGTTGCCGTTAAGTTTTCAAGCGCGGCGACCGGGTTTTCAATTCCGTAAGTCGTCAGTTTAGAATCCGTCACCTGAGAATAAACCACGGTATTAATCTTAATCGTAACGTTATCCTTCGTAATCACCGGCTGTGGTGGAAAATCCATTACCTGTTCCTTAAGGGAGTTCTTAGCTACCACATTGTCGACAAACGGAACCAGAAAGTGAACACCGTTTGTCCAGGTAGCGTAGTAACTTCCCAATCGCTCCACAACCCAGCTTTGACTCTGACTAACAACCCGAATATGACCGAGTACGTACACAACTACCGCAACTAAAATCAGCAATAAAATTAAAAAAATCATTTGTCATCCTCCTGCTTAATTTTTTCCACTGTCACCGTAACGCCATTCAGCGCAGTGACCACTACCTGGCAACCAACGGGTAAATCATGATCAGCTGTTGCTTTCCAATCATCCCCTGCAACCGTTACCCGACCAGTACCATCCTTAACCGCAACCGTTACCCGCCCGTGCTTTCCAATCACGGTTTCCGCAGTATTGAGCGGGTGATAGCCATGCCGTTGTAGCAAGTGCTTGGCAAGCGGGTGAAAAATTACTCCCAGAATAATCCCGGTTACTAAAAACTGAACTAGCTGAACCGTTAAGCTAACGTGGCACACCTGCAACCCCAGGCTAACGACTGAACTAACGGCAAACCAAATTGCCACTAACTGGGTCGTAAACAACTCGATGATAAGAAAGAGCGCCGCCAGGCCGGCCCAAATCCAAAGCAACGTCGTTGGGGTTAGTCCCAATTCGTTCATTCCCTTCACCTCCTAGTTTCCAATATAGGTCAACGAAACTACGTCCGGGTTAATCTCAATCTTTGTCCCCTTCTTTAAGGTTACCGTTGTTGTTTCGTGTTTTTTAAGGCGAGCAAACGTTGTAAGCCCATCCGCCTTTCCAATGTTACCCGAGCCACTCAAAACCCGGACTTTGTACCGCCCGGCTGGTAAATCTTGCCCCACCGCGTATACGGCTGAACCAAGAATCAGGTTATGGGGCTTGGGGGGCAGCTGAACCCGCTGGAGGTGAACCGCACCACTAGCCACTTCAATCTTCTGGTCTTTCTGGATGGCTACCACCACACTTGTGTAGTGATGCTTCTTCATGTTTGGATGAGCATATAGTGTGAAGTAGTCATAACAATTATTACCATCAAATGACACAATAGATTGATCATCAGCCCTCGTTGTATCACAGTAGGTTACCTGATAAATTCCCGGTTGCACATCAGCGGTTGACCGGACCGAATCACCATTATAGATAAATTGGTCGGCCCGCTCCTGGTTTTTAAGAGGGATTAAGGTGATGGTATCACCCTTACCCCCCTTCAACTTCACTTCCCGGCCAGCAGGTAGGTTTGCTACCCCCTGAATAATGTTATCAGTTTGGGCGCCATTCACATAATAGATGTTATTATGTGCTTCAAACGATAATTCATGAAAATCATCATCAAAATTTTTATTGGCCCGCGTCAACTTGACGGCGTACCGCCCAGGTTTAATCTGGCCATTATTATCTACCGTTGTCTTAATAGTTTGGTCGTCCTGGTCAAAATGAATTACCTGAGGCTGGCCCGCCGTGACTGCTTGCAAATCCGCCCCACTCTTTGCCTGACTAACAAGCTGCTCCCGCTGCTGCTTGTTGGGAGCGGCAATCGCCCGGGGCACCTTTTCCTGAGCTTGTTCAGCCTTCTTATCCGCCTGATCAGTTTTATGGTGTTTCTTAGGCGTACGCCGTTCGGTTTGAGCCATCCGGTGCACATCATGCACCACCGTTCCCATGAAGCTGCCCCCCATAAGAATCACCACAAGTATTAGCCAAAACCACCACCGGCGGTATAGCGGTTTTTTATCGTTCTTAATGGTATACATTGGTGAAACTACTCCTTATCAATTTCTTAACAAACAACCACTTCACAATACCGTATTTTAAATAAAAAGTAAATAATTAACCCCTAATTCCCCGTCACTTTTTCATTGGGACTAACCGAAAAATATTCGGACCGGATTCGAGTTTCTCACTCCGATAAAAAGTAACGACTACACTCGTTCGCTTCCCGTTAGGCTTAATCTTTTTGGTTGTTATCTCATCGCCGTTTTTTCTGGATTTTAACCCGCGCCTTCCCCTGTTCAGCAATTATCCGGTACCGCCCCGCCGGAAGGTCCTTCCCAATTTGGTATTCCATATCTATAAGTAACAATGACCGGGGGTGTTTAAGTGGGGCCAATTACTTAAAACACAACACCCCAGAATCATTCTTAATTTCCTGACCACGATGAAGTGCGACCGTTACTGAATTAAACTGGCGTTTCTTTCGGGGATGTGGCTTTAGGTAGGCCAACCCACCATCCACCTCAATCCCTGCCGGGTCACTATTAGTTGCGGTTAATGTCATCTGATACAATCCTGGACGAATATCCCTTCCAATCCGCCAACTAATGCTGGGATATAAAACCTGACTTCCGCGGAGTTGGCGCTTCAACGGAATGAACATAATTACATCCTCCCGGTTTCCGAAAGCGGTAGGCCCACGAATTTCCCGTAAACCGACTAGCCATATCCTGTTGGAGATCCGGAACACCCAAAACCTGTTCAGAAGCGGGCGCATGGCCATGCGCTCCCGTATACTGTGCCAGTCTTTTAGACGATAAGTGCACCCGTGAGGCAACCGCTGCGGTGCGTTGCACTTCATAGGTCCGTACTTGCCAGATTCTCCACCGGATGCCACCCACACTGCCAATAACGAGTAACATCCCAATGATACACAATATCCAAAAATTACCCCGTAGATAAAACGGGCACCGCTTTTCCTGAACCGAATACATCTACTTTCTCCTTTACTGAATTAAAGGGGCCGTGACAACCGCCACGGCCCCGTAATTTACTTCTTTATTCTGGATCATATACCCAGAACTTTCCGTCCCGGGCCAGCAATTCCATTGCACTCCGGGGTCCCATCGTTCCACAGTCATAATTTGGAAAATCTGCCGGCGTTCCTTCGTCATCCCAGACCTGCTCAATGGCATCCACAAACTGCCACGAATAAAGCAGCTCTTCCAGGTGAGTAAAGTTCATGGCATTCCCGTACAAAACGTCCAAAAGCAGTTTCTCGTAAGCCCCAGGAATTTCGTTTTCGTTGGCCTTAAACTCAAGATTAATCGGCCGGATGGCGAATCCTTGCCCCTCCTTCTTGGTATTGAGCTGCAATGACATCCGAGAATGCGGGTCCGCCTCAATCGACAGCACATTCTGCCGAATTTCACCGTACTTAAAAATTCGTGCTGGCAGGTTCTTAAACACAACGTCCACCCGGGACTGCTTGCACCGCATCCGTTTTCCTGTCCGGAAGTAGATTGGCACCCCAGCAAAACTCATGTTGTCCACGATCAGCTTCCCCGCCACGAACGTTTCGGTCCCAGAGTACTCGTCAACCCCTGTTTCTTCACGGTACCCCTTCATTCCGTTCGCCGCGTCGTACTGACCCCGAACAATGTTTTGCTTAATCTCATCGGCACTGTAAAATTTAAGTGCTTTAAGAGCGCTCATTTTCTCCCGCCGGATATCCTCATCAGTAAATGATGCCGGCGAATTCATCGTTAATAGCGAGACAATTTGTAAGACATGATTCTGAAACATGTCCCGCAAAGCACCTGCTCCTTCATAGTACCCAGCCCGGGTTCCCACCCCAAGCGGTTCGCAAAGCGTAATCTGAATATTATCAATGTAGCGATTATTCCACAAAGCATTAAACAGGTTATTCCCAAAACGCAATGCGGAAATATTCTGAATCATTTCTTTTCCAAGGTAGTGATCAATTCGGAAAATCGATTCCTCCGGGAAGTATTTGCGCAGGTCAGCGTTAAGTTTCCGGGCACTTTCGAGGTCGTTTCCAAATGGTTTTTCAATTACCAACCGATTATACCCTTCCGGGGTTACCAATCCCTGGGTCTTAAGGTGCTTGGCAATCACGCTGAAAAATTTAGGCGACATTGCCATGTAAAAAATTCGGTTTCCCCCAAGCTGGTACTGTTCATTAAGGCGCTCAGCTAGTTGCCGGAGGGTTACGTAGTGCTGCGTATCATTCACGTTATGAGCCTGGTAGTAGAAGTGACTCGCAAACTCGTTCGGATCAATCGTGGTTGGCACTAACTTCCGAATCGAATCCAAGACAACCTCGCGGTAATGATCATCAGTCCACTCCCGGCGAGCAGTCCCAATCACCGCAAAGTCGTCATCAAGAAACCCCTTCCGGTACAGCTTAAAAAGGGACGGATAGAGCTTCCGCCGTGCAAGGTCCCCCGTTCCGCCGAAGATTACGAACAACGCCTTCTGCTTTTTTGTCATTATTATTCTCGCACCACTTTCCAGAGTATTCACCACCATTTTAGCGAGAAACCCACTAATTAACAACAGGACGATTCAAATTCCCCTAACTTTTACCATAAAAAAAGTTGAGACTAACGCCTCAACCTTAACGAAAAACATAATAATATAATTATTGCTCTATTCAGGCCTTAATCACCTAATCATTAAATCAAGTGAACACCCTTATCAACGTAAATTACATCACCAACAACCCCGGTTGACAGATCACTCATCAAAAAGGCGCATAGCCCACCAATTTCCTTAGTTGTTACGGACTGACCATCAACCGTTCGTTCCTTTGAAATCTTCAGCAGATCTGAATGCCCGTGAATCCCCGTAACGGCTAATGTCCGAACTGCTCCGGCAGAAATGGCGTTCACCCGCACGCCGTCCTCGCCCATATCCCGGGCAAGGTAGCGCATGCTTGCTTCCAGCGATGCCTTAGCAATTCCCATTACATTGTAACTTGGAATGACCCGTTCTGACCCAAAGTAAGTAAGAGTGACAATACTTGCCGGATTATTTAGGATATCCTTCCCGTACTTTGCAACGGCAATTAGGGAGTATGCCGATATATCATGAGCAAGCGCAAAGCCATCACGACTTGTATTTAAAATGCTTCCCTCGAGCTCCTCTTTTTTGGCAAACGCAATTGCATGAACAATGCCGTCAACTTTGCCAAAACGCTCCTTCACGGTTTTAAATGCCTGCTGAATACTTTCATCATTAGCAGCATCACATTCTACGAGCCGATTATCATCCTCAACCAACCGGCTCACTCCACGCTTCATCCGCTCATTCTGGTAGGTGTAAATAATCTCCGCACCCTGCTCTTCCATTACCTGCGCACATCCCCAGGCAATGGAGCGTTTATTGGCAACCCCCATAACGAGAATCTTTTTTCCTGATAATAATCCCACTTTCCATTACTCCTTTACTTAAAACTTCCGATAGCGTTGCTTCCGCCGCTCAAGCAGTTCAGTCGTTGTCATCCGTTGCAGCCGGGGTAACTCACGTTTAAGGACGTCAGCAATATTCCGCACAACTTTCTTGTGCGAACCAGGTTCGGGAATAATTCCCTCAATAACCTGCTGCTTTAATAGCGCCTGGGGTGTCAATTGAAGAAGCTCAGCAGCTTCCGCTGAACGACTGCTGTCCTTCCACAGAATTGATGCAAATCCCTCTGGTGATAAAACCGAGTACATTGAATCTTCAAGCATCCACACCTCATCACCACAGGCCAAGGCAAGGGCCCCGCCGCTTCCTCCTTCACCAAAAATAATGGTGATCATGGGAACCGGTACGGTACTTAACTCAAGAAGATTCCGTGCAATAGCCTCGCCCTGACCGTTTTCCTCTGCCGCTTGTCCCGGATACGCTCCAGACGTATTAACAAGCGCAACAACCGGCCGGTGAAACTTAGCCGCCTGCATAATTAACCGCCTGGACTTCCGGTAACCAGCCGGTAGCGGACTTCCAAAGTTCTTGGCAATCCGCTCCTCGGCGCTTGTTCCCTTATCCGTTGCAATTAAGGTCACCGGCTGTTGGTTGAATATCCCAATTCCACCGATAACAGCCTGGTCATCCCCGTTCCCACGGTCACCGTGGAGTTCCATGAACTCACTGCATAAGCCGCGAATCAGTTCTGGGGTCGTAATCTTTTTTGGCCCCCGGGCGGCAGCAACAATGGCCGCCGCTGTTTGCTTATCACCTTTAGCCATTGTTTCTTCCTCCCATCACATTATACTTCAAAAGCCACGCAACCGTTGCGCGCATTTTATCCCGCGGGACAATCGCATCGATAAATCCATCCTTTAAAACCGTCTCAGCATCCTGAAGATCAGCCGGAACTTTCTGGTGCATTGTCTGTTCAATTACCCGTTTCCCAGCAAAACCTACTAACGAACGAGGTTCTGCGAGGATAATATCACCCTGCATCGCATAACTTGCCGTAACTCCCCCGGTCGTCGGATCACACAAGACCGTTAAATAAAAGAGCCCTGCATCGCCATGATCCTTCACCGCCCGGGAAATCTTGGTCATTTGCATCAGGGAAACAATTCCTTCCTGCATGCGCGCGCCGCCAGATGACGTGAACAAAACAACGGGTAACTGTTCTCGGGTTGCCCGTTCAAAAAGTCGTGTGATTTTTTCACCAGTGACTCCGCCAAGGGAACCCATAATAAACTGGGGATCCATGATTCCCAAGGCACACCGCTGCTTCTTAATCATTGCTACTCCGGTCAAAACCGAATCATTGAGATTTGTTTTTGCCTGACAGACAGCAATCTTATCGCGGTATCCCGGAAAGGATAACGGGTCATTCGTCTGAAGGTCTGCATCATACTCGGTAAACTGGTTCTTATCAACCAACCAACTTAACCGTTCCCGGGCACCGATTCGAAACCCGTACCCGCACTGAGGGCAAACCTTATACTTCCCTAATTCCTTATGGTAAACCGTTTGGTGACACTTTGGACACGCTTGCCATAGTCCCTCGGGCACCTTATCCATGGCCTCCTTATCAGCCTTAACGTGTTGGCTGCGGAGGGTCTTCAAGTCAAACAGTCGCATTATTTATCACCCATCTTCTTTTTCCAACGCGGCAAAACCTGTGTCTCGACGTAATCCGTCGTAAATGTCCCAGCCCGAAAAACCGGGTCTTTTAATATTTCAAGGTGGAACTGCTGATTAGTGGTAACCCCTTCGACGCGCATTTCCTTAAGTAACCGCGTCATTTTGGCAATTGCTTCAGCCCGATCGTGCCCCCATGCAACCACCTTGGCAATCATCGCATCATAGTATGGTGAAATGGTTGCTCCCGGGTACAGCTCAGAGTCAATTCGAACACCGAGATTTCCAACCGGCAGGTACAACTTTGTGACCTTTCCAACCGCCGGCATAAAATCCCGTTGGGGGTCTTCGGCGTTAATCCGACATTCAATCGCGTGTCCAGAAATCTGCACATCATCCTGCGTAAACGGTAAGTCGCCGCCAGCAGCAACAATAATTTGGGCCTTTACGAGGTCAATCCCAGTAATCATTTCTGAAATCGTATGCTCAACCTGAATTCGAGTGTTCATTTCCATGAAGTAGAAGTGGTGCTCCTGATCCATTAAAAACTCAATCGTCCCGGTATTCAAATAATCAATCGCTTCGGTTGCGCGTAGGGCAATCTCACCGAGGTGCGCCCGCTCAGCTGTCGTTAACTGACTACACGGGCTTTCCTCAATCATTTTTTGCTTATTTCGTTGAACAGAACAATCCCGTTCCGGGAAATACGCCATATGTCCACTCCTATCCCGGAACACCTGCACCTCAATGTGTTTGACATTGGTCATAATCTTTTCAAGGTACATCCGCCCATCGCCAAACGCACTCTGAGCTTCGCGCTGCGCATTATTAAACGCCGCTACCAGATTCTCTTTCCGGTCAACCCGGCGAATACCCTTACCGCCACCACCAGCTGCTGCCTTGAGCATTACCGGATAACCAACCTTAGCCGCCACCTTAAGCGCCTCATCCGCATCGGCAATAAACCCATCGCTCCCCGGAATTACGGGAACCGCACTCTGCTGCATCCGTACCCGGGCGTTGGCCTTATTTCCCATTAACTCGATGGTTTCCGAACGCGGTCCAATGAACGTAATCCCACAAGCCTCACACATTTCAACAAATTCGCTGTTCTCTGAAAGAAATCCGAATCCAGGATGGATCGCCTCTGCCCCAGTGCCAACAGCCGCCGCAAGGATATTCTTCATGTTTAAATACGAATCCTGCGGCCGGTTTCCGCCAACACAGACAGCTTCATCAGCCAATTGAACATGCAGGCTGTGTTGATCCGCTACCGAGTATACCGCAACCGTTTTAATTCCCATTTCCTTTAAGGAACGAATAATTCGAACAGCAATCTCGCCCCGGTTAGCAACCAATACTTTCTTAAACATGCACTTACCGCCCCGTCTCTTCGTCATCACCGATAAAGAACGTCAACGTTGCCGAGCAAGCTTTCTTGCCATTGACCGTTGCGATTCCCTTTCCGGTACCGATATTATGCTTCAACTTTTCGAGCGTTACTTCCAGGCGTAACTGATCACCCGGCCGAACAATCCGCCGAAACTTGGCGTTTTTAATGCCGCCAAAAAACGCCGTTTTCCCCTTAAATTCCGGTTGTGACAGTAACGCCACCGCTCCGGTCTGCGCCAACGACTCAACAATCAGCACTCCCGGAAGGACCGGATTATCCGGAAAATGGCCATTAAACACTTCTTCGTGGGCTGTCACATTCCGAATAGCAACCGCCTTTTCACCAGGAACAATTTCTTCAATCCGGTCAATTAGTAAGAACGGATAACGGTGCGGAATAATCTTTTTAATTTCATTAATGTCCATTCCCATTGTTATCCCTCCGTTACGCGGAAGAGGGGTTGATCAAATTCAACAAGGTCTTCATTATCAACAAGGACCTCCGCAATCACCCCGTCAACGTCACTCTTAATCTCCGTCATCATCTTCATTGCCTCGATGATGCAAACAACGTCGCCCTTATGAACAGGCTGACCAACCGTCACGTAAGCGGGACTATCTGGCTTAGCCTGTAAGTAAACCGTCCCTACCATCGGCGCCTTAATTACGGGGCCTTCTTGTTGGGTTGCCTTAGCTTGAACCGGTTCTTCTTTTGGTTGAGAAACTTCAACCGGTTGCGTTGGTTTAACCGGTGCTGGAGCTACTGGCTGGCTAGCTGGCGCTACTACCGGGGAATCGTTTCCGTCCTGTTGTGGCGCATCATTCTTACTCAGCCGAATCCGAAATCCATTTTCTTCGGTAATCTCCAATTCCCGGGTCGGGGACGCATTAAACTCCGCCATTAAGTCCTTAATTTCATTAAAATTCACGCTTAGTCACTCCATTTTTTAAATGCTAGTACCGCATCATGCCCCCCAAAGCCAAGGGAGTCACTCATCGCATACTCTAAATCAGGGGCCTTGGTCCCAGGTTCAGTTACCACGTTAATCTGACATTCCGGATCCTGCTTGGTCATCCCCATGTTCGGCGGAAGTTCCCCCCGTTGAAGAGCGGCAACCGTTGCAACGGCCTCAACCGCCCCAGCTGCTCCTAAGAGGTGACCGGTCATTGATTTGGTACTTGAAACCTGCAGGTCACTATTAGTCCCAAACGCAAGGTTAATTGCCTTTGCTTCACCAACATCATTGGCGTGCGTAGCCGTTCCGTGAGCATTTAGGTAGCCGACCTGGTCAGGGGTAACCCCCGCTTCATCCATAGCCTGCTTAAGTGCCCGGGCCGCACCGGCCCCGGTTGGATCAGGAGCAGTGATGTGGTAAGCGTCACACGTGCTTCCATAACCAACAACCTCGGCTAAAATTTTCGCTCCCCGGGATACTGCGTGGTCGTAACTTTCAAGGACAAGAGCAGCGGCTCCTTCACCGAGCACAAAACCACTCCTGTTTTCATCAAACGGCGTAGATGCCTTCAGCGGATCACTCTCCCTGGATAATGCCGTAAGGGAGGCAAAACCCGCGATTCCAATCATATCGATTGGTGCTTCTGCGCCACCAGTAATCATCACCTCAGCACGGTCTTCCTTAATCTGCCGGAAAGCCTCACCGATTGAATTGGTTGCCGTTGAGCACGCCGTTACAATCGTCATACACGTATTTTTCGCACCAAGCCGAATTGCAATGTTGCCGGCCCCCATGTTCGGAATAATTTCCGGAACGAACAGCGGCGAGACCGCCCGGGGACCCCGCTTCCCCATTTTTAAAATCTGCTTTTGGATGGTAGAAAGGCCGCCAATTCCGGTTCCAAAAATTACCCCCATATCTTCCCCGCGGGTGTTTTCAGGGGTGATTCCAGCTTGCTCAACTGCCTCTAACGCCGTATGAACCGAGTACTGTGAAAAGAGGTCCATCCGCCGCCCTTCCCGGCCAACACGGTCCTTATAATCAAACCCGTCAACCTGACCAGCCACGCTAATTCCGGTATCCGTGGCATCAAACTTAGTAATTGGCTTAATACCAACCTTCCCCGCAAACGTGTTTTCAATAAATTCATCCCGGGTAATTCCGTTTGGCGCAACAACGCCCATCCCCGTTACAACGACTCTCGCCATGCTATCCCTCCAACTAAATTGTCATTCCGCCATCCACGGAAATTACCTGACCAGTTACGTAATCACTCTTAGCCAGGAACAAGGCAACGTCCGCTACATCATCGGGCGTTCCGAACCGCTTTAACGGAATTTGTTCCATAATTTGCTTCTTAACCTTATCGCTTAAGGCATCGGTCATATCAGATTTAATCATCCCAGGAGCAATGCAGTTACACCGAATCCCCCGCAAAGCACCTTCCCGGGCAGTTGTTTTCATTAAACCAATTACCCCCGCCTTACTTGCGGCATAACTTGCTTGGCCAACATTGCCGTGTAACCCAACAACACTTGCCATATTAATGATGCACCCTGAACGTTGCTTGTTCATCCGCTTCATGAACAGTTTAGTCATCAAAAACGTTCCTTTCAGGTTAACGTTGATTACCTGTTCAAAGTCAGCTTCTTTCATCCCCACAAGCAGGGTATCCTTAGTAATTCCGGCATTGTTAACTAAAACATCAACCCGACCAAACGCCTCAAAGGCTTCCTTTGTCATTCGCTTAACGTCTTCTGCCTTTGAAATGTCACCCAGTACCGTTGCGTACTGTACTCCATATTCGTTGAGTTGGTCAATTAATTCGTCTGGGATCCCCTTCCGGCCGTTTAAAATCACCTTGCAACCTTCAGCGGCAAATCGCACGGCCATCTGTGCCCCCAGTCCCCGGGACGAACCCGAGATAAATACAACCTGATCCTTTAATTTCATTACTCTTCCCCCCGTAACATCGCTAGCAGTTGCTGGTATCCATCCAAACTATCAACGTGGTACCGCGTCACCTGCCGGTCAATCTGCTTGGTAAACTTACTAAGCGTCTGTCCTGGCCCCACCTCAATGGTTGCCGTAATCCGTTCTTTAGTAATCATAAATCGAACACAATCAGCAAAGTGGGTCGGCGTGCTAACCTGCTTGGTGAGCACCGCCGCAATTTCATCCTTTTCAAATGGTCTTCCCGTGGTGTTGCTAATTACCGGATAATCAGGCTGACAATACGTAAGTCGCGGCAATACCGCCGCCAACTTCTTCTGCGTATTTACAAAAAGCGGGGTGTGAAACGCCCCGCTTACCTTTAATGGAACCACGCGCCGCACACCAGCATCCCTTAATTGTTTGCTTGCTGCGGCTACTGCAGCCTGATCACCACCAATGACAACTTGCTTCGGGGAATTATAATTAGCAATCACGACCTGATTGCCCTGATCAGAGCACGCCGCACATACCTGTCTAACCTGCTCAACATCAGGATTTAATACCGCTGCCATTGCTCCTGGCCGGGCATCGGCGTCTGCTTGCATTGCTGCCGCCCGAGCCCGTAAAACATCCATTCCGGCGTTAAACGGCATCGCGCCACCCGCAATCAATGCAGCGTACTCACCAAGCGATAAACCCACCATTCCGCCAACGGCAAGCGTGGGCACATCCCGTTTGAGCATCGCTATTAATCCGAGTTCGACAGCAACAATGGCTGGTTGAACATACTTCGTTTCGTTTAGCCGGTCCTCATCACTGAGGACTGCAGCAACGTCGTAACCTACATGCGGACTCGCCGCATCAACAACCTTTCGGAATAAGTCATCATTTGCGTACAGATCACAACCCATTCCTGCATACTGGGCCCCCTGACCACTAAATAAAATCCCGAATTTCATGGTGTTCAGTTCCTATCTAAATCAAATTAAATTAGTCCTTAGCGTCAAGTTCCTTCTTAACGTACTTAACAACGTCCTCAACCGTCGTGATATCTTCGTCGGCCTCCAGCTCAATTTCGAACTCGTCTTCAAGTTCGCTCATGATTTCGAAGAGGTCTAAGCTATCAGCATCCAAATCGTCCTTGATGTTCGTCGTCAGCGTAATCTTCGCCTTGTCAACGTCTAATTCTTCGGCTGCAATTTCCTGTACCTTAGCAAAAATTTCTTCTTCAGTCATTGATATAACTCCTTTACCATGATTTAGAATCGAATAATTTGTGTTCCCACAGTCAGACCACCGCCAAAACCACTCAGCGCAATCACTGCTCCAGGGCGGAGCGTCCCTCGGGTCACCAGTTCGTCCAGTAAGAGCGGAATACTTGCTGCAGATGTGTTTCCATACTTCGCAATATTTACTGGGAACTTGGCAACCGGCTGACCAATTTTTTTAGCAATCACATCTATGATACGATAATTTGCTTGATGTAGCAAAAAATAGTCGACATCAGCGGCAGTCATCCCTGCCGCTTCCAATGTCGTCATTAGCGACCGTGCAACTTCGTTTGTTGCAAACCGGTAGACGGCATGCCCGTCCATTGTAAACGGAGCATACTCCCACCGCTGTTGCTGCGGAGGAAACGACTGCAAGGGGGCTGTCTGCCCTGCTTGTAGTTTATCATATGCCGTTCCGTCCGCCCACATCTGGCCAGCCAGAAATGCGGCACTTTCATCATTAGGCTGCGTTTCCAAAAGAACCCCAGCAGCACCGTCTCCAAACAACACTGCAGTTCGCCGATCCTGCCAATCTACCAACTTGGATAACACCTCGCCCCCAATAACAAGGGCCCGACGTGCTCCAGTTGCCAGAAATCGCTGGGCAACCTGGAGACCGTACACAAATCCAGAACATGCAGCGGAAAGATCAAAGCATGCAGCGTTAACCGCCCCGATCCGTCCCTGAACGATTGCCGCTGTCGCTGGCGTACATGCATCGGGTGACATTGTTCCCACGATAATCAAATCCAAACTTGCAGGGTCCCATCCACTCCGCGCTAGCATTTGCTGAGCTGCCCGGGTGCACAAATCAGCGGTGTTTTCGCCGGTACTAATGTGGCGGGACTCAATTCCCGTCCGCGGCCTAATCCACTCATCTGACGTATCCAAAAACGTACTCAAATCATCATTCGTTACGATCCGCTCTGGAACTGCCGCTCCCGTTGCCACAATTTTAATTCCCGTTTTCATTCCCTTACTCCCATTACAATTACCTACTGTCGCCGTTCTTGGTTATCAACAATGAAGACCAACTCACCGCTACAAGCTTTTTTATCATCAGCAAGCGTCGCGGTGAAGCGAACAATTCCCATGTTACGTCGTTGTTTAATAATTTCAACGGTAAAATGAAGAATTGCCCCAGGACGTACCATTTGCCGAAACTTAACCTTATTGGCAGCACCCAGGTACGCGGTTTTATTCTTAAAAGCTGGTGATTTTAAAATCAAAATGGAAGCAACCTGTGCAGCAGTCTCAACGATTAACACCCCAGGCATTACCGGATTTCCTGGAAAATGTCCCCGAAAGTAATCTTCATTAATGGTGACATTTTTCGTTGCCCGAATCATCTTGTCCGGAACGATCTCGTCAACGTAATCAACGTAGCAAATCGGACTTCTATTAGGGATCAAGTCCATAATCTCCTGCGCGTTCATCACTGGCATCACACGCACCTTCCTTTCATCGAGCTATTGTTTAGCTCCACAAAGTACTCTACCTCATTATTATAAGGTTGTCAAATCATATCAATAAACATTATTTTTCTGAAAGATACTAGAGGGAAAGAAAACCATCTGTATAACATAATAAAAGCGCCTCTTCTGTCAAAGAGACGCTTTTATTGCAATTAATTACTTCGCGTTATAAGAATTATCCTCCGCCGCATCGGCGTCATCCTGTTGCTCTTCCTTATCTTTTTCAGCAAGTTCTTTATCAACGGAAATCTCGTCACCCGCCGTTGCCGGAATCACGTTCATTACGGCATTTACGTCAAACGTCAAGTAAATCCCGTCACAATCAACGGAAATCGTCCCATCCGCTTTATTAATCTTGTCAATCTTTCCGTGTAACCGGCTAATCATGACAACGTGATCCCCAACATGTAAGTTGTTAATCATTTCCTGGTGCTGCTGTTGCTGCTTTTTTTGTGGCCGAATCATGATGAAGTACATCAAAACGAAAAGAACCACAAACATTATGATGGTCGTAACCGAGCCCATTAATAACACTCCTTAGTTATAGTCTAAACATAACCATACCAAAAACGACCGCTCTTGCCAACCGTCCTAACCTCGCTTATACGGAATCCCTAAATGCTCGTAAGCTGCCGGTGTTACTACCCGTCCCCGCGCCGTTCGTTTCAAGAACCCAATTTGCATAAGGTACGGCTCAATCATATCCGCTACTGTTTCTGCCTCTTCGCCCGTATTAGCCGCAATCGTGGTTAGCCCAACGGGGCCACCACCATATAATTCAATCATTGTGGTAAGAACCCGCCGGTCGTTTTCATCCAGTCCGCGTTCATCAATACGTAATAATTGAAGGGCATAATCCACAATTTCAGGGTCAACCGTTTCCTTCCCAGCAACCTCCGCAAAATCCCGTACCCGCTTAAGAAGGCGGTTTGCAATCCGCGGGGTCCCCCGGGACCGCTGAGCAATCGCATGAGCCCCTTCCCGACTTATCGCCGTGTGCAATACTTGCGCTGACCGGCAAATAATCGCCACCAGGTCATCCTCGGTGTAATACTGCATATGACCGTTAATCCCAAACCGGTCTCGCAGCGGTGCCGCCAACATTCCTGCGCGGGTGGTCGCCCCGATGAGGGTAAACGGCGGAAGCGGAAAGTGAACGGCGTGGGCACCAGCATCCTGACCAACAACAATATCAATGTAATAGTCTTCCATGGCCGAATACAAGATTTCTTCGACGTTCTTGGGAAGACGGTGAATTTCATCAATAAATAATACGTCTCCCGGCGTCAATTCATTAAGAAGCGCCACTAGATCACCCGGCCGTTCGATTGCCGGGCCACTCGCCTGCTTAAGGCTAACTCCTAACTCGTTAGCGATAATTACGGCCATCGTTGTTTTCCCGAGCCCCGGCGGACCGTATAGTAAAACATGGTCTAACGCTTCTTCCCGCTGTCTAGCAGCCTTGATGTAAACTCCGATCTCTTGTTTGAGCTTATTTTGCCCGATGTAATCACCCAATGTTTGGGGACGTAACGAACCTTCCCCTTGTTCCTCAGTCGCATCACTGTTTACAGCCGAAACTAACCGTTCTTCATCATCCATTCGATCCCTCCTCTCGTTAACTCATCATCAACCGGAGCGCTTCTCTAAGATACTCATCAGTCGACTGACCCTCAAAGTCACGAAGCTTCTTGGTCACCCGCTTAACCTCCGCTTTAGTATATCCCAGGGCACTTAAAGCAGCCACCGCATCTCGGAGAGCCGGATCATCGGTGGGTGGTTGAACAACTTCCTTATTAGGCGATTCAACGGCTACCGGCGCCAGCTTCCCTTTAAGATCCAAGATAATCTGTTTGGCGGTCTTCTTACCAATCCCCGGGTACTTAACCAAATAATTTACGTTATCCGCCTCAACGGCCGCAATGAAACCGGCATGGTCTTCGTTGGCTAAAATTGCCAGCGCACTCTTAGGACCAATTCCTGCAACACTAATCAGACGTAAGAAAAGTTCTTTTTCTTCCAGGGAGCTAAAGCCATAGAGCGTAACGGCCGTATCACGGACAGCCTGATACACGTATACCCGCTGTTTTTCATTTTCACAAAACCGAAACGGATTCGCTACCTGCACCCGATAACCAACGCCTGCCACATCCACAACAATGTATCCGGGGGTTATAGCAGTAATTAACCCCGTTAAGTACTCATACATGGTTTCCCTCCTTAATCACTGGTTCCACGACCGCTTACTATGGTGGGGATCTTGAATTCGCTTAAACATTCGCTGCAACTCATTGGCCGTGAAATGGATCGTTGTGGGCCTGCCGTGGGGGCAGTTATACGGATTAGTACACTCCGCTAAATGAGCCAAAAGAGCTTGTCCTTGCGCCGGCTCAAGATGATGATTTGCCTTAATCGCTCGTTTACAGCTAGCCATGGCCAACGCCGCTTCCCGTAACCGGGTCAAGGTAATCTTTCGGTGAGTAATCACAGTATCCACAATCGTCCTAATTTGTTCAGCAACATCAGCCCTGCCCATCCATGTCGGGTGTTCCCGTACAATAAACGTGTTCTGACCAAAATCCGTTAACGTTAACCCCAACTGTTTTAAATCACCTAAGCGCTCACTCACAATTAGTGCGTCACTCGCGGGGTAACTTAACACCACCGGCACAAGCAATTCTTGCATTGAAACGTGTTCATTTGCTGCAGCAGTAGTGATTTCTTCGTACTTCACCCGTTCATGGGCCGCATGCTGATCGATCAAGTATAATCCATCAGCGCCCTCAGCTAACAAATACGTCCCGTGAACCTGTCCAAGATACTGCAACCGGGGAAAGCGTTCACCCTCATGTACCTTACCGTTTTCGCCACTAACCTTTACCTGATAGTGCCGATCCCACGCCTGCATTATTGGACTGGTAAGGTCTGCCCGACTCTTAATTGTAATGGTAGCCGGGTGATCATCCGTAGCAACAACTTGCTCCTTCTGCGCGCGGGAAGGCGCGACAGGAGAAGCCCCCATTACTGCGGCGTGTACCCGATTACGAACCGCTTGGGCATGAAGGCTGGTCTGAAAATCCAGCTGCTGGCTATGTTTTGTTCGGGAAGAACTTTCCCAGTGACCATGATGACCAGTAGCGGCAGGAATTAAATTCGCACCTGCGAGCCCCTCCTGAATCGCAGCGGTAATCAATGTTACCAACTGATCTTCCTTACTTAACCGTACTTCCTGTTTAGTAGGATGTACGTTCACATCCACTAATAACGGGTCAAGTTGAATATTAATTACCGCAATGGGAAACCGCCCCACCATTAACTTTGTGCCGTATCCCTCCTGAATTGCCGCCCGCAACACAGGATTAATCACCGTTCGGCCGTTAATCAGGGTTGTCATGTATTTCTTAGCCGCACGGGTCATCGTGGGTTTGGCAATGTACCCGGTAACGTGAAAATCAAGGTCCTGCTGATCAACCGCAAGCATTTCCCGGGCAACCCGGACGCCGTAGACCGCACTAATGACCTGTTGCATTTTACCGTTCCCGGCAGTTTGCAGCAAAGTCCGCCCGTTATTAACCAACCTAAACGAAATTTCCGGGTGACCAAGAGCCATCCGACTAAGAAGGTCACTGGTATGGGCGAGTTCGGTCGCAGGCGCTTTAAGGTACTTTAACCGGGCGGGAGTGTTATAAAACAATCCCGCAACGGTCACCACAGTTCCCGGACGATGCGCCGTTGGCTCGAAGGCCACCTGCTCGCCACCCTTAATGCGAATCATGGTCGCCGCCTGCGCTTCCTTAGTCGCCGTTGTGAGCGTCACGTCCGCGACTGACGCAATACTTGGCAACGCTTCGCCCCGAAAACCAAGGGTATGCACCCGAAACAAGTCGGTGCGGTCCGTGATTTTGCTTGTCGCATGCCGCCGAAATGCCACCGGAACATCCTCGCCGGCAATCCCCGTCCCGTTATCAGTTACCGTAATCGTCTTTAATCCGGCATCCGTCAACTCAACCGTTATCCGTTGAGCGTGGGCATCAATCGCATTTTCAACCAGCTCCTTTACCACCGAAGCCGGCCGCTCAATTACCTCCCCGGCAGCAATTTGGTTCGCCAGATTTTCGGGAAGCTCATGAATTCGTGTCATCACTACCACCTCCCTGAAGTTGTTGTTGCCACTTGTAAAGAATGTTCATCGCATCAAGGGGCGTCATTCCCATTAAGTTTAATTGCCGTAACTCAGTCACAATCGGATCAGCAACTGTATCCTTTTTCGAATGCGGAACCAAAGACGTTTCCGGAACAAACAACGATAGCTGCTCATCTGCTTTCGCTTCCGGAACCGCCGGCTGCGAATCACCCGCTTTTTCCAACTGTTGTAAAATCACGGTTGCTCGCTTAATTAATGATTCTGGCATTCCCGCCAGCTTAGCAACGTGAATCCCATAAGATTTATCGGCCGGCCCTGGTGCCACTTTATGCAAAAAAATTAACTTTCCGTCCCGTTCAACCGCCCCAACGTGCACGTTTTTGAGGTGCGAAAGTTGCGCCGTTAATTGCGTGAGTTCGTGATAATGGGTGGAAAAGAGTGTTTTAGCACGCACATGCTCATGAACATATTCGATAATTGCCTGGGCAAGCGCCATGCCATCATACGTCGCCGTCCCTCGTCCAAGTTCATCAAAGAGCAACAGGCTATTAGCAGTGGCGTTACTTAGCGCTGCGTTAGCCTCCTGCATCTCAACCATGAACGTCGAATTTCCCGCAATTAAGTCATCCGCCGCCCCAATCCGAGTAAAAATTTGATCAAACAACGGTAACTGTGCTTTTTTAGCCGGAACATAACATCCTATCTGTGCCATAATCACCGTAAGGGCAACCTGCCGCATATAGGTACTTTTCCCGGACATGTTCGGCCCGGTAATCAGTAAAATCTGTGCATCCTGCGTCAATTGCACGTCATTGGGAACGTACTCTTCCGTCCCAATTACCTTAGCAATTACAGGATGCCATCCCTGCTCAATTACCATGTCCTTGTGCTTGAGATCGAACGTTGGGCAAACAAACTGTCCCTCCTCGCTTACCGTAGCAAAACTTTGGAGAACATCAAGTTGGGCAACGGCTGCTGCTAAACGTTGTAATCGCGGAATGGCCTGTTTAATTTGCTCCCGAATTTCCATAAAGAGCTGGTGTTCAAGAGCAACGGCATGGTCCTCCGCTCCAAGAATCAGTTGTTCTTTTTCCTTTAATTCAGGCGTAATAAACCGCTCAGCATTAACCAACGTTTGTTTCCGCTGGTACCGGCCCCGTGGAACCTTATCAAGATGGGCCCGGGAAACCTCGATATAGTAACCAAAAACACGGTTAAACCCAATTTTAAGCTTACTAATTCCGGTTGTTTTCCGTTCCTGCTGCTCTAGGTCAGCAATCCATTGCTTCCCGTTCGTCATTGCCTCCGTATACTCGTCAAGTTGCGCACTATACCCCGGTCGAATAAGCCCTCCGGCGGTAATGGTCACGGGCGGATCATCAACGATTGCATGGTGGATAAGGTCCGTAACGTCACTTACCGGATCCAAATCATCCAATAATGCCGTAAACGCTCCAGTATCAAGTTCGGTAACAATGTGCCGGAGTTGGGGAATATGTTCCAAAGACGTTCGGAGTTGCACCAAGTCACGCCCATTAACGTTTCCCAGGGCAACCCGCCCAACCAGTCGTTCTAGGTCGTATACGTGAGTTAATTCTTCCTGCAGGGCCGAACGCTCCATAAAGTTTTCCAGTAATACGGTCACCCGCTCCTGCCGGTCATGAATTACCGAAGCGTCAAGCAATGGCCGGCGAATCCACTGGTGAAGCATCCGTCCCCCCATTGCCGTTTTGGTTTTATCCAACAACCATAATAACGTCCCTGCTTTTTTCCCCGTCCGTGAATTTTTCACCAAATCAAGGTTAGTTACGGCAGAATGGTCGAGCTTTAAAAACGCTGTTGGGGTATAACTAACTGCCCGTTTAAGGTGAGTAAGCGCCCGCTTTTGGGTGACAATGAGGTAGGAAACAAGGTGCTTAACTGCCGCCAATTCATTCTGGTCAGTTAACCCCTGACTAGCAAATCCTACCTCAGCATGATCACTAACCTGAATTTGTGTTGACTGTAATATGCGGAGTTTTTTTAACTGCTTCTTAGTTGCAGTCGTAACGCTTTCATCCAGGACAACTTCTTTAGTTTGTAAACTGATTAGTTCATTTACCACTGCAGGCAGATCAGTGAGGTGGGTAACCTGCAATTCACCGGTGGATAAGTCAACGTAAGCCAAGCCAACCGCATCCTGTGATTCGTGGAGCGCTGTTAGGTAATTATTGTCCTTGGCGTTGGCCTCCGTCTGACCAACCAACGTTCCTGGAGTAATGAGTTGGACAACCTCCCGTTTAACCATTCCCTTTACTAGCTTGGGATCCTCCATCTGTTCACAAATCGCAACCTTGTACCCCTGGTCAACTAAAATATCAATGTAATTCTGCACTGCGTGGTGGGGTACCCCGCACATTGGCACCTTTTCCTTTGATTGCTTATTCCTAGCAGTGAGGGTTAGTTCCAGAAGCTGGGCACCCTTCACCGCATCGTCATAAAACATTTCGTAAAAATCGCCAAGCCGGTAAAACAAAAATGCATCCGGATACTGTTTTTTTATCGCCAGATACTGTTCCATCATTGGCGTTGTCTTTTTTGCCATCGCTTCTCTCACCTCCACACCAAACTCGCCTATTCAAAGAAGGGTTGATCCGGGCTAATTTGAACCGGAAAAATGCGCCGGGCAACGAACGGATTAGTATCCTTCGTTTCCACCACACAACCGCACAACGTTGCCCGATCGTCTTCATCAACGGTAAACCGAACGGGCATTTGGGTTAAAAACCGATCAATTACTGCGGTCCGTTCCATTCCTAAAATGCCATCGTACGGTCCGGTCATCCCCGCATCGCTCATAAACGCGGTGCCCTTTGGCAATACGCGGGCATCGTTTGTTTGAACGTGTGTATGCGTCCCAACAACCGCGGTCACCTGCCCGTCAAAGTGCCAGGCAAACGCCTCCTTTTCACTCGTTGTTTCCGCATGAAAATCAACAAAAATTGCATCAACGTGGTCATGTTCCCTAAGCTGCTTAATAATCCGGTGCGCTGCTGCAAACGGATCATCACACGGATTCATGAAAATTCGCCCCTGCAAGTTGATTATACCAACCCTATGTTGGTTAACCTTCACGGTACAGTACCCCTTTCCCGGAACCGTTGCCGCAAAATTAGCCGGCCGAATCAGTTTATCAGCATGGTCAATAAAATCCTGAATTTGCGAATTATCCCACGTATGGTTTCCCATCGTAATTACGTCTGCTCCGGCCGCCAAAAGCTTTTTATAAACCTTTTCGTTGATTCCCCGACCCCGAGTAGCGTTTTCCCCGTTAATGATGGTTAACTGGGGGTGATATTTTTTCTTTAATCCAGGCAGATATTCCGTAACCATTTGTTGGCCCGCCGTACCCATCACGTCACCGATAAATAAAAACTGCATGGTTTAGACGCCCTTCTTATTAATTTCGTTATTATTCTATCATAATCATCCTGCGGGAATTATATCGCTAAGGAGTTGTAAAACAAACGTGACGGTCATAATCAGTGTCATGACCGTCACGTTTTCCGGAGTCCTACTTAGCGTAGTCAATTGCCCGGGTTTCCCGAATTACCGTCACCTTAATCTGGCCCGGATATTCGAGCTCATCTTCAATTTTTGCCTTAATGTCGTGAGCAAGTGTTGTCGCTTGCAGATCATTAACCCTCCTTGGTTCAACAATCACCCGCACTTCACGGCCGGCTTGAATTGCGTAACTCTTATGAACACCCTTGAAGCTCTTCGCAATCTCCTCCAACTTCTTCAACCGATGAAGATAACTTTCAAGTGATTCACTCCGAGCGCCTGGCCGTGCAGCAGACATCGCGTCCGCTGCGGCAACCAGAACCGCAATCACTGATTGGGGTTCCACATCACCGTGGTGGGAGGCAATGGTGTTAACCACAACCTTACTTTCGTGGTATTTCTTCGCCAATTCAACCCCAATTTCAACGTGTGAGCCATCAACTTCATAATCAATGGCCTTACCAATATCATGTAACAATCCTGCGCGCTTCGCCATTGTAACATCTTCGCCTAACTCAGCTGCCAGCACTCCTGCTAGCTTTGCAACCTCAATCGAATGATTGAGAACATTTTGCCCATAACTAGTCCGGTAATTCATCCGGCCAACCGTCTTAATTAAGTCAGGGTGCATCGAATGTAAACCGAGATCAAAAATAGCCTGCTCCCCGGTTTCCCGAATCTTGCTATTCATTTCTTTGGTAGCCTTTTCGACCATTTCCTCAATCCGGGCCGGATGAATCCGCCCATCCTGAATTAACTTTTCAAGGGCAATTTTCGCAATTTCACGCCGCACGGGATCAAACCCGCTCAGCACCACTGCTTCGGGAGTATCATCAATGATTAAGTCAATTCCCGTTAATGTTTCTAAGGTACGGATATTCCGTCCTTCACGACCGATAATCCGTCCCTTCATATCATCGTTTGGAAGGTTGACTACCGACACCGTTGATTCAGATACGGTGTCCGCAGCAGACCGCTGAATTGCCTGGGTAATTAGATTTTTGGCGCGGCGATCGGCTTCAGCTTTCGCTTCCGCCTCGGAATCCTTAATCATAATTGCCCGTTCCCGGCTCAACTTATCCTTCATTTTAGCAAGAATCTGACCCCTTGCCTGGTCCTCAGTTAGCGAAGCGATTTCCTCAAGTCGTTCCTGCTGTTGCGCAACGAGTGAGTCAACCTTCTTGTTTTTGTTTTCGAGCGCTTTACGATCGTTGGCCAACCGATTCTCCTTATGCTCAAGCGTTTGTTCCCGCTTTTCAAGGGATTCATCCTTGTGATCAAGGGTGGCCTCCCGTTGAATTAATCGGTCTTCCTGCCGCTGAACCTCAGCCCGTCGATCTTTTAATTCGCGTTCAACCTCTTTCCGGTAACGGTGATTTTCGTCCTTGGCTTCTAAAAGTGCTTCCTTCTTAGCAGCCTGAGCATCCTTATTTGCCTGTTGAATAATTCCATCGGCAGTCTGCGTAGCCTGATCAAGGTGCGCTTCGTAAGTCCGCTTCCGAAAAACCGTTCCTGAAACAAAACCAACCACTAACGTTATAACGGCGACGGCGAGGATAGCAAAAATCATCATTATGCTACACCTCCACATCGTCTAATTAGCAAATCGAGTTTTAGATGTTATTTGATTAATTGCACACAGCACTATTTTAAGCGTCCGGTGCGAGCAGTGTCAATACTCAGATAACCAATCAATCAAATTGCCGAATTAAAGAATAAAATCGTCAATCCAGCGATTTCACGCCCGATCAACGATTAATTCCCTTTACTTTTGATCATCCAACGGAAGCTCATCCGGGTGTGTTTCTTGTTCCTCTTCCGGCGATGCAATTCCATAAGCGGTCCGTACTTTTGCGGTGACCTCCTTCATCACCTCAGGATGTTCTTTCAAGTAAGTTTTCGCATTCTCCCGTCCCTGTCCAATACGCTCATCACCATACGCGAACCATGAGCCACTCTTCTTAATGATATCTTTTTCAACGGCCATATCAAGCAACTCGCCGGTCTTAGAAACTCCTTCGCCGTACATAATATCAACTTCAGCAACTTTAAACGGCGGCGCAACCTTATTCTTTACGACCTTAATCTTAACCCGGTTACCAATAATATCGCTCCCACGCTTAATTTGCTCGGCCCGCCGAACTTCCAACCGAATCGTTGAATAGAACTTAAGCGCCCGACCACCAGGAGTCGTTTCGGGGTTTCCAAACATAACCCCCACTTTTTCCCGGATTTGATTGATAAAGATTGCAATCGTCCGGGTCTTATTAATTGAACCAGAAAGCTTCCGCAGTGCCTGGGACATTAACCGGGCTTGCAATCCAACGTGGGCGTCACCCATTTCGCCTTCAATTTCAGCTCGTGGAACTAACGCAGCAACTGAATCAACAACGATAATATCAATTGCTCCCGAAGTAACCAACATATCCGCAATCTGAAGACCTTCTTCTCCAGTATCAGGCTGAGAAAGAATCAAATCACCTGTGTTAACGCCGAGTGCTTTGGCGTACGAAAGATCCATCGCGTTCTCAGCGTCAATATAGACAGCCTTGCCACCCATTTTCTGCACCTCAGCCACAGCATGGAGGGCAACCGTTGTCTTTCCCGAACTTTCAGGACCGTAAATTTCAATAATCCGTCCCCGCGGATATCCGCCAACACCAAGCGCCTCGTCAAGGGCAATCGATCCACTTGAAACGGTTTCGATTTCCGTATTAACCTGCTCATCCATCTTCATGATGGAGCCCTTTCCAAAACTTTTTTCAATTTTCTTTAATGCGTTATCAAGCGCTGTTTGTCGTTCATCTGCCAAAAATCATTCCTACTTTCCGTCCAAGTTTTTCTGCCGAACTCCGGCTTACCTTCCTTAGAATACCGGACTTATCCTTAAAAATCAAGAAAAACGCGAACTAATGTTTGCCCAGCTCCGTAAAAACCTGCTGTAACGCCGTTAACACGCATTGCTGCCGAACACTATCCCGATCACCATCAAACCGGTATTTCTGTGTAACCTTTCCTTGTTCACTTACTATCCCAATCCACGCCGTTCCAGCGGGATTTCCTTCCAACTCAGCGGGGCCAGCCACACCAGTAAATGAAACTGCAATGTCTGTCCGCATAATCTTACGGGCTTGGCGTGCCATCCACACTGCAACTTCTTCACTAACAACCCCAAACTGGTTAATTACCGGCGCTGGAATCCCCAACAATGCACTCTTTGCTTCGTTGGAATAAGTTACAAACCCGCCCGGAAAAACATCAGAAATTCCAGGAACCGCCGTTAGCGTGGCCTGAAAAAGGCCGCCGGTTAAACTCTCAGCCGCAGTAATTGTCTTTCCACGTTCAATTAAGCTAGCCCCCACCTGACGGGCAACTTGTTGCAATTCTTCCATTACATGAACCCTTTCATTTATTAATTACGCCCTTAACGTGTTAATCTTGCACTAATCATCCTGTTTTCTATTAATTTAAAAATTACAGGCCCGAGCAATCACCGCTATGGTGCTTACCAAGCCCGCAATTTTAATCACATCCTTATTTTTTCCCGAATGAATCTGCAAACACTGCCCGGCTGTGGTAAAAGTAATCACACCCCGAGTAAACCGTAAAGAACAAACAAATATAAAGCAACACTAACCCAATCGGAAAGTTAAGGGCAGCAAAAAAGACATTATTCAACAGGAGAAAAATAATTGCAAACATCTGCGTAAACGTCTTAATCTTTCCTGGCATCGCTGCTGCCATTACTTGTCCGTTGTTTTCGATAACGATTAAGCGCAGCCCCGTTACCGCTAACTCCCGGCAAACGATAATTGCTGCCACCCAAGCCGGAGCCTTTCCCAACTGAACAAGAAAGATAAAAGCCGTCATCACTAACATCTTATCCGCTAAAGGATCAGCAAATTTGCCAAAATTAGTGACAAGGTGCTGCCGCCGGGCAATCTGACCATCAATAAAATCAGTCACACATGCCCCTGCGAATACAAGCGCCGCAATTAAGTGAGACCAAGTAATCACCGTCCCAGCAACAGTTATAGTTCCCCACTGCCACGGAACCGCCAATAAAATCATAAAAATAGGAATCAGCACGATGCGGCCAACCGTTAACTTATTTGGTAAGTTCATTTTCTATTAATTCCTTCCTAGATGTTAATAGTTCCGGTTCGCTGCTTGCAACGTCCCGTCTGTTTTGGTTCTGATTGCTTGTGAGGAAACCGTCCCCATGTTAATAACGATACTTCGCACGGTTAGTTTATGGTTCGCCTTCAAAAAATTAAATTTTCGTCCGTTGAACTTAATTAGCGTTCCCTTGGAATTTCCCAGACTAATCTGAACGTTAGTTGCCGCTGCCGGAATTCGAATTTGCCGGCTAACCCCGTCCGTTAACGTTCCCTGCCAAAGGGTTTCCCCGTTAACGGCAACGGAACACCACGATTCAGCGGCCTTCCCCGTTAACTGGATCACGTTATTTCCATCGTTGTTCTTCATTTTGTAAACAAAGGTCTTCCCGCTCTTCCTAGTTAACTTAAACGATTGTTTCTTGTGATGCGCGGTCATTGAAGACTGCGAAGAAGCCAAACGACTCGTCATTGATGTCACCGAACTACTTACAGCAGCCGAATGAACGTTTTCGGCTACCTGATTACTGTTAGTGGAACTTTGCGGCACCGCTGAATGGTGATGGCGAACGTTGTTATTGATCGCCACTTTCCGACTTGTTTGTGCAATTTGGTGCTGCGTTGCCCGCTGATTCCGAACAGATGCATACACAACCCCGCCAATAATCAAAACAACAACCCCAATAATGGTAATTAGCGGTAATTGCTGCTTTACCCGCTCCAACACATTATCCTTTGCTACCGGAACGGAACCATTTTGCCGACGCCGCAAAAGAGGCTGCTCGGTCGTCCCTGCTGCGCTACTAGAAGCCCCCTCCTTAACTAACTGAGCAACAACCGCGTCTCCATCGAGACCAACGGTATTAGCGTATTGGCGCACAAACGCCCGCACATAAAATTGCCCTGGAAGTGCATCAAAATTGTTCTCTTCAATTGCGATTAAGTACCGCTTTTGAATCTTAGTAATCTGCTGCAAATCATCAAGGGTATACCCCTTCTTCTCCCGCGCAGCTTTCAATGTTTGTCCAATATTATCCATCAGGAATCTCTCCAATAAGCAATGATTTCCACTTCAAGTTCCTCATCAGTATAGCACATTCCATCCGTTTAAAACCGCAGTTTCTACTTAAGCCAACCTCCGGTGACATAAAGCGTTTGCCCCGTCATATACTGTGCTTCCGGCTGAAGTAGCCCCGTTATCCAGTACGCAATCTCCTGGGGAGTTGCAAACCGACCAGCGGGCACCTCGGCAGCTACTGCCGCGCGCGTTTCATCATCAAACATTGCATTCATCCGCGTATCCACTGCCCCAGGAGCAACGACATTAACGGTAATCCCCGTTGCTGCCACCTCTTGACTGTAGGCCTGTGCAAATGCACTCAACGCCCCCTTAATGGTACTGTACATCACTTCCATTGCACTTCCTCTTCCCCCGTAGACTGAACCCACAAACACAATTCGGCCGGCCTGACTGTGAGCTAATTTATCTTCAACCAACTGCACCAGCCGTAGTGGTGTTTGCAGCTGAACCTTTAACATGGAAGCAAACCGTTGCGGATCACTGTCATGAAATAATCCGTATTCGGTGGTTCCCTGAGAAAAAATAACAGCATCTAAGCTAAATAACTGTTCGGCAATTGTCGGCGCAGCGGTTAACGCGCTCAGATCAGCCCCAATGGGGAGAAAATCCTGACGTGAATATTGCGTCTGTAACTCAGTTATCAAGGAAGCTATTCGCTCTTTTCCCGTATGATAATGTAGATACAACGACCAACCCTGCGCCGCTAACCGCCGCGCAACGGCCGTTCCAATATCACCGGATGCCCCACAAACTAACGCCCACTTCATTATTAATCATCTCCCGGTAAAAGTATTACTACGCACGGTTTTTGGCTTACCATGTTTTTCATTTGCGCCCGTACTTCCGCTAGCGTTAACCGCTGCAATTCACCAAACGCTTCAAATAACGTCACATCACCCGGAAACGCTGCCGCAGAATCAGCCACCGCCTCAAGCGAATTAATTGCTTGAAGATACCGTCCCGTATACTCCCGCTTTGCCCGCGCAAATGCGCCGTTTGCATTCAACAATAACGACGATGCCTGAGTAAGCTGGTGGCAAATAACCCGCCGTAATTCCTGTGGCCGGGGTGTTTCCCCCGTAATTGTCATGAAATGATAGCCCCGTTCATACTCATAGGTGGCACTAAAGCTATCATCCAGCAAGCCAGCTTCATAATGTCGCTGATAAAACGTCGTCTCTTCACCAAAGAGCATGTACAGCCCAATTTGCCCGGCAAGGCGGGCCCGTAATCCTGGAATTCCTGAAATAGATGCTGTTGTCCCCCGTAATCCTACCGCAATTCGTGGCCGGGTGACCGCCAACCGCAACGTTGTTGACCGCACCGGAGAAGCCAATAAAACAGGCTGCCGGACAAACGCCGGCGCCGGCCGGACAGGTAACGGAAGTTGCTGAAGAAACGTGGCAATTCGTTGAACGTCAAACCCGCCCGTAACAAACAGCGTCATGTTCGCCGGCTGGTAAAACGTTGCCCAACATGCATACAACATTGCTGGCGTTATTGCTGCAATCGATTCTTGAGTCCCCGCTACGTCAGCAGTTAACGCTGTTTGCGGATACATATTTTGTCCCAGTTGTGCCAGAAGTCGCCATTCAGGATCATCCTGGTACATCTGAATCTCCTGCCCAATGATTCCCTGCTCCTTTGCCACCCCTTTTGCTGAAAAGTACGGATCGGTTACAAAATCAATTAAAATTTGCAAGCACTCCGTTAAGTGAGTAGTTGTACTAAACAGATAACTTGTTTGGGTGTAACTCGTAAAGGCGTTTGCATCCGCCCCGTATTTTCCAAAGAGGTCAAGCGCATCGTGATCCCGTTTTTCAAACATTTTGTGTTCCAAAAAATGAGCAGTCCCCACCGGATACGTTACCCGCTTTCCCGACCGGTACGTTACGACCGTGTCAATTCCACCGTAATTAACCGTTAGTAACGCATAACTCCTTTGGTACCCAGCACGCGACATTAGGTTAACCCGTAATCCATTGGCTAACGTTAACTGATACCGGGTCTCATGTAATTGATCGTACTTAATTTGGCGCATCCCCGGTCGCCCCTTTCAATAATATTGTCGCTTGTAACTGACACTTCCGGGCAGACTGCATAACGGCTTGCTTCGTGACAGCTTCTATCCGTCGTATTACCTTGGCAACACTAACTGACTGTCCTATCAACTGACACGTAAGTTCCCTATTAAGCGGAGTACCCTGTAAATCAAGGTTAGCCCGATAATCGTTAATCAACGTTGCCTTAACTTGGTCTAACCGAGCGGAGGAAATCTCCCCCGTTTGCAACCGGTGCAACTGAGTCAGCACCTTATTCCGGACCACCGTAACGTTTTTGGCTTCAATTCCCGTTTCAACAATTACGGTTTGGCGGAACACATCATACGTGCTGTTAGCATAATACGCTAGACTGGCCTGTTCACGCACAGTTGTAAACAAATACGATAACGCCGTTCCACCAAAGAGGCCGTTCATTACCACGGCAGCATAATAGTCCGGCGTCCCGTACGCTATTGGTAACCGGAATGCAAGGTCAAACTTAGCCTGACTGACAGGTAATTTTAACACCCGATCAGTAACGATTGCCCGTTCTGGTTGATGATATGTCACTTCACGCTCAAGGGGGCACCGGGGATCAAACGGTAATCGCTCCGCCACCGCATTAATTACCGGCACTTCATCCACGGCACCCGTAACACCAATAAAGACCTCATCTGCCGTTAACATTTGCTGGTAGGCAACCGCTAATGTCATCGCATTTTGCATACGCACATCAGTAACCGCTCCTAGCGGGTCCACCTGCTGCGCCGGGTCATTAAAGTACTCTTCAGCCAATCGCTGGGCCGCAAGCGTCTGCTTATCGTCTACCATTCCTGTTAAGTAGTCGTCCAATATCTGTCGCTGCTGTTCAACCATGCCATCCTCAAAATGACCCTGTTGTAATAACGGATGAAAAATCATTTCCCGCAAAAAATCAAGGCCAGCAGTCAGAAGAGCCGGATGCTCCGGAATAAATTGAGGAGCCGGAATGGTTAAAATAAAGTTAATCACATGCCGGGTCCCCTTCCGCACCACGGTCGTGCCAAAATTTGCCCCATACAACTCCGCCAGCGCCCGCGCAACCGCCCGTTGAGTTGGATACCGCATGCTGCTAACCTCCAAAATGTTTGCTAGGAGGGCCCGCTGAGCAAGCTGTTCCGGACTGATAATCTTCGTTGCAAATGAAACCATCACCCGGATAGTTTTAAACTGACTGGTAGGGAGAACCATCAGGTGAACCCCCGTTGTTAACCTTCGGCGCATACCTGCGCCTCCTTCCGTATTAATTCGCGGGATAATTATACACCGAACACTCTAGAACTAAAACGGCCGCTCCCCTATTTCTCACTGGTTAACTTCAGGGTACCAGCCTCCCAACCAACCATTCGTGAATAATCATTATTCCCCCAATCGTCTCATCCCCGTTAATTTCCTACCTGACTTTTTAAACCGGTCCAATTCCTCCGCTAAGGGTATCAACTAGCCCCCTAAAGCACTTCACCACAAATAGTAATTTACCTGAGGACCATCCGCTGGGCTGATGTAAAAATCATCATAACGAATGCATCAAATATTTAATTCACCCTTCATTTAATCCTTATTTATAATTTCTATCATGCACACCACCGTTATTAAACAACATGTAGTGGAGATTTACTTAATCTCCACTACATGTTACGAACGCTATTCATCTTTTGGCAAAAAAACCTGTCGGGGTTTGCTCCCATCCTGGGGACCAACAATTCCCTTCTTTTCTAACTCATCAACAATTCGGGCCGCCCGATTGTACCCAATCTTAAACCGCCGCTGTAACATCGATACGCTGCACCGCTGTTCGTGGCGAAGAAGATCAACTACCTGATCAAACAAAGCGTCCTCCCCTGATTCAGTCGGCTGAGAATCCGCGATATCCTCATCTGAAATATTTAACGCTTCATCGTACTCTGCTTCCTGTTGCTGCTTGACAAAGTTAACCACATTTTCAACGTCCTGCCTCGAAATAAATGCTCCTTGAACCCGAACAGGTTTATTCGCATCAATTGGCTTGAACAACATATCACCACGGCCCAATAGCTTTTCTGCACCCGTCACATCCAGAATTGTCCGTGAGTCCGTTCCTGACGCCACCGCAAAGGCCATTCGGGACGGAACATTGGCCTTGATTAACCCAGTAATAACATCGACAGACGGCCGCTGCGTCGCTAAAATCATGTGGATCCCGGCAGCTCGCGCTTTTTGTGCAAGTCGAATAATCGCGCCTTCAACCGCATCCGAAGCAACCATCATTAAGTCAGATAACTCATCAACGATTACAACAACGTACGGCAAGGTCGGCTCTTCGGTCCCTTGATCTGCGTTCTGACGCGCAACCATCGCGTTATAGTCAGCGATATTTCGTTGACCAGTATCTTCGAATAGATCGTACCGCCGCTCCATTTCCTTAACCATTTTATTAAGGGCCATTGCCGCCTTTTTCGGGTTAGTCACCACGGGCGTCAACAGGTGAGGAATCCCGTTATACACCGCTAGTTCAACTTTTTTGGGGTCCACCAGCATTAACTTAACTTGATCCGGAAGGCACTTCATTAGGAGACTCGTAATTATGCCGTTAATTGCGACCGATTTTCCGCTTCCAGTTGAACCAGAAATCAAGAGGTGGGGCATCTTCGCTAAATCAGCTGTCACTAGGTTCCCCGATACATCCCGTCCTAACGGAACTTCCAGGGGTTTCTTTGGATCCTTTCGCTGGGCAGAAATAATATCCTTAAACGCAACCGTCGCTACCTGTTGGTTAGGCACTTCAATTCCAATTAAAGCTTTTCCAGGGATGGGGGCCTCAATTCGAATATCCTTGGCTGCCAGCGCTAATGCGAGATCGTCCGCTAAGTTCACAATCTTACTGACCTTTACCCCAATCGCGGGGTGCAGTTCGTACTTCGTTACCGCCGGGCCAAGAATGGTATTCTTAATCTCCGCATCCACCCCAAAGCTTGTCAGGGTCTGCTGCAAAACCTGTTGATTCTTAGCAATAATTTTCCTGTCCTTGCTCTGATCGGTTGGGGCGACATCTTGCAACAGGCTGATTGGCGGTAACTGGTAGTTAGGATTTGCCTTGGTTGCTGAAATCTCAACTGATTGAGCAGCAGACTTTTGGGGTGCGGGGGATTGGTCACTCCAGTTTGCCACCTGCGTATTAAGTGTACTTTCCTTAACGCTGTTCCCCGTACGGTCAGCCACCGACTGCGGGAACTGTTCGACATCATCTTGCTTCGGAGAAGCCGTTGGGGTCACACAAGCGGGCTTTTGCTCCTTAGCGGTCTGCTGGCTTGCCCGACGTTCCCGCAACGTTGCCATTAACTGGTGGCCCCACATACCGCAATGCTGTAACCCGGCTTGCATAATTCGTCCCATTCCATCAATCATTTCCTGAACGGTTACCCCGCTAAGAACGCACAAACCAATAATTACTGCCAACCCAGCCACCAAATAACTCCCTGGTTGGGCAACTAGGAAAAACGTCCCGGTATATGCCACTGCTCCGATTAGTCCGCCCCCAACCGAACTGGCAACACTTCCTCCGAGCAGATCGTTGACAATTGTGTTCCACGTAATCCGAATAAAGTGGCTATGCGCTCCCAGGGCCGTAGTGGTATGAATGGTTAAAAAGAGCATTACCCCGAAGTAAACGAGAGCTCCACCGCCTCCATACCGCGCTGTTATCTTAGGCCACTTAGCAGTAACTAATAAAAAGGCCCCCAAAATAAGCCCCAAGATATTTCCCAGTTGGTAGGCATCACCCCAAACAAGCCGAACAACGTTATCAATTAATGTTCCAATAAAGCCAAGCTTAAAAAGGCCAAGAGCGGCCACTAATGTCACCACTACCCCGCTAACCCGCAAAGAACGGGCGCTTACTTGTTGAGAAGCCTTTTTAGCCCTCTTTTTCCGGGAAGCTGATTTCTTCTGGGGAGTTGTTTGCTTCCGTGCCATGGTGTCCCTCCCTACTTTAATTTATCGTTTTCGTACCGGTGAACCCGCTCAAGATGCGGAAAAGCCTGCTGCCGGAGCGCCTCATAGATAATAATTGCCGCGGTATTGGATAAGTTCAACGCCCGAATATGTTCATCATTTTGAGGAATCCGAATACATTCGGCAGGATGTTGACGCATAAACGGCTCAGGCAATCCCGTTGTTTCCTTTCCAAACAGGAAATACTGATCACGTTCTGGGCGGTTATAATTAACGCTAGCATAATCATGCAGCGCAAACTTAGAAACAATATGAAGGTCTTCGGCCCCCGTTAACGTTCCCATAAATGCGGGTAAGTTATCGTGGTACACAATCCTAACCTTATCCCAATAGTCTAACCCTGCCCGCTTAAGGTACTTATCATCTGTCGAAAACCCTAACGGTTTAATGAGGTGCAAGACCGTATTAGTTCCCGCGCAGGTTCGGGCAATGTTTCCGGTATTAGCAGGCATCAGCGGTTCAAATAACACAATATGGTTAGTCATAATCCATTCCTCTTTCATCCATAAAAAAAGCGTAACCATTCGGTGTGGGCACGGCGAACGGCTACGTTAATGATTAGCAACAACCCAATTAAATAATTGCTAAATGCATTCTTAATCTAACACGTTAACTTCTAGAACACAACCCTTATCCGTGAATAACATGGATATACTGGCCTTCCACCAAATTAACCAATGCCGCCCTGTTCACCCGAACAGACCGGCCAAGCTTTCCAGCCGATACAGAAATTTCTGAAAACTCCCGAATTCGTTCGTCGAAGTAAATTGGAAATCCCTTATTCGCATGAATTCCGATCGGTGTATTGGCTCCATGAACGTATCCCGTAATGTTAACTAGCCGCTTCGCATCAGCTAAATGAAGCTGTTTTTTCCCTAGTTCCCGGGCAACGGTCTTCAAATCAATTTCATCTTCAACCGGTAAACAAACAACCAGGTAGTCGTGCGGATCATTGTTAGCTTGCAACACAATCGTTTTTAGAATACTCTTAGCAGCCACTCCCACAGCAGCTGCATCATCCAGGGCCGCCTGCCCCCGACCAACCCAGTCAAAGTTCTTCTCGGTATACACAATCCCATGTTGGTCTAAATACCGTTCCTCGTTTGTTTTTTTAAGTTTTTTTTGCTTAGCCACTACTATTCCTCCCCGTAAGTGATGGTCATTCCCGGTTCAATTCGGGGTATCCGCTTAGGTGTAAGGTAAATTCCGTTATGCCGCGGCTCTGCTGGTACGTCATCAAAAACCAAAACAGTGTGCCCGATCGTTATTAAGTTCTCATTTGCAACCGGACCAATAAAAGTTATCGTGTACTCCTGATCGCCAATCATAATCTGCTTTCCTGCCTGTAAGGTTACCGGTGTTCGGTCAATAAATTGCTGAAGAACCGCTACCTGCCGGAGCATGGGCGCCGCGTCTTCTTCGAATAAGACCAAAAATGGATCACCCTGTTGAAGCGCATCGGATCCAATTTCTTTAACTACAGCTTTCATCATCCGTCACTCCTATCAATTCAGCTCTCATTTTACCACACTGCACCTTCGCTTCTGTGGGTGAAATGATATACTAAAACAGAGTAATTATACGGAGGGTAATGGAATGAAAGAGCACTTTTTACTTGGAACGTATACCAAAAAAACCAGCCAAGGAATTTACGCCGGAACCCTTGACACCATCACGGGGCAAGTGGATGAACCGCAACTATACCTCGAGGTCGAAAACCCTACCTATTTACAACAAACGCCTGATGGCCAGTTAATTAGCATTGCTTCCCAGTGGGGCCAAGGCGGCGTATTAAGTTACGCGATGAACCGCCACCGGTTAAACAATCGGGTGCTAGACGACGGTCCTAACCCGTGCCACGTGTGCATTGATAATGACCGACAACTGGTCTTTGCCGCCAATTATCATAAAGGAACAATCACGAGCTACCGGCTAAATCCTGATCATACGTTAAGTCGGGGCGTTACCATCCAGCACACAGGAAGTGGTCCCCGGCCAGAACAGAAGAGCGCTCACGTTCACATGTGTGGGCTTACCCCAGACAAACGCCTTTTTGCGATTGACCTCGGAAGCGATACGTTAACAACGTATAACATCACCAGCCACGGAGAGCTTAGTGTTCAAGCAGTTGTTCATTTCCCGGCCGGTTACGGCCCGCGGCACCTTACATTCGTCCCCCATTCAAACACGGCCTACGTTGTTGGCGAACTAAGTAGTCAGATTTCTCGCCTACAATACGAGCCCCTCACCGGTCTTTTCCGGATTGAACAAACTGTTCCCACAATCCCGACCGACTGGACAAAATATAACGGTTGTGCAGCCGTTCGGGTAAGCACAGACGGTCGGTTTGTATACGTTTCAAACCGGGGTTATAACACGATTGCCGTCTTCGCTACCCAAAATAAAACCCTAAACCTTATCCAACAAATAAGTACGGCAGGCGACTTTCCACGAGACTTTGCGCTTGACCCTACAGAGCATTTTGTTCTTGCGGTTAACCAAAAAAGCGATAGCGGCACCCTTTATGCCCGGGATCAGCAAACCGGAAAATTAACCATTATCCAACAAGGAATTGCTACTCCAGAGGCCATCTGTGTCTCATTTGCGCATCCCGTTAACCATTAATCAACTAGAAATGGAGAGACAATTATGATTATTAAGGAAGCATGCGTTGAAAACTTTACGGCCGTTCCGACCGTCATTCAAAACGGCGCCCGGCGAATTGAACTCTGTGACAACCTCGCCGTTGGTGGAACTACTCCAAGTAAGGGGGTAATGGCAGAAACCCATAAATATGCTGCTGAGTTTCATATCCCAGTAACTGCAATGATTCGGCCACGCGGAGGAAATTTTATTTATACTGACACTGAAGTCAAAATAATGGAGGCAGATATTTTTGAGGCTCAAGCCCTTGGAATTGATGCCGTTGCTTTTGGCGCTCTCACCCCCCAAAAAACACTTGACGTTGAGGTAATGGACCAATTAAGTGCAGCTGCTGGAGGAATGCAACTAGTCATGCACATGGCTTTCGATGAACTAGCATGGCCGCAACAAAAACAAACAATCGATTACCTGGTTAACCGGGGATTCGACCGAATTTTAACTCACGGGGGAGCTGCATCAAATCCAATTACAGCCAATCTTGACCACCTCCGCCAGCTAATCGACTATGCCGCCGAACGAATTGTAATTATGCCAGGCGGTGGTGTTACCCGTGATAACTACGAAAAACTAGTTACCGCCCTTAAAATAAGCCAGGTTCACGGAACGACAATTGTTTAGTGCTATGTAAAACAAGACATCGTAAAAAGCTGAGACATATCACCATGTCCCAGCTTTTTTATTGTCCCTATCATTAATGGCGCCGACCATCCTGCGGCTCTTCCCGCAAGACAATAATCCGAATCAAGTCTAACAATGGTTGCCGGTGACTACCAACAAGTCCGATTGCTTCGACGAACAATTCCACCCCTAGTAAAACGGCTACCGTTAAAATTAGCGCTCCCCAAAAACTAGACAGTGCGTATAGCAACGAAATCAACGAAAAGATTAAAGCAATCCCGTAAATTACCAGCACTGTTTGCCGGTGGGATAAACCCATGGCCATTAAACGGTGATGAAGATGATGTTTATCCGCCTGCATAATGGGCTTTTTGTTGAGCGCCCGACGGAGAATCGCCGACACCGTATCAGTGATAGGCACCCCCAAAATAATCACGGGAATAATCACTGAAATGATTGTGGCGTTCTTCAACCCATAAAGTGAGAAAACAGCAATCATAAACCCGATAAACAGCGATCCGGTATCACCCAAGTAAATCTTAGCTGGATAAAAATTGTACGGCAAGAAGCCCAGCATTGCCGCAACTAACACCAACATCATAATCGAAACAAAGATATTAGCCGTCCCCAGAAAAAAGTAACCAATCAGCGCACTTGTCGTCAATGCAATGCATGCCACCCCGGTAGCCAAGCCGTCTAGCCCGTCAATTAGATTAAGGGCATTAGTGATTGCAATAATCCAAACTAATGTTGCTGGCAAACTCAACCAGTGCAGATGCACTTCTCCGGTAAACGGTAAGGTAACCATTGCCATCCGAATTCCTGCACAATACGTTATTACAGCCGCAATCGTTATTCCAATTAATTTTTGAAACGGACGGAGCTCAAAAAGATCATCGAGCATTCCCGTAATAATAATTACGCACTCTGCAACAAACAACCAGGTTAGCTGGCGCCCGGGATATTGATCCCGCAACAAACAAAAATTAGCAACAGCAAACGCAATAAAAATTGCTAATCCACCCATTGTCGGCATGGGAACCTGGTTAACCCGCCGAGCATTCGGGCGGTCCAACGCACCAATCCGCTGCGCGATTTTCCGAACTAACGGTGTTAAAAGCGTTGCAATTAACGCTGTTATCAAAAGTGTCACAATAATCCTTGGCATATCGTCATTCCTCTTTGCCGTGAATTTTCTTCCGGCGCAGATTAATAGCTGGTTACAAGACCGAACCATTTTCCTTCAATATCATACCATATTGCCAGTTAGTTGCCTGCATTTTTCCGGTTATTATCCTAAACCACTCGCCTCATCATTCCATAATTCTTTCCAGCAGATCCACCATATCATGGCCATCTCAACTCCAATTAATCCAACCACCACCCCAAAACTTGCAGCAAAGAACGATTCTGGAAGAAGTTTAATGACGGGATCCGTTTTTGGATTAAATAGCCAATCATTGTTTTGGAAAAGGATCTGGTGAAAGGTAATAAAAAAGGAATTAAAATCAAGGCACATCCAACCCATCACCATAATTAATCCTAAAGCAGTCCATGCCAATGGGCGTAGTAATAACCACCGCTCCCGACGAGCCCTAAGATGACGCCAGCCAATCCAAGCTACGGGAATTAAACCACAGGTAAAACAGTTATTAATCATCATAAAGACCTTCACCTGATGAAGATGAAACATTGCTTTAGCCGTAATGGGGAGGCTGCGTCCTAAATGAACTCCTGGAATCTGAAGAAACTCCAATAACTGCAGGTAATATATCATTACCCGCCTAGCAGGCCACCCAACCTGCGCTCCTAGGTGATGATTATAGACAAACCATTCGTACAGCGGAAAGCAGTTAATCGTTATGGTTACTGTTCCACAAACCAGCGTGGCAAAGATAACGGTCCACCAGCCCCAACTTGTTAACCGCACCTTAAGCATGGGAGTTAACGGGAACCTCATCCAACGACTGAACTTCCCACGTTGGAGCAACGGGTTGGGCTGCAACTAATTCTGGGGTAGAGAGACCAGTGTAAACAAGAATTTGGTCAACCTGAGCGTTAATTCCTGCTTTAATATCAGTCATGTAGTTATCACCAACAATAGCCAACGCTTCACGCGGACATCCAAGTCGTTTTACCGCTACGTCCATAATTTGTGGTTCTGGTTTTCCAATATACTGCGCCTTTGTTTGCGTTGCGTACTCCATGAAAGTTACCAGGGGACCAGCACTTGGAATCATTCCCCATTCACTCGGCAAATTACTATCAGCATTCGTCCCAATTAACCGTGCTCCCCGCCGAACAGCAAGCGTCGCAACCGTAAACTTATGGTAAGTGACATCCCGGTCTAATCCAACAACAACGTAATCCGGGTGAATTTCATCGTACTTAAACCCTTGCTGAAAAAGTGCCTCTTTTAACCCCCGTTCACCAATTGGGTAAACCGTTGGCGGTTCGCTAGCTTGTTGGTTCGCCAAATAATCAGCCGTTGCCATTGCGGATGTATACACATTATCTGTGGTAACGTGGATTCCAAAATTATGCTCTAAGTGGTCAACCACCATCTGCGGGGTTCGCGTACTATTATTAGTTAAGAGTAAAAACGGAATATGATTATCTTGAAGACGTTCAATAAATCGTTTCCCAGCAGGAATTGGTTCCGCCCCACGATAAATAGTTCCATCTAAATCAATTAAAAAACCGCGATACTGTTTCATCCTTAATCCCTAACCCCGTTTATGTTTTTTTTGTTGAAACCAAACACCGTTGGTACAAAGGTGTTTCTGGCTTGTCTGACCGTTTTTTGACCGTCAATGTGTTAAAAACGGTCTTTTTTACTGCTTTTTACAGCTTTAATTGCCTGCCCGCATTATACAATAAAAACGACCTCTTGCCACCACAGCAGGAAGTCGTTTTATGTTTGGGCGTTGTGTTCACGACAGCTCCGTCCGTGTGAGATACCACCCTCACATTTCGCAAGTAATCAGCTTGCAGACCCAAGAAAGGTCGGTATAAGTCTATTGAAAGACCTTTTGGTCGCTCCCCGTTGGGTAACTCCGTTCTCGAACGGCTATTAGCCCGGCGGGGGTGTTTTTATTATACGCTATTTTTGACTGATATGTACAAAACGACCCCAGCCATACAGCTTGGGGTCGTCTTAATAAGTGGAGCTTAACTCCCAGTAACTACATTATTACATATGTTTATGCTATACACAAAAAAGCTCTCCGCTTGAATACGGAGAGCTAGTTATTAATAATTCAATTTTTCACCCGGGTAAATCAGGTTCACGTTCCGAATGCGGTTCAGTGAAGCTAACCGAGAAACCGAAGTGCCTAACCGGCTAGCAATCACGGAGAGATTGTCGCCTGGACGCACTACGTAACTACGTGCGTTGGCTGTACCACCACGTACCGTCAACCGTTGCCCTACGTAAATGTAGTTCGGGTTCGACAGGCGGTTCAGACTAGCTAACGCCTGCCACGTTGTGCCATACCGGCTGGCAATTCCGCTCAACGTATCGCCAGCTTGCACTACATACGTCCCGCTAACTGGAGTGGCGTTTTCCGTCCGTGCTTGGTGGGCAGTCTGTAATATCTCCACGTCATGCCTACTGATCCAACTCATAATGCCAGACAATAAGACCCGGTTACCTCGAACTTCCTGTACGGTGTAGGCCTTGCCCTTCACCCAACTCGGAATGCGTTGCCCGGTGGCCCAGTAGTTCGCGGAGAAGTTGACCTTAACCGTGTAACCCGGTTTAATTTCCCGTTTCGGGGTCTTGTCAGCCTGTTGTCCCTGCTTAATTACTGGGGTTTCGTGCTTCGGCTGGTTATTGCCGTGATAACCGTTATACGTAATTCCAGTTAAGTCCACGTCGCCGTCAATACCCCGGCGGTTGTAGTTATCGTCGAACTGCCAAATGCTAACCCCGTTCATCGACGGAAAGTAATTGTAGTTCGGATAAGTGCTACCCGGACACGGGTACGCTGCTATCCAGACAGACTGGTTACCGAACGCTTGCACAATGCGGTTCACGTCCACGTGTGCCACCGTGTATGGTTTATATGAATAGTAGACTGGCGTGTAGCCCGCCTGCTTAATCTCATTCATACCGGCAATGATAGCGTCCGTATTTGCTTCTACATTCCAACTGGCTCCGGCTTCGTAGTCCAACGCAATGATTGACCCTTTCGGTGTTTGTGTCCGGGGCAGGAAGTAATCAACCACCTGCCGTCCCAAGCCCGCATTACCGCCAACTTGGTACCAGATATACGTATGCGCCCGTTTACCCTGCGCAATCGTGGTGGCAACTTGCGAATTATAGGTGTTCTGCAAGTACAGTCCACCCTGATAACCACCAATCTGGCAGATAGCGAACTCATCATCAGCCCGGCCAAATTGTGCTGTATAACTATTATACCGGGATAAATCAACCCCTTGCGGACGGTTCGCACTTGCAACGCTTGGTGCTAACAAAAAAGCGCCGGCCACCAGGACGGACGCTAATAGGCGTTTATGTTTCATTAATCCTCACCTCCGGACGGCTCGGCTGGTTTAATCTTGGGCGTGCTGTAAACCCGTTCAATGTCATCTTTCAGCTCACAGTAGGCGTGTTCCAGACACCCCCGCAATAAGTCGGTGTCCTGTTTATCGAACCCCGCCCGTACCAACATATCTTGCAGCATAACCTCGGCATACTGCATTTTATCCGGCGCGCCAGCCTTTTCTGCCAGCACTACGGCGTCCTTGGCAAACTGTTCCAATGCTTCCAATACATCCTGTTGGGGAACATATTTATGGATAGCGTTAGCAATAACTAACATTACGGCCGGAGTTAATA